>CAZXKD010000167.1:0-5737 GCA_964641215.1 uncultured Gemmatimonadaceae bacterium
TGACGACCTCAAGAACATCGCGGTGGGGCGCCTGCTGCTGGACAACATCCCGCACGTGAAGACCCATTGGCCGATGGTGACGCCGTTCATCTCGCAGATCGGCCTCACCTTTGGGTGCGACGATCTCGAGGGCACGGTGGTGTTCGAGCGGGTCTATCACGAGGCCGGCGCGCCGACGCCGATGTGGCTCTCCTACGACGAGATCGTGGAGCTGATCCGCGGGGCGGGGAAGGTGGCGGTCGAGCGCGACTCCCTCTACCAGACCGTGCGCACGTTCGAAGATTGGGTGCCGGGGCAGCGCTCCGCGCGCCCCGAAGGCCCGGCGCCGGTCGGAGGCCTGTTCCAGATCGAGCACCGCAAGACCGCCAGAGCGGTCAGGCGGTCAGCCGGTCGGGGGGGGGCGGACGACGGCGGCGTGGCAGTAGAGACTGCCGAATGAAGCTCGGTCGAATCGGCTACATCAACTGCTACCCGGTCTATGGCGCGATCGACCGGGGCGTCGTGGCCGCGCCGGGCGAGCTCGTGACCGGCACGCCCGCCGAGCTGAACGATCTGTTGGTGGCCGGCGAGCTCGATGTGAGCGTGATCAGCGCCGTCGAGTACGCGCGCCACGCCCGCGACCTGGTGCTGCTGCCGGACCTGGCCATCTCCTGCGACGGGCCGGTGCGCAGCGTGGTCCTGATGAGTCGTCGGACGGTGGGACAGTTGGACGGGCGGACGGTGCTGCTGAGCGCCTCATCCCGAACCTCCGTCGCGTTGTTGGAGCTGTTGTGCCGCGAGGTATGGAAGATCCGCCCCCGCTTCGCCGAGGCGCGCGCCGAGGCGAGCGATCTCGATCATCTGGCCGAGCTGCCCCACGAGGCGATTCTGGTGATCGGGGATCCGGCGCTGCTGCTCGCCGAGCGGGGGTCGTATCCCCACCGCTACGACCTCGGCGCCGAGTGGCAGCGGTGGACCGGGTTGCCGTTCGTCTTCGCGGTATGGGCTGCCCGGCGGTCGGCTGACCCCGCCGCGGTGCGGCGGAGCCATGAAGCGCTGCTCGCCTCCCGCGCGTGGGGCCTCGCGCATCTCGACGACCTCGCCGCCGCCGCCGCGCTGGCCACGGGGATCGCGGTGCCCGCCTGCCGCGAGTATCTCGCCGGACTGGACTACGCGCTCAGCTACAAGCACCTCGCCGGCCTGACGGACTTTTTCCGGCGGCTCGCGGCCGACGGCATCGTGCCCGATGGCTCGCTCCAGTTCCTGCACGTGGCCTGAGCGATGATCACCGTCACTCCCGACCGCGTCGATCGCTCCTCCCCGGAGTTCCGCGATGCGCTCGAGCTGTACGAGCGGGCCTCGCTGCTCGAGCTGGGCGCGCTCGCTGACCAGGCGCGCTGGCGGCTGCATCCCGAGAACGTCGTCACCTACATCATCGATCGCAACGTCAACTACACCAACGTCTGCGTCGCCGACTGCAAGTTCTGCGCGTTCTACCGGCGGCCCAAGCACGCCGAGGGGTATCTCCTCTCGTACGAGGAGATCGGCCGCAAGATCGACGAGCTGAAGGCGATCGGCGGCGTGCAGATCCTGATGCAGGGGGGCCACAACCCCTACGTGCCGTTCGAGTGGTACCTGGACCTGCTGCGCTACATCAAGCGGCATCACCCCATTCACATCCACGGCTTCTCGCCGTCGGAAGTGGACTTCTTCGCCGGGCGGTTCGGCATGACCATCGAGGAGGTCATCCGGGAGCTGGTCGCGGCGGGGCTCGACTCGATTCCCGGCGGGGGCGGCGAGATCCTGGTGCAAGGCATCCGCGATCAGGTCGCGAGGAAGAAAGCGGGCGCCGACCGCTGGCTCGAGGTGATGGAGATCGCGCACCGGCTGGGGCTGAAGACGTCGGTGACGATGATGTACGGCCTGGGCGAGTCGCTCGCCGACCGCGTCGAGCACCTGTTCCGCGTCAAGGCGGTGCAGCGGCGCACCAAGGGATTCACGGCGTTCATCTGCTGGCCGCTGCAACCCGAGAACTCCGAGCTGGCGCACATCCCCAAGACCGACGCCGTGACGTATCTGCGGGCGCAAGCGATCGCCCGCGTCGTGCTGGACAACGTCCCCAACATCCAGGCATCGTGGGTGACGATGGGGCTGAAGGTGGGGCAGGTGGCGCTGCGGTTCGGGGCCAACGACTTCGGCTCGCTGATGATGGAGGAGAACGTGGTCTCCGCCGCCGGAACGACCTACCGGACCACGCTGGCCGAAATGCAGCACCTGATCGCCGACGCGGGCTACACGCCCAAGCAACGCCGGCAGGATTACACGATCCTCGAGGATGCGGCGTGACACGGGAAACGAGAAGCGGGAAACGAGAAACGTGACGGCAGACGTGCTGATCCTCGTGGGGTCCGAGAGTGACAAGCCCCGGATCGAGCCCGCGTTCGAGGTGCTCTCGAAGGCGGGCGTCTCGTATGAGTTCCGCGTGTCGTCGGCACACCGTGAGCCCGATAAGACCGCAAAGCTGGTGTCCGGGGCCCGGGGCCAGGGCTTCAAGGTGATCATCGCCGGAGCAGGATTATCGGCCGCTCTGCCGGGGTTTGCCGCCTCGCTCACTGACCTCCCTGTGATCGGCGTGCCGTTCGCCGTGGGGCCGCTGAACGGCCTCGACGCCCTACTCGCGACCGTGCAGGTGCCGCCCGGCGTCCCGGTGGCCACGGTGGGCGTGGACAACGCCAAGAACGCCGCCCACCTCGCCGTCCGGATCCTCAAGGTCTGAGATGCGCGTCGGCATCGGCTACGACGCGCACCGATTCGCCGACCGCCGCAAGCTGATTCTGGGCGGGGTGGAGATCCCGCACACCAAGGGTCTCGAAGGTCACTCCGACGCGGACGCGGTGGCGCACGCCCTCACCGACGCCATCCTCGGCGCCGCGGGGCTGGGCGACATCGGCCGGCTGTTCCCCAACACTGACCCTCGCTGGAAGAACGCCGACTCCATCCGGCTGCTCAACCAGGCGTATCTCAAGACCCTGGAGGCGGGACACGAATTCGTCCAGGCGGACATCACCGTGATCTGCGAGCGCCCTCAGCTCGCCCCGCACATCGAGGCGATGCAGGAGCGGCTCGCCGGCGCGCTGCTGGTGCCGCCGTCCACTGTCTCGGTGAAGGCCAAGACCAACGAGGGGATGGGGTGGATCGGACGCGGGGAAGGGGTGGCGGTGATGGCGGTAGCGGTGCTGACGTAGTGAGGGGTTTCCTCGCCACCCTCGAATCCCTTCCGCCCGGCCCTCTCTACGCCCTGATCGGGCTGCTCGCCGCGGTGGAGAACGTGTTTCCGCCCGTGCCCGCCGATACCGCCGTGGCGCTGGGCGGGTTTCTCGCGGGGCGGGGAACCCTGGACGTCTGGGCCGTGTTCCTCGTGACCTGGATCGCCAACGTCGGGTCGGCGGCGGGGGTGTACGCCGTGGCACGGCGCTACGGGCCGCCGTTCTTCGCGGGCCCGATCGGTCGCAGGCTGGTGCCGCCGCAGGTACTGCAGCATATCGCAGCCGCGTATCACCGGCACGGCCTGTGGGGGATCTTCCTGTCGCGCCTGTTGCCGGTGTGGCGCGCGGTGGTGCCGCCGTTCGCGGGGATCGCCCAGGTGCCGCCGGCGCGGGCGCTCGTCCCGATGGCCGTCGCATCGGGGCTGTGGTACGGGGCCATCACCTTCCTCGTTGCCGCGCTCGGCACCAATTTCGAGGACGTTCTGAGAGCGTTGGCCCACGTGAATCGGGTGCTCGGGCTTGTCGCTGTGGCCCTGTTGGCTGCGGTCGCATTCTGGATTTGGCGGAGACTCACAGACTAGGGAGAGGGGAGAGGGGAGAGGTTCTCATGGAGATGGCGACGCTCGCCGGTGGCTGCTTCTGGTGTTTGGAGGCGGTGTTTCAACAGTTGAAGGGCGTGACCAAGGTGACCTCGGGTTACTCGGGGGGCACGGTGCTCAATCCGACGTACGAGGCCGTGTGCACCGGCCGCACCGGGCACGCCGAGGTGGTGCAAATCGAGTTCGACCCGGCGGTCGTGAGCTACCGGGAGCTGCTCGAGGTGTTCTTCCTGATCCACGATCCCACCACGCTGAACCGTCAGGGAGTGGACGAAGGCACGCAGTACCGTTCCGCCATCTTCTACCATTCACCACAGCAGAAAGACACCGCTGCCGCGGTGATCGCCGAGCTCGAGGCCGCGAAGGTATGGGACGATCCCATCGTGACGGAGGTCGTGCCCCTGAAGGCGTTCTATCCGGCCGAGGAGTATCATCGGGACTACTTCCGTCGCAATCCCACGCAGGGGTATTGCCGCGCGGTGATCGCGCCCAAGGTGGCGAAGCTGCGCAAGCACTATCTCGAGAGGCTCAAGGCATGACGGGGCCCGGCGATTCCTCGGGCGTGCGCTTCCCGCCGCCGCTGCTGTACGCCCTGCCGTGGCTTGCCGGCTGGCTGGTGGGGCGCGCGGTGCCGGTGCCGTGGCTGCCGTCAGTGACGGCAGTTCGGCTGGTCGGCTGGCCGTTAGTGGCGGCGGCGGTGCTGCTGTCCGGCACGGCAGTCGGACTGTTTCGCGCCACCGGGAATACCCCCGACCCCAGGAAGCCGGTCGTTACCCTCGTCGTCGACGGCCCGTATCGCTTGACTCGCAATCCCATGTACCTCGGTCTGGCGGCGCTGTACGTCGGCCTGACCGCGCTGTTCAACACCGTCTGGCCGTTGGTGCTGTTGCCGCTGATGATCGTCGCAGTACGGCGGCTCGTGATCGCGAAGGAAGAGCGCTATCTCGAGGCCAAGTTCGGCGCGGCGTACCTGGACTACAAGGCGCGGGTGCGTCGCTGGATCTGACCGCCTTTCGTCTCGAGCAATTCCGCGACTACCTCGCTCTCGAGGCGGGCAACAGCCGGCACACGGTGGAGAGCTACGCGCGGGACATGGCGCGGCTGGCGGGCTGGGCCGGCAGCGTCGGAGCCCGCCGTCCCGATGAGCTGACGGCGTCCCAGCTGCGGGAGTTCATTTATCACTTGAAGGATGCCGGTCTCTCGCCGGCGACGATCCGCCGGCAGATCTCCGCGATTCGTACCTACTACAAGTTTCTGGTCGGCGAGGGTCACGCGGCGCGCGACCCCAGCGAGCGGCTCGAGTCCCCCAAGCAGTGGCGCGTGCTCCCCAGTGTGCTCACCGTGGTGGAGGTGGGGAAGCTGATCGAGGCACCGGACACCGACACGCCGCTGGGCATTCGTGACCACGCCTTGCTGGAACTTGCGTATGCGACCGGCGCGCGCGTCTCCGAGCTGGTGGGGGTGAAGCAGCAGGACGTGCTGTTTGAGGACGGCATCGCGCGCCTGTTCGGCAAGGGGGCGAAGGAGCGGCTCGTGCCGGTGGGGCGGCGGGCGCTGGGGGCGGTGGCGTTGTACGCGCGCGAGATCCGGCCCACGCTGGACCGCGGGCAGGGACGGGGGGTGGTGTTTCTCAACGCGCGCGGGCGGCCGCTGTCGCGCGTGGGCGCATGGGGGGTGATCAAGCAGGCGGCGCGGCGCGCCGGGATCGCCAAGCGGGTCACGCCGCACACCTTGCGCCATACGTTCGCGACCCATCTGCTCGAGGGCGGGGCGGACCTGCGGGCGGTGCAGGAGATGCTGGGGCATGCGGACCTCACGACGACGCAGCTGTACACGCATGTGGACCGGGACTATCTGCGGACGGTCCACAAGCAATTCCATCCGAGAGGGTGA
>CAZXKD010000168.1:0-5601 GCA_964641215.1 uncultured Gemmatimonadaceae bacterium
TGGCGCGCGGCCAGGCCCTCGTGCGCGGGGAGCCCCGCCTCCTCGAGGGCGTGCGAAAAGGGATAGTGCCCGATGTCGTGGAGCAGGGCGGCGAGCCGGATGCGCTGCGCGTCGTGCGGGTCGATGCGCGTCCCGCTCTCCTCCAGCTGGCTGAGCGCGCGCCGGGCCAGGTGGTACGCGCCGAGAGCGTGCTCGAAACGCGTGTGGGTGGCGCCGGGGTAGACCAGGAAAGCGTGTCCCAGCTGTCGCACGTAGCGGAGGCGCTGCACCGGGGGAGTGTCCGCCACGGCGAGCGCCTCGCGGTCCAGTCGAATGTTGTTCCAGAGCGGGTCGCGGAGGACCTCGAACTGGCTCACAAGCGCGGGCCGGCCTCCCGCACAGCGGGGTGCACCCGATCGGTGAACTGTTGGAAGTTCTGCCGAAACAGGTCCGCGAGCTTGTGCGCCATGGCATCGTAGGCGGCGCGGTCGGCCCAGGTGGCGCGCGGTTGCAGAATCTCGTCGGGCACGCCGGGCACCCGGGCCGGGACCTCGAGCTCGAAGGCCGGCTCGCGCCCCGTGGCCGCGCGGTCCAGCCGTCCCGCCAGGGCGGCGCGGACCATCGCACGGGTGTAGCTGAGGCGCATGCGTTGCCCGACGCCGACGCTTCCACCGGTCCAGCCGGTGTTCACCAGCCAACACTGCACGCCGTGCCGGGCGATCCGCTCGCCCAGCATCTCGGCGTACACGTGCGGATGCAACGGCAGGAACGGCGCGCCGAAGCAGGTCGAGAAGGTCGGTTTGGGCTCCGTGACGCCGCGCTCGGTGCCCGCCACCTTGGCGGTATAGCCGGACAGGAAGTGGTACATGGTCTGCGCCGGGGTGAGCCGCGCGATCGGCGGCATCACCCCGAAGGCATCACACGTCAGCAAGACGATGTGCGACGGGTGCCCCGCCATCCCGCCCGGGAGGTGATTCGGGATGAAATGGATCGGATAGGAGGCCCGCGTGTTTTCCGTGATGCGGTCGGAGTCGAGGTCGATGGCCCGCGTTTCGGGATCCACGACGACGTTCTCGAGCACGGTGCCGAACATGCGGGTGGTGGCGTGGATCTCCGGCTCGCCGTCGCGGGAGAGGCGGATCACTTTGGCGTAGCAGCCGCCCTCGAAGTTGAAGATGCCGCGCTCACTCCAGCCGTGCTCGTCGTCGCCGATGAGCCTCCGCTCCGGGTCGGCGGAGAGGGTGGTCTTGCCGGTGCCGGAGAGCCCGAAGAACAGGGCGACGTCGCCCGCCTCGCCGAGGTTCGCCGCACAGTGCATCGGAAACACGCCCTGTCGCGGCAACAGGTAGTTCAGGATGGTGAAGACGCACTTCTTCAGCTCGCCGGCGTAGCGGGTCCCGCCCACGAGAATGGTCCGCTGTGCCAGGTTCACGACGATGAACGTTCCCGAGTTGGTGCCGTGGGCCGCCGGATCGGCGTGGTACTCAGGGGCGTGGAGCACCTGATACCCCGGCGTGAAGTCCACGAGCTCCGAGAGACTGGGGCGCAGGAACATGTTGTAGACGAACAGCGCCTGCCAGGCGGTGGGAGTGATGAACCGGATCGGCACCCGGTAAGCCGGGTCGGCACCGGCGTACAGGTCGCGCACGAACAGCTCCTGCTCGTTCAGGTGCCGCAGCACGTCCTGCTGCAGCCGCTCGAAGTGGGCCGGCTCGAGCGGCTGGTTCACCTTGCCCCACCAGATGTGGTCGGCACTGCTCGGCTCGCGCACGAGGAACTTGTCGCCGGGGCTGCGGCCGGTGTGCGGCGTCGTGACGGCGCAGAACGGCCCACGCTCGGCGATCACCCCTTCGCCGCGCCGCACCGCGTGCTCGTAGAGCTCGGGCGGCGTCAGGTTCCAGTGGACCGGGCCCTGCGGCGCCAGCCCCGCGAGCTCGAGCCCGGCGACGGAGCGTCGGGAGGCTCCGGCACGTGGCGTCGCCGAGCGGTGCACTTCGATCCCCATGACTCCCTCTAGGGCGCGGGCCGTCGCAGACGCCCGTGCTCCTGTGCGTCGACGGCGGCGATGACGGCCATGTTCACGATATCATTCGCTTCCGACCCACGTTGCAAGAGATGCACGGGCTGTGCCATGCCCACCAAGATAGGGCCGATGGCCTGCGCTCCCCCCAATCGGTCGAGCAGCTTGTAGGCGATGTTTGCCGCGTCTAAGCTTGGGAAAATCAATACGTTAGCTGCAGAGCGCAGGTGGGCGAAGGGATAGGTGCGGGTCAGCAGCCGCTCCACGACGGCGGTGTCGGCCTGCATCTCGCCATCCGCCTGCAATTCCGGCTCCCGCTCATGCAGTAGCTCAACCGCGCGGCGCACCTTGTCGGCGGCGGGGTGCTTCACCGAGCCGAAGTTGGAGAAGGACAGCAGTGCCACGCGTGGCTCGATCCCCAGCCGCCACACGAACTGCGCCGTCGCGGAGGCGATCTCCGCCAGCGTCTCGGCGTCGGGATCGATGTTCACCGTGCAGTCGGCGAAGAAGAACGTCTGCTGCGGCAGCACCAACATGTAGATGGCGCTGACGTGTTTGCGACCCGGCTCGGCGCCGATCACCTCGAGCGCGGGGCGGATGGCGTCGGGGTAGTACATGTCCGCACCGGCGACCAGGGCGTCGGCGCGTCCGGCGCGCAGCATCAGCAGCCCGTGATACATCGGGTCCTTCACCCGGGTCCGGGCCTCGCGCAGGGTGATGCCGCGGCGCTGGCGCCGGGCCCACAATTCCTGCGCGAAGGTTTCGCCGCTGGCCGCGTCCAGGGGATCGGCGAGCTCGAGCTCCTCGAGGGTGACGCCGAGGTCGTCGGCCTCACGGCGGATGGCGTCGGGATCGCCGAGCAGGATGGGGTGGGCGATCCCCTCGTCGGCCAGGATGCGCGCGGCGCGAATGGTGCGCACATCCTCCCCCTCGGGGAACACGATGCGCTGGGGGTCCTGCTGGGCCCGCGTCATCAGGCCCCGCATCACCTCGCGCGCGCGTCCCAGCCGGGCTTCGAGCTGGGCCCGGTACTCCTCCACGTCGATCACCCGGCCCGCCACGCCCGAGCCAACCGCGGCCCAGGCGACGGCCGGGGCCACCCACAGCAGCACGCGCGGGTCGAACGGCTTGGGAATGAGGTACGTGGGGCCGAATTTGAGGCGCTCGAGCCCGTAGGCACGCATCACCGAGTCGGGCACTTCCTCGCGGGCCAGCGCCGCCAGCGCCCGCGTCGCGGCCATCTCCATCTCCTCGTTGATCTTCTTGGCGCGGACGTCGAGGGCGCCGCGAAAGATGAACGGGAAGCCGAGGACGTTGTTCACCTGGTTGGGGAAGTCGGAGCGACCGGTGGCGACGATCGCGTCGGGGCGCGCCCGCGCCGCCTCGTCAGGCATGATCTCGGGCGTCGGGTTGGCGAGCGCGAACACGATGGGTTTGCGGGCCATGGCCTGCAGCATGTCCCCGGTGACGATCCCGCCGACCGAGAGGCCCACGAAGACGTCGGCACCGCGCAGCGCCTCGGCAAGGGTGCGGAGCTTGGTCTTGTGCGCGAAGCGGCGCTTGTATTGATCCAGATCGGCGCGGTCCTCGCGGATCACCCCTTGCTGGTCGCACAGCGTGATGCGGTCCCGCTGCACCCCCAGCCGGACGTAGTGCTCCGCGGTCGCGATGGCCGCGGCGCCGGCCCCGGCGAACACCACGCGGACCGTGCCGATGGCTTTGCCGACGAGCTCCAGGGCGTTGAGCAGCGCCGCGCCCGAGATGATGGCCGTGCCGTGCTGGTCGTCGTGAAAGACGGGAATCGCGAGGGTCGCCCGCAGCTGCTCCTCGATGTGGAAACAGTCGGGCGAGCGGATGTCTTCGAGGTTGATCCCGCCCACGGTCGGCTCCAGCAGTTGGCAGAAGCGAATCACGTCCTCTGGGTCCTCGGACCCCACCTCCAGATCGAACACGTCGATGTCGGCGAACGCCTTGAACAGGATGCCTTTGCCTTCCATGACCGGCTTGCCCGCCAGGGCGCCGATGTTGCCCAGTCCCAGGACGGCGGTGCCGTTGGTCACCACGGCAACGAGATTGCCCTTGGCCGTGTAGGTGTACGCGTCCTCCGGGTGCTTGGCGATCTCCAGACAGGGCTCGGCCACGCCGGGCGTATAGGCCAGGGACAGATCGCGCTGGTCCTTGAAGGGCTTGGTGGGCGAGACCTGGATCTTCCCCGGGCGGCCCTGCGCGTGGTAGTCGAGGGCCTCCTGGCGACGGCTGGACATCGAGGACACAAGTCCTTTTTGGGGAAGGGGTTATGCTAGGCCCGGGCGATGGGGATGTCAAGCAGCACGGTCAGACAGTCGGACAGGCGCACACTCGGATTGTGAAGGCAGCACGGGACTTACAGGGTGAGACAATCCGACCGTCCGTCTATCCGACGTTCCGACTATCGCGGCGGCGGCGCGATCGTGGGCGGGGTGTGGTACAGGACTTCCACCGTTCGCCGGTCGTTGTCGGTAGGCGCGCTGACGAGAGGCGGAGAGTTCATGATGGCTGGGACGCTGTCCGGGGCTTCGCGGAACAGCCCGAGGCTGTGGCCGAGCTCGTGGACGACCGTCCGGCGCATGCAGGCAGCGAGCTGGGCGGGCGTCGCCGAGCTCGTCAGCACCGCCAGCGACGTGTGGATCGGGCCGGCCAGCGCTGCACCGGAGGCGTCGAACACGGGGGTCGTCGTGCCGACGCAGGCCTTGATCGGGGCGCCCTCGTCAGGTTGTACGTCGGGCGGCACGCTGTCGGCCCACACCACGATTACGTCGGCGTGGGTCGAGTCGGCCACGAGCACGCCGCGGAACTCCCCATACAGAAACGCCAGCTGCCACAAGTCGACGCCGCGCTGTACGTAGGTGCGCATCGCCCCGCGCGTGTCGGCAAAGAAGCGGACGGAGAGGCGGTCCTCGGGCCAGTGAAACACGTCGCCGAAGTAGTCGAATGCGTAAGCTGGCGCGTGGTTCGGCGGGAGCGTCGGCTCGTGGCAGGCGAGGGTTGCCCCCACCAGCGCGGCCGCGAGCATGCCGTGTTTCAAGGTGGAGCGCCTCCCCGGAGTCGATAGCGGATCGCGAGCGCGACGCGGTGCACGACGGTCGAATTCACAAACCCTTCGGTCCGCAGAGCGGGCGTGAGGAAGCCGTGCAGGTCGTAGCGCGCCTCGAGTGCGAGGCCGCGGCGCGCGGCGAGTGGGGGGCTGTAGCCCAGGACGGCCGTGCCCGTTGGGACGACCGGGCCGCCGCCGTCGCGGAAGATCCCGATGCGCTCGGAGGGCAGGTACGCGAGCAGGCCGGCTCCCGCTGAGGCGGAAAAGCCGTGCCGCAGGTCGCGTCGCAGTCCCACGCCGAGCGTGAGCGTCGTGACGTGGGTGATCGGCGCGACGGTGCCCCCCTGGTCGTGACGGCTGACTGCCCCGTACGACACGTCGAGCGTCACATCAGCCGTCCAGGGCACCTCCAACGGCAGACTGGCGGCGAGCGTAGCGGCCGGGGAGAGGCCGATACGCACGTCGAACGGAGCGACGATAGAGTCGTGGACGAGTGTCGTGGTGTAGCGCGCGCCGAGGGAGGCGCTGA
>CAZXKD010000169.1:0-5545 GCA_964641215.1 uncultured Gemmatimonadaceae bacterium
CACCCGCTTGGTCGTGTCGGGCAGCGGCGGCCGCGGCTCGAGGTGGACGCCGTCGGCCCGGCCGCCGGCGACCACGCGGTCCATCTTGCCGTGCGACAGGGCGATCGCGATGCTCGCCCCGCGCGAGTAGTTGAGCGACGGGCCCGCGGTCGAGTCCTTGTCGTCCGTCAGGTGGGTGAGGGCCCGTGCCGCCCCCCGGGCCAGAATGGTTCGCAGCTGCGGTCGCGGCTTGCCGGCCGAGTCGGGTTCCTGCATCCAGTGCGCCGTGAGGCTGTCCCCGGCGATGAAGTCCGGTCCCTCCACCCAACGGGCGAGCACGGTGTCGCGCGGCGCGGTGGGAGCACCGGGGCGTGGGCTGGGCGAGGGCGTGGACGTCCGCGCCACCGGGGGGGGGCGGCGGCGCGCCGTGGTATCGCGCTGCGACGTCGAGAACGCCTTGCCGAAGCCGCGCAGCTCGGTGAGCACCTGGTCCGGCGCATCGAGGGCGAGCGAGTCGGCGTCGAAGGTCTGGAGGCTGGAGACGGCGTGCGGCCGGGAGGAGCGGCCCCAGGCGAGCGCCCGCTGGAGTTTGCGGCGCTCGAGCGCCAGGTGAATGGTGTCGGCGGTGAGCGTCCAATCGGCGCCGCTCGCCTGCCCGGCGCCGAGGGCTTTCACGCGACGGATCTCGCGGTTCGTGAGACCGAGCTCGATGCGCGTGCCGACCAACGTATAGCTGCGGGTGCCGCTCGAGTCCTTCCCCGCGATGCTGGGATGGCCCACCAGGACCCCGAGCCCGAGGGTCTCATCCAGCGCCAGGGAATCGCTGCGCGAGGCCAGGTCGCTGCGATCGATCGTCACCTTCCCCCCGCCCCACATGCGGTCGTTGCCTTTGAAGCGCACCCGATCGCCCACGATGATGTACGGCTCGCTGGAGTCGGCGGCACCACGGTACTCGATCGTGGGGCGGCTCGAGGCGAACAGCTCGAGTGTGTCGCGCACCCCCTTGACCGCCCGGTAATAGGTCAGATTCGGGCCGCGCAGCACGGAGTGGTTGTCGTGGTTCACGGCGACGACGCGGTTGTGCGCCTCGAGGCGCTCGTTGTCCAGGAAATAGCTGGCGAAGGCCGCGTCCAGCGCGAGCGACGTGTCGCGGATGTGCACGTTGCCGATCATGTCGAAGCGGCCCTCGCCGGCTCCGCTGAAGTAGGCGACGCTGTCCGACTTGAGCCTGGTGCCGGTCCCTTTGCAGTGAGCCACCACTCCGCCGCCGCCGAAGTAGTTGGTCGCGGTCCCCGCGGTGACCTGCCGCACCCGCGGCAGCGTGTCGATCGCGACCTCGCAGGGCCGTCCCTGGCTGGTATCCGCGGCCGGCTTCGACGAGGAAGGTGGGGGGGACACCGGCTGCTGGAGGACCGCGAGCAGGGCGAACAGCATCAGTGCTTCGGCAGCACGAACTGGCCGCCCGTGCCGGTGACCTGCCACGCCCTGAGATTCTTGAAGTCGGGATCGGCGGTGAAGCCCACGCCGCGCAGGTGTTGGGTGGGGGCGTCGAAGGTGAACGCCAGGTTCGAGCTGACCTCGTTGCGCCCTTGGCTGTAGCGCATGGCTTCGGTGTGCAGCGTGCCGCCGTCGGAGCTGCGGACGACGACCACGTTCCCGCGTCCCTCCATGTCGCCGCTGCGCCAGTGGAACGTTCCCTCGTTGGCCGTGAGCGTCGACGTCTTGTTGCCCTGGGCGTCGTAGAACGTGACGTGCACGACGCGCAGCTCGGCGACCTGCGAGGGATTGAAGAAATACGCCGTGTCGGCGAGGACGAGGGCGCGGAGGATGCTGCTCGTCGTGACGTAGTGCTTCATGCCGATCAGGACCTGGTCGGCCGAGTCGGCCACGGTGGTCGTCGCGGTCGGTTTGATGCCTTCCCCGCACCCCCACACCAGGAAAGCGTCCAACAGAAGCGTCCAACAGAGACGTCGAACCGAATCGTACGCAGTCGTTCGACGCCTGTGTAGGACGCCTCTGTTGGACGCTGTGAGGGTGTTCATGCTCCCGCCCGCATCAGGTCATGCAGGTGCACCATCCCCACAACCTTGTTCCCTCCGTCCAGGACGGGCAGCGCCATGATGCCGTGCCGCTCCATGACCGCGATGGCGGCGCCGGCGAGGGTGTCGGCGGTGGTCGCCTTCGGTGTCCTCGTCATCACCTCGCCGACGGGGCGGTCGAGGAACGCGTCGGTGCGCTCCATGAGGCGAGTGAGATCCCCCGCGGTGACGACGCCGGCGAGGCTGCCCCGCCCGTCCACCACCGCCACCGTGCCGCGCTTCTCGGCGAGCAGCACGACGCACTCGCGCATGGGACGATCGGCGGTGAGCAACGGCAGGTCGGTGGTGAGCATCACGTCCCCGACGCGCTGTAGCAGCTTGCGGCCGAGGGTACCGCCCGGGTGCAGGGCGGCGAAGTCTTCGCGGCGGAAGCCCTTCACCTCGAGCAGCGCGACGGCGAGGGCATCTCCCAGCGCCAGGGCGACGGTAGTGCTGGCGGTCGGCGCCAGGGTCTCGGGGCAGGCTTCTTCCCGCACCCCCGCGTCGAGCACCACGGTTGCCGTGCGCGCCAACAGCGAGTCGGGTGCCCCCGTCAGCGCGACGATGGGCACGCCGAGGCGCTTCAGCTGGTCCACCAGGCCGAACAGCTCGTCGGACTCGCCGCTCTTGGAGAGGAGCACCGCGACGTCGTCGCGACCCACGATGCCGAGGTCGCCGTGGAGGGAATCCACGGGGTGCAGGAACGTCGCCGGCGTACCGGTGGAGGTGAACGTCGCCGCGATTTTGCGGGCGATGAGCCCGGACTTTCCTACGCCGGAGACGATGACGCGGCCGCGGGCGGCGGCGAGGAGCTCCACCGCGCGCGCGAACGACGCCCCTAGACCGGCGGCGGCGGCCTGGATCGCCTCGGCCTCGAGCGCCAGCACCCGGCGGCCGCGGTCAACGTGATCGGGCTTCGCGCCGAGCGACATCGCCCGCCCCTCCCCCTCGCTCCTCCAGGTACTGGTGCACCGTCTCCTCCCACGTTCCCCGCGCCGTGAGGATCATCTCGGCGAGCTCGCGCACGACGCCCTCTCCGCCGGCGCGCCGCGTCACGACCGCCGCCGCGGCCTTCACCTCGGGCACGGCATTCGCGACCGCGATCGGCAGTGCGGCGCGCGCGAGCAGCGGCAGGTCGGCGAGGTCGTCCCCGACGAAGCCGCAGGCGTCCCAGGTGACGCCGCGCCGCGCCAGCATGGCCTCGAAGGTCGCCAGCTTGCGGCCCCCGCCCGTCTCGTCCTCCAGCACCTCGTCGATCTTCATCTCCCGCGCGCGAATCGTGGTCGCCTCCGAGTGGCGGCCGCTGGCCAGCACCAGCGTGATGCCGGCCCGTCGCAGCAGCCACGCCCCGCTGCCGTCCTGCGCGTGGAACCGCTTGAATTCGACGGCGTGATCCCCTACCCGACCGACGTAGATGCCCCCGTCCGATAGGACGCCGTCGACGTCGAGCCCGACGAGCCGGATACGGCTGGCGAGGCCGCGTTCGATCATGGTGCACCCTCCGCGGTCGGGGTCGCCCCCCTCCGACGGCGCCCCGCGCGCCTCCGGTCGTTCGTGCGGTCAGGCACGAACCGCCTCCCGCGCGCGGTGCCACACTTCCACCGCCACCTCGAGGAGTCGCGGCAGCTCGTCCAGCGGCACCATGTTCGGCCCATCGCTGGGCGCCCGGTTGGGGTCTGGATGGGTCTCGAGGAAGAAGCCGTCCGCACCGGCGGCGGCGGCGGCGTACAGCAGCGGCGGGATGAACTCCCGTAATCCGCCGCTCGCGCCCGCGGCCCCCTGCCCGGGCTGCTGGACGGCGTGGGTGGCGTCGAACACCACCGGCGCGCGGCACGCGGCGCGCAGCCGCGCGAAGTTGCGCATGTCGACCACCAGGTCGCCGTACCCGAAGAACGTCCCCCGCTCCGTGACGGCGACCTCGGGGGCCCCGCCCGCGCGCACCTTCTCCACCGCGCCGGCCATGCCGTCGGCGGCCATCCACTGCCCCTTCTTGACGTTGACGGGCCGGCCCGCCGTGCCGGCGGCGATCAGCAGGTCGGTCTGGCGGCACAGGAACGCGGGGATCTGGATGACGTCGGCGACCTGAGCGGCGGCGCGCACCTGACCGGTCTCATGCACGTCGGTGAGTATCGGCAGCCCGGTGGCGGTGCGGACTCGCTCGAGCGCCCGCAGCCCTTCCTCGAGGCCCGGCCCGCGGGCGGCCTGGAGGCGGGAGCGGTTGGCCTTGTCGTAGGAGGCTTTGTAGATGACGTGCACGCCGAGCCGGGTGCCCAGCGCCGCGAGCGATTCGCCGACCCGCAGGTTCAGGTCTTCAGACTCGACCACGCAGGGCCCGGCGATGAGGAACGGGGCCGCCCCCGCGAACTGCGCCATGGTCAGTCCTGGAGCCCGGCTAGCGCCGATGCGCTGTCGGCGCCCTCGGCACGCGCGGTCGACGCGGCGCGGCGGTGCGCCAGCGCGGCGCCGATGAACCCGGCGAACAGCGGGTGCGGGTGCATCGGCCGCGACTTGAGCTCGGGGTGGAACTGGCAGCCCACGAACCAGGGGTGGTCGGGGAGCTCGATCATCTCGACGAGCGATCCGTCCGGGGACAGCCCCGAGCAGCGCAGGCCGAACTCGGCGAGCACATCGCGGTAGGCGTTGCTCACCTCGTAGCGATGGCGGTGCCGCTCGCTCACCTCGGAGGCGCCGTAGATCTGGGCCACGCGGGACCCCGGGCGCAGGCGGCACGGGTACGCGCCGAGGCGCATGGTGCCGCCCATTTCCTGGATGCCTTCCTGGGAGCGCATCAGCGCGATGACGGGGTTCTCGCACTCGGGCGCGAACTCGCTGGAGTTGGTGTCCGGCAGCTTGCAGACGTCCCGCGCGAACTCGATGATCGCCGTCTGCAGCCCCAGGCAGATCCCGAAGAAGGGCAGCTTGTGCTCGCGCACCCAGCGGATGGCCTCGAGCATGCCTTCGACACCACGTACCCCGAAGCCCCCGGGCACGAGCAGCGCGTCGTACGCCGCGAGCAGCTCGCCAGTCGTCTCCTGGTCTGTGAAGCGGTCGGAGGCGATCCAATCGACGTGCACGCCGCACTCGTGGGCGATGCCCCCGTGGACCAGCGCCTCGTGAATGCTCTTGTAGCTGTCGGCCAGCTCGGTGTATTTGCCGACCACCGCGACGCGCACACGCTGCGGGGGATTCAAGATCTTGTCCACCATCGCCGCCCAGCCGCGCAGGTCGGGCTCTTTGGTATCGAGCCGTAGCCGGTTGCAGACCTCCCGGTCGAGGCCCTGCTCGTGCAGCTTGAGCGGGATCTCGTAGATCGATCGCACGTCGGGGCTCTCCACCACGCAACCGAAGTCGACGTTGCAGAATTGGGCGATTTTGCGCTTGAGCTCCTCCGACAGCGGCCGCTCGGTCCGGCACACGAGAATGTCGGGCTGGATCCCGATCTGCATCAGCTCGCGGACGGAGTGCTGCGTCGGCTTGGTCTTGAGCTC
>CAZXKD010000170.1:0-5539 GCA_964641215.1 uncultured Gemmatimonadaceae bacterium
CCGCCCAGCCCAAGGCGGCGGGCGAGCCGCGCTTCGAGAAGAAGGCGCCCGTCGACGAGCTGGCGTTTCTCAAGTCCGTGACCGAGGACGAGAAGGGGACGGCACCGTCGCCGCGCCGCGCCAGCGGTTCCCAGTACCAGCCCGTGATCCCCGGCGATCCGCCCCGCGGCGCGCCGATGTCGACGCCGACGGCGCCCACCGCGGCCGCGAACGACGAGCCGGACCCCGAGCCGGAGCGCACACTCAAGTGCAGGGACTGCGGCAGAATGAATCTGCCGACCGAGTGGTATTGCGAGGGCTGCGGCGCCGAACTGGCCGCCCTATAAAACGAGAGGCGTCGAGGAGAATCGTTCCTCGATGCCGTTATTTCGCGAGTTTCTTGACCAGTCTGGCGAGCCGTGACTTGTGCCGCGCCGCGTTGTTGCGGTGGATGATGCCCTTCCGGGCCGCGCGGTCGAGCAGTCGCGCGGCGGCGTGGTAGGCCTGGGCGGCGTCCTCGGCGCCGGTGGCGCTGCGAACCCGCTTGAGCGCGGTGCGCAACGCCGAACGCTGCGCCTTGTTGATCACCGCTCGGGCGCGCGCCTGACGCATGGCTTTCTTGGCGGATTTGATTTTCGGCACTGACCGGGTCTCCTGAATGAGGGGGGCAACATAGACGGTAAGTCGTGGGCGGTCAAGGCACTACGGCGTTGACCCGGCACCAGCGGTGTCATTATCTTAGGGCGCCACCGACCGCGGACTCGCTATCAGCCTCGCGTTCCTTCTCATTGCCCCAGTCCTGCTGTTCTCGATGGTGGCCCACGAGTATGCCCACGCCGAGGCCGCCTACCGGCAGGGTGACGACACCGCCTACATGCTCGGGCGGCTGACCCTCAATCCCATCAAACATATCGACCCGTTCATGACCGTGCTGTTGCCGATCGTGTTGTGGTACGCCTCCGGGGGCACGTACACGTTCGGCGGCGCCAAACCGGTGCCCGTGAACCCTCGGAACTACCGTCGGTATGTCAGGGGGGACATCATCGTCTCACTGGCGGGAATCGCGACGAACCTGGGGTTGTTCGTCGTGTGCACGGCGCTCTTCGCCCTCATCGGACTCATGGGGCGCGCCGCTCCCGGTGTGGCGGCGACTCTGGGGGTGCTCCAGCTGATGCTGTACTACGGGATGTGGCTCAATCTGATGCTGGCGTTCTTCAACCTGATCCCCATACCGCCGCTCGACGGCAGCCACGTCCTCAAGCATCTCCTGCCAGCCCAGGCCGGACTTAGCTACCGCCGGCTGTATGCGTTCGGGTTCCTGCCGATCATGGCGATCGCCTGGTTCGCCCCGGTGCTGCTACGGCCATTCTTGTGGCCGGCCAGCCACCTGATGCGTCTCGGCCTCACGCTGGTCGGCCAATTCGCCCTGCCCGGGGGGATTCCCTCGTGACCACCCCCTTCTCCGGCAACCCCGTGCTGCGCGAGCAAACTGGCTTCGTCGTCGAGCTGGAGCAGTTCTCCGGTCCGCTCGACCTGCTGCTGCACCTGATCCGCGAGGACGAGCTCGACATCACGGATCTGCCGATCGCGAAGATCGCGGACCAATTCTTGGCGGTGATCAATGAGCTGGGCCTGAACCAGGCGGCCGACTATCTCGAAATGGCCGCCCGGTTGCTGCGCATCAAGGCCCAGTTGTTGCTGCCGCGGCGCCTCGGCGACGACGAGTGGGAGGACCCACGCTCGGAGCTGGTGCGGCGGTTGCTCGAGTACCAGCAGATCCGCGAGCTGGTGGACTGGCTGCAGCAGGCGGCGTCGCGCCGCGCCGCGCAGCTGGGGCGCGGGTATGCGCCGCCGTCGCCGCAGCTGCCGCCCGCCCCGCTCGAGATCGAGCTGAACGACCTTCTGGCGGCGGCGGAGCGAGTGATCGCGCTCATCCCGGAGCCGATGTTGCACCGCGTCGTGCCGCGGCCGCTCGACGTGGAAGGCGCGACCGCGCGGATCCAGGCGCTCCTGGCCGCGCGGGACGAGCTCGGCTGGATCGACGTCGTCGGCGCGCGGCCGTCGGTGGTCGACGTGCTGTCCGCGTTCATCTCCCTGCTCGAGCTGGCCAAGCGCGGCACGCTGCGGCTCTCCCAGCCCGAGCCGTTCGCCCCCCTGGTGATCCGCCGTGAAGCCCCTCGCGAAGCTGCTTGAAGCGGCGCTCTTCGCCGCCAGCCGCCCCCTGACGCTCGCGGAGCTGGCTACCCTCGACCCGGAGGCCGGGGAGGCGGCCGCGCGGGCCGCGCTCGCGGAGGTGCGGCGCGCGTGGGAAGGTGAGGACCACGGGGTGGAGCTGGTCGAGCTCGCCGGGGGCTGGCAGTTCCTCACGTCTCCCGAGTACGCCGAGCCGATCGAGCGGGCGCAGTTCGCGCTGCGGCCGCGCCGGCTCAGCCCGGCGGCGCTGGAGACGCTGGCGATTATCGCCTACCGGCAGCCGGTGGGCCGCCTCGAGATGGAAGAGATCCGGGGTGTCGATTGCGAGGCCGTGATCGAGAAGCTGGTGGAGCGCGGCCTTATCGAGACTGTGAGCCGCGGCCAGGGGCTGGGCCGTCCGCTGCTCTACGCCACTACACCGCAGTTCTTGGAGATCCTGGGGCTCAAGGGGCTGGATCAGCTGCCGCGGCTCGATGAGCTGTCGGTGGCGCTCCGGCCGCCCGCGCCGGCCGAGCCCGAATGACGCTGATACGCCTGCAGCGCGCGTTGGCGCGCGCGGGCGTGACCTCGCGGCGCAAAGCCGAAGACCTGATCCGCGCCGGTCGCGTGCGCGTGGACGGCGTGCGCGCCTCCCTGGGAGTGAGTGTCGACCCCGATCGTCAACGCCTCACCGTCGATGGCCTGGCCGTCCGACCTCCCCCCGTCGCCGCCGCGGCGACGTGGATCGTCCTCAACAAGCCCATCGGCTACGTGGTGAGTCGCAGCGACCCCGGCGGCCGCCGCACGGTCTTCAACCTCCTCCCCAAGGTGCCCGGCCTCACGTACGTTGGACGTCTGGACGTCATGACTTCTGGGCTGTTGTTGCTGACCACCGACGGTGGCGCGGCGCACCGCCTCACGCACCCCCGCTACGCCGTGCCGCGCACGTACTGGCTGGGGGCGCACGGGCGGACGGCCGCCGACACGCGGGCCGCGCTAGAGCGCCGCCTGGAGATCGATGGGCGGCAGGTCCGGATCGTGGCGTCGCGGGTGCGGGAGGTGCATCGACGGAGCGGGAGGGGGGGGGGTCGCGGCATCGAAGTGGAGCTGACCCTCGCGGAAGGCCGGCAGCGCATCGTGCGCCGCCTCGCCGAGCAGCTGCATTTGAAAGTCGAATGGCTGCATCGCGTCGCCTACGGGCCGATACGGCTCGGCAGGCTCACCGAAGGCGCGTACCGTGCGCTGACCGCCCGCGAGATCCGGGACATCGAGCGACTGCATGGACCTGCGTGACGCGACGGTGGTGATCCTGGGGGGCAGCGGCCTGGTGGGCCACGCCGTGGCGCGGCGGCTGCTCGAGGCCCGTTCCTCTCCCCCGCCCAAGCGCCTCGTGCTCGTGGCGCTGTACGAGAGCGAGGTGCGGGAGACCGCGGCGGCGCTCGCGCCCGTCCGCGGCGGGACCGCGATCGAGGTCGAGTGGGGCAACGTCTTCTTCCCGTCGGCGGCCGCGCGCCTCGACCGCAGCGCGCTGCTCGCCGACGCCGCGCACCGCGCGCTGGTGATCGCCGACCTCCTGGGCGACCTCACCGACGACGTGCTGGAGCGCAGTCTCCTCTACCAGCTGCTCCGCAAGTACTCGCCGGATGCCGTCGTCGACAGCATCAACACCGCCACCGCCTTCGCCTACCAGGATGTCTTTCAGAGCACCCGCGACCTGCTCGGCGCGGCAGCGACCGGCGCCGTCACGCCCGCCGCGGTGGAGCAGCACGTCCTCACGCTCACGATGCCGCAGCTCATCCGGCACGTGCAGATCATGCACGAAGCGTTGCGGCGCGCCGGCACGCGGGTGTACGTGAAGATCGGCACCAGCGGCACCGGGGGGATGGGGTTCAATATCCCCTACACGCACTCCGAGGAGCGACCGAGTCGCCCGCTGATGACCAAGGCGGCGGTGGCGGGGGCGCACTCGCTGCTGCTGTTCCTGATGGGCCGGACCCCCGGCGCCCCGGCGACGGTGGAGATCAAGCCGACGGCGACGGTCGGCTGGCGGCGGATCAGCTACGGCCCGGTGCGTCGCCGCGGCAAGCCGATCCCGGTCGTCGACTGCCCCACGCCCGTGGCGGTGCCCGAGGCATTCCGCCCCGGTGTCACGCCCTGGCAGGAGACCGCGCAGGTCCTCACGGGCGTGTTCATCGACGTGGGCGAGAACGGGCTGTTCGCGCCGGACGAGTTCGCGACGGTTACGGCCCCCGGTCAGGTGGAGCCCATCCAGCCCGAAGAAGTGGCCGACCACGTCCTGCTGGAGCTCGCAGGCCCCCCCGCCGGCAGGGATTTGCGCGCCCGCCCCCCCGGCGCCACCGCGGGGCCGACGTACCGCGCCGGTCTGCTGCGTGCGCACGCCTTGGCGCGCCTCGATGCGCTCGAGCGCGAGCACGGGCAGCGGGCGGTCGCCTACGAGATGCTGGGGCCGCCGCGGCTCACCAAGATGCTGTTCGAGGCGTACCTGTGCGGGCGGTTGCGTGGTACCGTACGGGCGCTGGCCGGGAGCGAAGCGGTCGCTCTCGCCGGCGAGGCCCACGGCCTGCTCGCCCGGGACGCGGCGCTGCGGCAGCGGATCCTGTCGGTCGGGCTGCCGATCGTGGCGCCGGACGGCCGGAGCGTGTACCGTGGCAGCCTGATGGTGGTCCCGCCCGCCCCTGCGGGCGACCCGCTCGCCGCCGCACCGCGCGGGTGGGTAGACTTGCGGCCGGCTCACTTCGGACTGTGGATCAAGCGGGCGGCGGAGATGGTCGCGCAGGCAGCCCGGCGCAAGGTCCCCCGCCCCTCTTCCCCAGCGGGGGGGGGCGAGGGGTCCGGGAGCGACGTGGACTGGACCGCGATCGAGCCGGAGGACGAGATCTGTCCGGCGCGCTTCGCCACCTGGGTGTTCGCTCACGAGGACAACGGGGAGCGTATCAAGCGCTAGAGCCATGGCCGTGGACACGACTGCGTTGGACCGCGCCCTTGGCGCCATCGGAACCACCTTCCGGTTGACGCGACTCTATCCGGCGACGCACCCGGCGGTGCAGGAGTCCCTGCGTCAGGTCACCGCCGCGCTCCCCGGCCTGGCGGCGCTTGGGACCGTGGAGTGGAAGGTCGGTACCACCGGCCTGACGTGGCAGCAACAGTCGCTGTTGCCCCGGAACACCCAGCTCGCGGAGCTAGCGGGATTGCTCTACTTGCGGGGGGTGCGCGTCATCGGGCTGAGCCCCGGCGTCACCGCCGAGCACATCCTGGCCCTGTTCGGGGTGGCGACCGGCGGCGTCCCGCCGGATGATGCCGCGCTCGGGCGGGTGTCGCTCGGTGTGGGCCGGCGCAGCGGGTCGCGCCTGAGCGCTGTGCTCCGCGC
>CAZXKD010000171.1:0-5538 GCA_964641215.1 uncultured Gemmatimonadaceae bacterium
GGGTGATCTGGCTGTCGAACGAGTACACGAGGACGTCCGCGCCGGCGAGCGGCCGACCACTCTCCCCCGTTACGACGCCGGTGATGACGTCGGTCGTCACTCCGATCTGGGCAGGGGCGGGAGTGGCGCGCACCAAAGCAAGCCCCAGGAGGGCGGCATGCGGCCAGACACACCTTGGGCGGACGTTCACTGCGCGCGTCCCGGTTGAGTGCCTCCTGGTAGTACGTCCGGAGACCCGGCAGCGTTAGGCGGAATGTTTAGAGTCGAAACCTGCTCCTACCGCCGCCACACCCCGGTCACTCGTCCCGCCGCGTCCACCGTGTAGATCGGGAGGTTCAGGAGATCGTTCTCCAGGTGGATCATGCTTGCTGTCGGCGCCGGGGCCGCAAACACGGAGAAGGTGTGCGTGTACGGTTGGGCGGCCGCGTAGTTCACCGTATAACCCTCGTCGCCCATGGCGGCGATGGTGAGGACGCTGACCGGGTTCAGACCCGCGTTGAGAACGCTGGTCATGAGCTCGTTGCCGAATACCGATTCACGCCAGTGCGCATCGATAGACGCTGCCCCACCGCCCGGACAAGTGGTTGGCGCCAGGCAGTTCTCGACTGGTACCTTTGCCCCGCCAGTGTAATTGATCCCGCCGATGCGGTCGAAGGCGGCAAGCGCCTGGGAGCCGATGAAGTGCGGGTCGCTCCCACCCTGGGACGCCGGGCCGGCGAGCAAGCAAAGTCCGATCTGGCTGCAGCTCCAGATGCTGCCGAACCCGAGCACGTGCGCCATTTCGTGCGTGATCGTCGCGGTCAGCTCGTTGCTATTCTGCAGGCCTTGCAGGTCGGCGGTGTCCAATTCAATGAGGCCCATGATGGGCAGCTTGTCGGAGGAACGGATGTAACATGGGCCCGCCTGGCCCAGGATCTTGCCGGGCCCGTCGATCGAGTCGAGAAGGACGAAGATCACGATGTCGTCCACCGTCTCGTTCATCGCGGGCTGGCCGTTGAAGCACGTATTGGCCGCGATGTTGAGCGGGATGTTCGGCACGTCTCCGAAGATGGCGCGCTGCCAGAACGCGACCGCGCTGTCGAACGCCGCCTTCCGGGCGCCTGTGGGAACCGCAGCGAGGTAGCGCACGTCGATGTTGTAGGTCGGCGCCGCACCGGTGGCGGTGAACGTGACCGGATTCCCGGTGATCGCGCCGCCAGTGACCGTAGCCGTGAGGGTGTTGGAGCCGGGGTTGGGACCCACAGTCCAGCTTCCCACGGTCGCAACGCCGTCGGTCCCCGTCATGACGCTGCCACCAGAGACGCTGCCGCCACCCGTGGCGACGGTGAACGTCACCTGAGCGTTGGCGACAGGGATGTTCGACATGTCGCGGACCAGCACGGCCGGGTTGAAGTTCAGGGCGTAGCCGTCGAGCCCGGTCTGGCCGTCACCGGCCTGCACGACGACGGACGCCGGCGGCCCAGGCGTCGCCACCGTCGCGAGGAACTTCGCGGGGTTGTTGGTAATGCTCGAGCCGGTGACAGTGGCGAAGAGGGTGTCTGTCCCGGGGCTGGCATTCACCGTCCATCCACCTACTGTGGCGATCCCCGTCAGCGAGGTCTGCACCGTGCCTCCGGTCACGCTGCCGCTGTTCAGCCCCGCGGCGTACGTAACGGTCACGTTGGCGACGGGGTTGCCGAACTGATCGCTCACGAGCACCGCGGGCTTGATC
This sequence comes from uncultured Gemmatimonadaceae bacterium, assembly GCA_964641215.1. Classification (GTDB taxonomy): domain Bacteria; phylum Gemmatimonadota; class Gemmatimonadetes; order Gemmatimonadales; family GWC2-71-9; genus 13-1-40CM-70-15. The sequence goes on from CAZXKD010000171.1 coordinate 1,712, forward strand.
GGGGCGGCGGTGCCCGTGGCCACCAGCTGGTTATCGCCCGCTTGCTTCACCACTGACTTGGCCGCCCCAGCCGTCGCCGTCGCGTTGAAGACGGCCGGGGTGGCCGGAGCGACCGACGCCGCCACCTGCTGCTGCGTGGTCGTGGACGTCCCGATAGTCCACTGGGCGCTCGCGTTGCCCGAGGCGTCAGTCAAGACCGAGAGCGGAGACACGCTGCCCCCGCCCGAGGTGACCGAGAAGCTCACGCCTACGTTGGGGACCGGGTTGCCAAGGGCGTCCGTCACCTGTACGGCGAGCGCCTGGGGCAGCTGCGTCCCCACGGTGGCACTCTGGTTGTCGCCGGCGGTCTTGGCGACGGTGAAGGCCGTTTGGGCGACGGTGACCGTCACCGTGGTGGTGACGACTCCCGCCGCAACGACGATCTGCGTCGTGCCGTTGCCCACCGAGGCCGCCAGCCCGCTCGACGTCACGGTGGCGACCGCGGTGTTGTTGGAGGACCACGTCACCGTGGCGTTCCGGATCGTGTTGCCGTGCTGATCGGTCACCGTCGCCGTGAGCTGCTGGGTCGCTCCCTTGGAGGAGAACGAGAGCGTGGGAGGGGTCACGGTGATGCCCTGGGGAACAATCGTTTCCATGGAACTACTGCATGCTGCCAGGAGGGCGAGGCCGGCAGTGGCGATCGCGTACCAGCGGGCGGACACGGAAGGCGACATAGGCTCCTGTGGGCAGGTGGCTTTGGCTGATTGGAACGTTACGGGGGCTCACCGAAGCCAGCAAGTAAACTGGGCCCAGGCCGGGGCGGGCGGCCGTGACCTGGCGCACACGCCGCGGCCGGCAGCCTTGCGCGGCGCGACGACGCGGGGCGAAGATGAGCAGCACGATGAGATACTCGAGAGGGCTGGTCTGCCTGTGCCTCGCGGCCTGCACCGGCGCGCCGCGTTCCCCGCCGGCGTTGCGGCTTGGCACGACCTACACGGTCCAACAATCGGGCGCCCTGGCGCTGCTCGACTCGCTGTGGCGAGGCTCCCCCACCGTGGCGACGGTCATCGGGCCGTCGGGCCAGGTCCTGCAGGCGGCGGCGCGGGGCGACCTCGACGTCGTGATCACGCACGCGCCGACGCTCGAGGAGCGACTGCTGGTCCGCCCCGGCCACGTGGCGCTGCGCTGCCCGCTGGTAACGAGCCGCTTCGCGATCGTCGGTCCGCCCGCTGATTCGGCGGGTGTCGCCACGGCGACCGGAGCGGGCGAGGCCTTCGCCCGCATCGCGCAGCGCGGCGCCGGCTTTATCTCGCGTGGAGACTCCTCCGGCACCCACGTCCGGGAGCTCGCCCTCTGGGCCGCCGCCGGCGTGCGGCCCATGGGACGGCGGTGGTACACGGAGTCCGGAACCGACCAGGCCGCGACCTTGCACCTCGCCGACGAGCGCAACGCCTACGCCCTGGCCGACCTGCCGACGTTCACCCAGCTCGCCGGCATGCGCCTGCGAGTGCTGTTCACCGCCGACACCCTGCTGCGCAATCCCTATACCCTGTATGTGATCCGGTCCCCGGGCGTCCCCGCGACGACGGTGGCGCGGGGAGAGCACTTTGCCGAATGGGCGCTGGGATCCTGGCGCGCAGCCCTCCTCGCCCGGCGGCTGCCGACCGGCACTCCGGCCTTCGAGCGCCCGGCGGAAGGCGACAGCTGTACGGCGCTGCGGTGAAGCAGCCTACCTTGTCACCTGGAGCGCATAGCCGCTCAAGGGGCTGACGTTGCGTTGCGCATAGGTCCCATCATCGGCGGCCACTTGGAGAATGGTTGCCGAGTACTGGCTCGCCTTGTTCACGTCGTTCACCGCGAACGTGAAGATCGTCTGTCCATTCGCCAGCGGTCCCGTGAGCAGCACCTTGACCGCATTTGCCCCTCCGCCCCCGAACCGCGTGCCCCACAAGACAAGCCCCGCCCCAGCTCCCGGCGTCGCCGGCGCACTCGGCCCCGTGAGCGCGAACATGATTGCCCCGTCGGCGCCGGCCGGCTTGGTCAGCACTACCTTCAGCGTGCCGAAGACCGGCTCGCTGCTGTCGAGGCACGCGCTGGCTCCGGCCAGCAGCAGAGACACGATCGCCACTCGACGCCTGGTTCGATTCATGGAGGAGTCGGGCGAGTTCGGCGCACCCAGGCCAGGAAGTCCCCGAGGTCGAAGACGCCGTTCCCGTTCCCCAGGAAATCCAGAGAGCGCTGATCGTCGGGCGTGAGGGACATGTCGTGGTCGAGGAGCTGCGAGACCACCGCCGTCGCGCTCAACGTCGTCGCGGTCACGCCGAACCGGATCCGGAAACGCATCCGACCATTGGGAACGATCTGCACGACGGAGTCGATCGCGAACCCCACGAAGCTGCCATCGCTGTTCTTGAGCGCCGGGGGAGCCCCGTTGAAGGAATAGAGCTGATTGGCTGTGCGGCCGGGGTAGGGATCGCCGGCGTCCCCGCGATTCGGTGAGTTCCGCCCGTCGAGTTGGCGCAGGGCGTCGGCTTGCACCAGCTCCACACCATGGATCGGGCCGACGTTGGTCTGATTGTCGATGAACACGCTGTGGTTCACGACTTGCGTCGAATCGACGTGCCAGATGAGGAGTCCACCCACTTTGGGACCGGCCTGTCCACCCGTCAGCATATTGGCGGTGTCGGCACCGAGGGCCTGCTTGTTCTCCAGCAGGAAATACTCGCCGCGCGGATTCGGCCCCTGGGGCCGGACCAGGTACACCTGGTGGCTGGTGACGACGGGGTCGATGGTGTACGGGCCGTCGGTCGAGAGCGGCGTGACGCTCACCCAGCCCAGTTGCTGCTTGGACCAGGCGTCGTCGTGGCCCGGGCTGTTGAGGCTGGTGTAGAGCGCCTCCCCCATCAGGCCCCACTCGCCGATGCCATTGGTGGCGTAGCTCACGTCGTAGAGGTCGGGCAGGCCGAGGCCGTGGCCCAGCTCGTGGGCGGCGTCCCCGATCCCGGTGATCTGGGCGGCGTTGAAGCACGACGTGCCGCCCAATCCCGAGATGAGGTGGTAGCTGTTGACCTTGATGAACAAACCCGGGTGCCCGGGCCAAGGATCGTTGGTGGTGAACGCGCCGCCGGGCACGAGGCCGTCGAGCGAGAAGTGGTGCGACCCGTAGCCGGGACCGCTGCATTCCCCGCTGATCATCGGCTGCACGATGCGGATGTCGTCCACCACGCCGTCACCATCGGCGTCGAACTGGCTGAAATCCACCGTGGCGTCGAGCTTGGCGAGCGCGGTGTCGATCAGGTCGTGAAGGCGCTGACGCCCCAGCGCGCAGTTGAGCGCGCTCGCTCCGCCGCCGCCACAGGCAGTCAGGTAGAACGCGCTCGTCGTGTCGAGCGGCACCCAGCCATACACGGTGCCCTGCACGTTGAGCAGCCCGTTGGACATCTCCTCGTACAATGTCCGCATGGTGTAGGGGCGCCCCGCCAACGGGACGCTGGTGTTGAACAACGAGTCGTATTGGGCCGCTCTCGGCCACAGGGCGCCGGTCGTGTCGGTGTTGGTGTAGGCCACAAGGATGGTGGGGATCTTGAGCACACCGGCGAGCGCCGTCGTGGTGGCGATCGAGACCTGCGCCCCCGGAGCGAGTGCGCTGTTGAGAGCGGCGAACCGGCGCTCGGCGAGCAGGCGCGCCCGCGTGGCCGTCACCTGGCGCCAGCGCCCGCGCCAGACGCCGTCGGCGGGGTAGGCGAGCCGGAGGCCGTCGGCGGTGAAGAGCTGCTCCAAGCGGTGCGGGGGGGGGCGGGGGGGGGGGAGGAAGGTGGCTGTGCGGCGGCGGGAGCGGGGCCAGAGCC
>CAZXKD010000172.1:0-5468 GCA_964641215.1 uncultured Gemmatimonadaceae bacterium
AGGGGATCTCGCGCTCCTGCTCCCACGAGCTGGTGCGGCACCGCGCCGGGTTCGGTTACTCACAGATCTCCCAGCGCTACGTGGACGAATCGCACGCGGCGTTCGTAGTGCCGCCGGCCATCCTCGGCGACGCGGCGCTCGAAGCCGACTGGCAGGGCCAGGTCGGCGCCGCGCAGGCCGCCTACGTGCGCGCGGTGGAGGGCTTGATGGAGCGTTACGCCTGGATCGCCGACAAGGTGCACCGGCGCAAGCTGGCGCGTGAGGCCGCACGCAGCGTGCTCCCCAACGCCACCGAAGTGAAGATCATCGTCTCGGGCAACGCGCGCGCGTGGCGCACCATGCTCGAGCTACGGTGCGGCGAGGGCGCGGAGCTCGAGATCCGACGCATGGCCATCGCGTCGCTCCGCGTTCTGCAGCGCGAGGCGTCCGCCCTGTTCTCCGACTTCGAGATCTACGTCGCCGACGACAAACTGGAAGCGGCGCGCGTGATGTATCACAAGGTGTAGCGTTGTCCGTCATCCGTCATCCGTCATCCGTTGTCCGTCGCGGAAAGTTTTCTGCGGATGACGGACGACGGAAAACGGAAAACGCTTTTTCCCTATTGCGCATTCACCGTGAATCTCATATTCTGATACGAGACAACACGTTGACGCTCGATGGACCGCCACGCAGAGCGGCCTTTTTTTGTAGGAGGTCACCCGAGACCACATGCGCATCGGTCTCTCCTACAACGAGAAACCGGATCCCGACGGCAGTCACAACGATCCCGCGAGTACCAGCGATGCGTTCGTCGAGTGGGATGAGCCTTCCACCATCGACGCCGTGGAGCTGGCCCTCAGCTTCTTCGGCGACGTCATCCGACTCGAAGCCGACCCCCTGTTCCCCCAAAAACTCGCGCTCGCCCGACCGAACCTCCTCTTCAACATGGCCGAGGGACTGCACGGCCCCAATCGCGAAGCCCACGTCCCCGCGATCTGCGAGTACCTGAACGTCCCGTACACGGGGAGCGACCCGCTCACGCTGTCGCTCACCTTGCACAAAGCACGCGCCAAGGAGATTCTCGCCGGCCGCGGTGTGCCCACGGCGCGATTCGCGCTGGTGAGCGAGCTGAGCGACCTCGCGCGGGTGCGGTTACGCTACCCGCTGTTCGTCAAGCCGGTGGCTGAGGGGTCGGGCAAGGGCATATCCGCCAACAACTTGTGCCACACGCGGGCGGAACTGCGGGAGCGCGTCGCGTTCCTGTTGACGACCTACCGACAGCCGGTGCTGGTGGAGTCGTACTTACCCGGCCCCGAGTTCACCGTCGCTATCCTCGGCAACGGCCCCGGCGCCTTCTGTCTCCCGATCGTGGCATTGGACTTCTCGTCCCTGCCGCCCGGCGCGCCGCCGGTCTACAGCTATGAAGCGAAGTGGATCTGGGATACGCCCGAGCACCAGCTCGACATTTTCGAGTGCCCGGCCCGGGCGAGCGAGCTTCTCTATCGAGAGGTCGAGCGCGTCGCGCTCGAGGCCTACCAAGCCCTCGGGTGTCGCGATTGGTGCCGCGTGGACGTGCGCGTCGACGATGGCGGCGTCCCCAACGTGGTGGAGCTGAATCCGCTCCCTGGAATCATCCCGGACCCCAAGATGAACTCCTGCTTTCCGAAGGCGGCGCGCGCGGCTGGGTTCTCGTACGACGAGCTGATTCAGGAGGTCGTCCGGATCGCGTGGCAGCGGATTACGGGCCGGTCGCTGGCAGCGCGAGCCGAGGCGACGGCGTGAGGGTCGTCGTCCTGTACGACCCCGGCGCCGACGATTGGACCGCCGAGGACGTCGCCGGGGTCATGAAGGCGGTGGACGATCTCGGCGTCATCTTCGCGGCGATGGGCCACCGGGTCCAGAAGGTGCCCGTGAAGCACGACATGCGCTGGTTCCAGGCGTGCCGGCGCGCCGATCTGGTCTTCAATCTGTGCGAAGGGGTGCACGGCGTCTCGCAGTGGGAGGAGCACGTGGTGGGAACGCTGGAGTTTGCCGGCATCCCCCACACCGGATCCGGTCTGTGGACGGTGGCCGCGTGCCGGCGCAAGGCGATCGCGAACGCGATACTCGAGAGAGCCGGCCTGCCGATCCCGCTTTGGGTGCTGGCTCACGGCAAGATCGCCGACGACTTCCCGCTGCCCGCCATCATCAAGCCGGCCGCCGAGGACGCCAGCGCGGGTCTGGACCGGCAGTCCGTCGTAGCCGACCGGAAGCTGCTGCGTACGAGGATCGCCGCGATGACCGAGCAGTTCGACGAGGTGCTGGTTCAGCAATACATCGCCGGTCGGGAGTTCAACGTCGGCTTCGTGGGGAGCCGCACCCTGCCGATCGCGGAAATCGACTTCTCGAACATGCCCGAGGGGACCTGGCCGATCCTCACGTACGCCGCCAAGTGGCACGTCGGGTCGGCCGAGGACCTGGGGAGCCGCCCTGTGTGCCCCGCGCCGATCTCCGAGCGGTTCGCGGCGCGGCTCGTGCGCATCGCCGAGACCGCCTGGCGAGTGATGCAGGGGAAGGGCTACGGGCGGGTGGACCTGCGGGTGGACGACGCAGGACGCCCCTGGCTCCTCGAGGTCAACCCCAACCCGGACCTCACGGACGAGGCGGGCCTTTCCCGCATGGCGAAGGTGGCGGGGTGGGAGTACCCGGAGCTGGTGCGGCGGATCGCCGAGGTGGCGCTCCGGGACGCGCAGGGAGCCAAGGCCGCGCGTGAGCTGCTCGCTCCGCCCCGTCGGTCGCGCTCAGCGCGCACGGCTTGAAGCCCTGGCCTCGGCGACCGGCCTGTTCCGGCCGGCCGAAGCCGCGATCGCCGTCCAGGTGTTGGACGAGGCCCTGGCGGGCGACGACGATTACCGCTTCGTCGGGGCGTACGCGGGCGGAGTCGACACGCTGGTCGGGTTCGCCTGCTGGGGCCCGACGCCGGCCACGACGGGAACATGGGACCTGTACTGGCTCGCTGTCGACCCCGCCTGGCAGGGAAAGGGCGTGGGCTCGCAGCTGCTGGGGGAGGTCGAGTCCCGCCTCACCGCGCAGCGCGCGCGGTTGCTCGTGGTGGAGACCTCATCCCGCGCCGACTACGCCCCCACGCGGGCGTTTTACGAGCGGCGCGGCTTCCGGCGGGCGGCGCTGCTGCCCGAATACTACGCGCCGGGTGACGACCTGGTGATCTATCTCAAGGATCTGACGCATGGAGTCCTGGCAGGAACTGCTTCGTAGGCGCGGCATCGCCTCGCTCGAGGCGCTGGCGGCCAAGTTCGGGCCGGAGCACTTCCCGGAAATCGACCGGCTGCGGCAGGCCGCCGAGAACTTCGAGTTCCGGATCTCGCCGGCGATGGTGGACCTGATCGAGTCTCCCGAAGACCCGATCTGGCGGCAATACGTGCCCACGGTCCAGGAGCTGGAAGTGCACGACGGTCTGGTGGACTCCCTCGCCGAGGACGCCAACTCGCCGGTCCCCAACATCACCCACCGCTACCCCGATCGCGCCCTGTTCCTGATCTCCCCGGTTTGCGCCTCCTACTGCAGGTTCTGCACCCGGCGGCGCAAAGTGGGAGACCCCGCCAAGATCCCGATGTCGCAGCTCGAGTCGGCGTTCCGCTACCTCGAAGAGCACACCGAGATCCGCGACGTGATCATGTCGGGCGGCGACCCGCTGCTGCTCTCCGACCGCCGGATCGATGAGATCTGCAAGCGCCTGCGGTCGATCCCGCACCTTGAGGTGCTGCGCATCGGCAGCCGCATTCCCTGTCACCTGCCGGAGCGCATCACACCGGAGCTGTGTGGCATCCTGAAGAAGTACCACCCCTTGTACATCAACACGCACTTCAACCACCCGCGCGAGCTGACGCCCGCAGCGGTGAGCGCGCTGGGCCGGCTGGCCGACGCGGGCATCCCGCTGGGCTGCCAAACCGTCCTGCTCAAGGGCGTGAACGACGACGTGGAGGTCATGAAGGAGCTGATGCAGAAGTTGCTCGCCGCCCGGGTGCGGCCGTACTACATCTACATGTGCGACCAGGTGGCTGGGGCGGAGCATTTCCGCACCAGCGTCGAGAAGGGGCTGGAGATCATCCAGGGGCTGCGCGGCTGGACCAGCGGCCTCGCCGTGCCGCACTTCGTGATCGACGCGCCCGGCGGCGGCGGCAAGATCCCGCTGCTGCCGGAGTACGTCGAGGCGATCTCCGACGAGGAAGTGGTGCTCCGCAACTACGCGGGCAAGCGGTTCGTGTACAAACAGCCGGCGGCGGAGACTGTGCTGGTCGGCTAAGAACCGGGAAACGAGAATCGGGAAACGGGAAACGTGACTGACGCGTTTCCCGTTTCTCGTTTCCCGGTACTTTTCTTCCATGCGCGCGATGGTCTTGGACGCTCCCGGGCGCCCGCTCCGCCCGGCTGAGCTGCCCCGCCCCGAGCCCGGCCCCGGCCAGGTGTTGCTGTCGGTGCGTGCCTGCGGCGTCTGCCGCACCGATTTGCACGTCGCCGACGGCGACCTCCCCAATCCCAAGCTGCCCCTCATCCTCGGTCACGAGATCGTGGGTACGGTCGCGGCCCTCGGGCCGGGCGTCGCGCAGCCTCGCGCCGGCGACCGGGTCGGCGTACCCTGGCTCGGCTGGACCTGCGGCGAGTGCGGCTACTGTCGGACCGGTCGCGAGAACCTTTGCGAGCGCGCCCGGTGCACCGGCTACCAGCTGGACGGGGGCTACGCCGAGTATGCCGTCGCCGACGCGCGGTACGTCTTCCCCCTCCCGGAGGGCTTTAGCGATCCCGAAGCAGCCCCTCTGCTCTGCGCCGGCCTCATCGGGTACCGCTCGCTCGCCGCGGCGGGCGACGGCGCGCGGCTGGGCATCTACGGCTTCGGCGCGGCGGGTCACATCGTGACGCAGGTCGCCCGTCACCAGGGGAGGCGGGTGTTCGCCTTCACCCGACCCCGTGACGCAGCGGCCCAGCGATTCGCCCGCGGGCTCGGCGCCGAGTGGGCGGGCGGATCGGACGCCGTGCCGCCCGAGCCGCTCGACGCCGCTATCATCTTCGCGCCGGTGGGGCGCCTGGTGCCGGCGGCGCTGCGTGCCGTAGCGAAGGGCGGGACCGTCGTCTGCGCCGGGATCCACATGAGCGAGATCCCGGCGATGCCCTACGAGCTGCTCTGGGGCGAGCGGGTCGTGCGGTCGGTGGCGAACCTCACCCGGCGAGATGGTGAGGAGTTCCTGAAACTCGCCCCGAGCATTCCCATCCGCACGACAATAGAGCCGTTTCCCTTGACGCGAGCGAACGAAGCCCTTGAGAGGCTGAGGGAGGGAAACGTGCAAGGAGCGGCGGTACTGACAGCCGGGAAGTAGGGCCTTTCAGTCCGACTGTCCGACCCCTCTAGGGGAGTTGCCAGATCTCTATGCGATTCCCTGTGAAGATCGGGATCAGCACGCGGTTGCGCTTCGCATCATAGCCGATGTCGGCCG
>CAZXKD010000173.1:0-5369 GCA_964641215.1 uncultured Gemmatimonadaceae bacterium
CGCTCTCCGACCCCCTCGCCCTGGAAGCCACCGCGCAGCCGTGGCATGAGGCGGGGTATACTGTCGAGTACCGCCGCTTCTACCCGCACCTCACCCGCCAGGACCTCGGACGCTATCACGCCTTCGTGCTCCTCGCCGGGCGCGGCCTGGAACGGCCCTCGGACGCGCTCACGGCGGGCGACCTCGCTCTCCTCTCGGAGTGCGTGGACGATGGTGGGGTCGTGGTGCTCGGGTATGCGACCGACGGCGAAGGCTCCCTCGACCGCTGGCTGATGAACCGGTGGCTCGCCTGGAAGGGAGCGGGGATCACGATCGGCGACGACGGGCTTCGGGACACTACCCTGAGCCCAGCGGGCGCGTTCGACCCGCAGCCTCCCGCGGAACCGCAGCGCAATCTGCCACTGCAGGATCCCGGCTTCGACCTGTTCCCCGCGGGACGCAACCATGCGCTGGTCACAGCCTCCGACGAGCAGGTGCTGGCACGCACGATCCGCACGGCGTTCGTGCGGCCTCCTGGTCAGAAGCCCGTGGCGCGCCATCGGGCCGCAGTAATCGCCGCCAGTCGGTTGGGGGACGGCCTGGTCATCGTGGTGAGCCGTCACGCGCTCTCGGCGTTGGGCACCGATACACGCCCCAGTACCACGCCCGCCCTTCGGGTGGACGACCTCGCCGCCACGCGAGCATTCCTCGTCTCGCTCGGCCGCTGGACACGCCGGCCGGCCGAATGGGCCAGGATTCCGCCGCTGCGCGCGCGGCGCGGGCTCGTCCTGGGCGACGCGCCGCGACCGGTAGCCCAGGCGCCACCCCTGCTCGCGCCACCCGGCGGCACCGTCGTGTCGGTACTGCCGACTCCCCTGGCGCCGGGCCTGGATCGGCCGCAGAGGCCCCCGGATTGGATCGGGCGCGCGGGCCAGCGCATCCTGTGGGGGCACCTCGTCGCCATGGCGCCCGCGACTTACGTCGCCTCACGCCAACGGGCGCTCGACTCTCTCGTCGTCTTTCTCGAGACCGGCGGCTTCAACACGTACGCCGGCGACGCGCTGGCGGCCGCGCTCGCCGACACGGTTCACTCCACACCGGGGGAGCGAGAGGCGGTGCGGACCGCGGAGAAACAGCTCGGCGACGCGCTCACGGCCACGAGCGTCCGGTGGATCCCGGCCGTGGAGCCGGCCGAGTTCCGGGTGCCGGTGGACACAACGCTCCGCCAGCGGGCGGCGGGCGACACGCTGGCGGCATGGTGCCCGCTCGACCCAGCTTTCTGGGTCGAGGGGATGGCCGCCAGCTACCGCGTGCTCGCCCGCCTGGCCGCCACCCGTGTCGACCTGATCCCGGGCATCGCACTCGACCTCGACCCACCCCCCCCGGCGCGGCGCCCGTCTGACGACCCTTTCTGCGATGCTGCCTGGCGCGTCGGGCTGGCGGCCCTCTCGCGCGATCGCCTCATCCCGCCAGAGCGCACCGAGCGGCTTGCCTCTCTGCCGTCCGATGCGCGGTACGACTCCCTACTCGCGAGCGGGCTGCTCGGCGACTACTACGCCGCTCTGGAGAAGGTGGTGGCCGAGCGGGCCACCGCGCTGCGCGCCGAGCTGCGCCGCATCCGGCCCGACCTGGGATTCGCATTCGTGACGCGACAGCCGCCCTTCGACTGGTACGCGCTGGGGCTGCTGCGGGGCTTTTCGGCTCCCGACATGCCGGTGCTGCTGTGGTCGCCTGAAGTGCGTCCGCGCGACCTGCTGCGGCTGGCCCGCGCACGCGGCATCACGGCCGTGTCCGCGGTGGGGCTCGCGCCGGGCGGGATCCCGGCGGGGGCCTGGCCCCGGCTCGGCAAGGTGGCGTTCGGGGAGAACGACGGGTTCTGGATCGGCCCCCTGCAGGTGCTGCTCTCGGCACCGCGCGCGGCAGAAGGGCGGCTCAGTCCCGACAGCCTGGCGCGGGCAATCCGCCGCCTCACCCCGCGCCTTCCCTGAGGGCCCGCCCCCCGGTAGCTTACGACCGGGAGGGGTGGGGCCGATGGTCGCGGTACGCCGGCAGGATGGTGTGCCGAGGAAAGTCCGAGCTCCGTAGGGCAGACTGCCAGGTAACGCCTGGGCGCCGCAAGGCGACGGACAGGGCCACAGAAATCAGACCGCCCTTGTATCCAAAGGGTAAGGGTGAAACGGTGGGGTAAGAGCCCACCGCGCGCCTGGTAACAGGCGTGGCACGGCAACCCCCAGTCGGAGCAAGGCCAAGTAAGCAGCGAGACCCGGCCCGGGTCGTTCGAGCTGCGGGTAGGCCGCTTGAGGTGGCTGGCGACAGCCGTCCCAGAGAGATGACCATCTGCCCGCCACGGCGGGTATACAGAACTCGGCTTATGGCCCCACCGACCTCCCGACTCCGACCATGACGTCCAAGCCCTATCCGACCCAATGGGAGTCGGTGGCCGACCTGCGGGTGTTCCGCACGACCACCGAGGAGTGGCAACGGCTGCTGGGTTGGCGCGCCGACATGCGCAAGCGCGGTTGGAAGCTGCTGCGCGTGTCGAGCGACGGCCCGGAGCTGGTCGCCATCTTCGGCCGCACCAAGGCCGACCGCGTCAGCACCTGAGGAGCACACTCCCGACCATGATCCTTCGCCTGGTGTTCATCGGCGCCGTGTTGTCGGCAGCCGCCTGCGGTGGGGGAGGCGCCGGTACCGCTGCGCGCCCCGCCGCGACTCCGGCCGTCACACCGGCCGCGCCACCGGCCTCGCGGCCCTCTCCTCCCCCCCCCGGTCCGGCGGCGATCCACCTCGGCCCCAGCATGCTGCGTTATGTGATCGCCCGCCGCATCGACATCCATCAGGCCGTGCAGGGCCAGGAGTCCTCCTCGCGGCTGGGCTTTCAGGTCTTCGCCACCGCCACCATCCATGGACCCGCCGACACGGCTGGCTACCCGACCACCTTCGTCGTGGACTCGATCGTCCCGGACTCCGGGACCGCGCTCCCGGTGACCGTCAATCTCTCGGCCGCCCGCAAGCTCACCTTCAGCGGCGAGCTCCACGCCGATGGCGAGTTCCGTCGCTCGACCCCCTCGGACTCCGCGGTCGCCCAGGCGCTGGCGCAGGTGCTCGGCACCTTCCGGGACTTCTACCCGCACTTCCCGGCCGGTGGCTTGACGCTTGGCGCGATGTGGACTGACACGATCTCGCGCACCGACGCGGTGGGGGCGTTCGACAAGCTGACGGTCACGGCGATCAACAACTCCCACGCGAGCGCGCTCGAGGACCGCGGAGGAGTCCACAGCTTGCGGATCGACATCGGGTCTCAGGTCACAATGGCTGGGAGCGGGACGCAGGGCGGCCAGCCGCTCACCATCGCGGGGACCGGGAGCCGCCACAGTGTCGAGTTCGTCGCCGTTGACGGCCGCTACCTCGGCGGCGAGACGCTCGATTCGACGCACCTCACGATCACGCTACCGCTGCAGGGCTTGGCCGTGCCGGTGCAGCAAGTGTCCCACGCCAGCGTGAAGGTCCTGCCGTAGTCCGGCGCGCCCTCGGCTGCGTGGTGGCAGGGCTCGCGCTGTCGGGAGGGAGAGCTGCGCGCGCTCAGGTGGCGCCGAACACCGCCACCACCTACCTGCATCCCACCGATGTCCGGGACGCCCGGGCGCTGTGGGTGAACCCCGCCGGGCTCGCCACCCTGAGCGAAGCGTCCGTGGTTCTCGACGTCACCATCGGTGACCCCGGCGCCCGGGGCCGCTTGCGTCAGCTCACCGCCGGCTTCGACTCGCGGGGCTTCTCCTTTGGGTACCAGCGCGACGTTTTCGACGGCGGCCGGCGCGGGCACACCTACCGCCTCGGGATCGGGGGAGCCTCGGCAGGGCTCGCGGCGGGCCTCGCGACCGCGATTTACCGCGGTGATACCAAAGGGACAGGTCTTGACTTCGGCTTGCGCTACGATGCGGCAGCGGCCTTGACGGTGGGCGGCGTGGTCACGAACCTGGGCCAGCCGACGGTGCGGGGTCTCCGGCAGGTGGTGACCTTCGTCCCCGGCGCGACTCTTCGGCCCTTCGGCCCGGACGCCGCTGTCTCGACACATGCGCGCATCACCACATCAGAGGTGGTGAGCTACTCGTTTGGCCTGCGTTGGCGCTGGGGGGAAGGGCGGGGGGGGCGGGCAGGATGGCGGGTGCCGATGCAGTTGCTTGCGCGTCTCGACACCGACCGCGGGCTGCGCCGCGGCGCGTTCGCCTTCGGGCTGTCGCTGGGCGGCGCCGATATGGTGGGTGCGGTGGTCGCCACACCGGGAGACGTGAGCGGGGTGGACGCGCTCAGCCTGTACGGACTCTCCACCCGCTCGATGGTGCGTCGGCGCTAGTCGTGGCCGCCAAGCCCAGCCTCGGGCGGCGACTGACGCTCGCGCTCCCCGGGCTCGCCGTCGTGTGGCTGTTGGGCGTGTGGCCGCCCCCGGTGTGGTGGCGCTGTCACTGGCCACGCGAGACCGCGATGATGCGGCTGCGAGCAGCAGCCGTCAGCTATCGGCCGTCAGCCCTCAGCAAGCTCTCTCCGCTGCTCCAGCGCATGGTCATCATCGGAGAGGACTCCCGCTTTCGGACCCATCACGGCATCGACTTTACCGAGATCGCCGACGCGCTGAGTGGCGGTACAGGCGGTCCCGTGCGGACGGCGTGGCAGCGGCGCGATCGGATTCGCGGCGCCAGTACCATCACCCAGCAGCTCGCCAAGAATCTCTACCTCTCACCCTCGCGCAGCGCGCTGCGCAAGCTGAAAGAGGCCGTCACCGCCGTGCGACTCGAGCTGGCACTGCCGAAGGACCGGATCCTGGAGCTGTACCTGAATCTCGCGGAGTGGGGGCCGGGCATCTGGGGAGCCGATGCGGCGAGCCGGCAGTACTTCGGGGTGCCGGCGTCACAACTTGAGGAGGAGCAGGCCGCGGCGCTCGTGGCCACACTCCCGCATCCGCGCACGTCGAACCCCGTGTTCGCCCCGGCGCGAATGCTGGCACGGCGGGACTTGATCCTAGCGCGCTACCACGGCAAGGACGTCTACGTCCCGCCGGAGGAGGACCTCGATTCGCTCCTGGCCGTGCCGCCGGTTACCGCGCCGGTCATCCCGCCGCTGCCGGATACGATCTCCGTGCCCGTGGTCGACTCGCAGACCGATTCCACCAGGCACCCGGTTCCAGGAGACAGTCTGCGGGATACGATCAAGGCTAGCCTAGTCGACCAGGCGCAGTGGCATCACCAGCGACAGATAACTCGCCGGGTCGTCCCAACCCACCGGCTCCACGGTGGCCGCGCGCTCCGGGGCTTTGAAGGTGAGGCGCACTTCGTCGGTCGGCATGTACTTGAGGATCTCGAGCAGGTACATCGCGTTGAACCCGATCTCGAGCG
>CAZXKD010000174.1:0-5344 GCA_964641215.1 uncultured Gemmatimonadaceae bacterium
GCCCGCCCGCCCCCCCCCCGCGTCCCCCGGCCATCGCGGTCCCGCGGTACGCGGTCGCCGCCCTCGCGCCAATCGACTCGATCCTCACTCGTCTCGAACAGGAGAAGACGTATGCGATTCCGTGACTTCGTCTCCCCGTGTGCCGCCGTCGCGCTCGCCGTCCTGCCCGTTGTCGCCCGAGCGCAGGACTCGGCTCAGATGGTGCGCCAGGCGGCCGAGCTGCGCGCGGCTGTTGAGCACATCGCCCGCGATCGTCCTCCCCAGGCCGAGGTGGCGGCGCGCGAGATGGCTCGCCGGCTCCAGATCGAGCGCGCCGCCCTGGATTCGCTACGCCAGCACTCCCTGGCCGAGTACTGGGCGGAGGTCGCGCAACTGACCGTGCAACGGGAGATGCTGATGCACCAGGAGGATTCGCTGCGGCAGAGCTTGATGGCGCAGATGTTCGGGGCGGAGGCGCGCGCGCGCGCGCTGCAGCGCGATTACCGCGAGACGGCGGACTCCACGCGGGAGCGAGCCATCCGGGAGCGCCTGCAGGTGGTCCTCGAGCGCCGCTTCGCAGCCGAGGACTCGCTGCGCTCGCTCGAGATCGCGGACGTCGAGCGACGGCTGGCGCAGGTTCGCGCCGAGACCGAGCACCGCCGCCGGGAGCGGGCGGCCCTGGTGCGGCAGATGATGGAACAGGTGCTGCGGGACGCGGGGAAGCCGGAATAGCCGCGCTCAGTCTCCGAACACCCGTTGCGCCACCCACCAGGCCGCCACCCCTCCGGCGATGAAGCCGAGCAGCGCGCCGAAGGGGCCGAGCAGCGAATTGCCGAGGGCGCCGACGATCGTGCCCACGACGAAGCTGACGAGGGTCTTGAGGAGTTTCATCGGCCGACCACTACGCTGA
Source organism: uncultured Gemmatimonadaceae bacterium (assembly GCA_964641215.1). GTDB lineage: Bacteria > Gemmatimonadota > Gemmatimonadetes > Gemmatimonadales > GWC2-71-9 > 13-1-40CM-70-15. The sequence goes on from CAZXKD010000174.1 coordinate 890, forward strand.
GAATGATCTGCTTCAACACCCACAGCGCCGCCCACGCGGCGAGCGGGCTCCAGTCGAACGCGCCGAAGGGCGGCAGGAGGCGGCGCAGGGGCTCGACGATCCAATCGGTGAGGACGTAGGCGGGCCGGATCCAGCGATTGTAGCGGAACGCGCCGAGCCACGAGCCGATCACCCGCACCCACAGCGCGACGACGAAGACATAATAGATCCCCGTTACGATCACGCGCACCGTCTCTCCCGGACCGTGCTGCACGGCGGTGGAGACGGCAAACCACGTATTGGTCACCCAGCCGAGCAGCGTCACCAGGAGCAGCCCGATCACCGCGACCCCGACCACGAGCCACCACCCGGCGTGCCGGGGATTCCCGCCCATCCGGAGCAGCCGCGTTTCGACGGGGAGGAGCAGCGGGTCGCTAGCCCCACGCAAGAAGCGCCCCAGCGGCCCGAACGGGGAGACGTGCCGTTCGCGCACGAGCCACGAGGCGACGGCGGCGATGGCCGCGAGCGCGACCGCGCCGAACACGGCGTAGCGCATCAACGTGAGAAGCGGAGGCATCGCCCCTGCAACCTACCGCTCTAGTGCCGTTGGTAGATCCCCACGATCGTCGCGATGCCGAGCACGTGTCCCTCCATCGCTCGCTCCACCTCGGGCCTCGTGGCGCCGGCCGTCAGTCCCAGCGCGGTGTCGAGGGCGTAGAGCTTGAAGTGGTAATGGTGGGGCTTGCCCGGGGGCGGGCAGGAGCCGTTGAAGCCGATCTTCCCGAAGTCGTTCTTGCCCTGGCGGGCCCCGCCCAGCGTGGAGAGCGTCTCCTGCCTGGCGACGTTCTCCGGCAGCTCGACCCAGCTCCCCGGGAGGTCGTACAGCACCCAGTGGACCCAGCCGCCGGGCCGTGGCGCGTCGGGGTCGTCGTTGATCAACGCGAACGCCTTGGTGCCCGCCGGCGTGCCGCTCCACGTGAGCGGCGGCGACACGTCGGCGCCTTCGCAGGTGTGCTTCTTCGGGATCTGGGCGTTGGCGGCGAACGCTTTGCTGCTGAGGATGAATGCCATGGATCCTCCCCCGCCGGCCCGCGCGGTGATCACGCCGGTGACCCGGAGCTGCACCGGGTAGCCCTCGAGGGTCGCCGGCAGCCGCCGCCCGAGCTGGCTAGTGCGCCGGGCAGCCATGACGATGAGGCACGGCGCTCCCCGACACTCGCCCACGCCGACCCCGACGACGCCGGGGAGGGCGAGCAGCGAATCCTGGTGGGTCGCGAGCGCCTCTTCGATCGGGCGCGTGGCGTCTGCCGGGTGGCGCGTGTCCGCCCGCGCGCAGGCCGCGGCGAGGGCTGCGGCCCCGAGCCAGCGAACCGCCGCGCGGGCGCTCAGACGTGGCAGATGGTCGCTCCTAAGATGAATGATGTGCGTAGTATGCCCGACGACCCGCGATTGGCAACCCCACTCGCGTTCACGGAGTAAACACTTCCACCACGTTCGTCTGGGCGAACCCGGCGTGCGGCCCGCCGCCGATCACATAGATCCTGCCGTCCACAGCCGCGACCGCGAGGCCGTGGCGCGGCGTGGGAAGCGCGGCGGTGAGGCTCCAGCGATCCGTCGCGGGATCGTACACCTCGTGGTTCGGAAAGACCCCGGAGCGCGTCTCGCCGCCCAGGGCATGGACCTTCCCCGCGACCAGGACGGCCTCGAGCCCCCCGCGCCGCGACGGCATCGGTGCCCGCGTGGTCCAACGGCCCGTCGCGGGATCGAACGCCTCAACCACGTCGAAGTTGGCGTCGGGATTCACGGGCCGGCCGCCGATGGCGTAGACGATGCCGCCCGCCGCGGCGGCGGCCAGGTGGTCGCGACGGGTAGGTGGCGGGGCGGCGGCGCGCCACCGGTTCGCCGCCGGCTCGTAGATCAGCGTCGAGTCGGCGAGCGCGAGGCGCGCGGGGCCGAGGCCGCCCACCACGACGATGCGGCCGCCGACCGCAGCGGCTGCGGACGCCCCGCGCGCCGCCGGGAGACTCGCGCGCGGCTCCCAGACATTTTTCTGCTCGCGATACAGCCAGACGTCGGCCGCCGGCGTGAAGTCGCCGAGCAGGCCGCCGATCGCGTACAGCGTGTCGCCCGTCACTGCGAGCGGCATGTGGTGACGCGCCCCTGGCAGGTCGGCGATGCGCTCCCAGTGGTTGGCGGACGGATCGTAGCGATAGGCGCGCGCGATCGCGGTGTTCGTCGAGTCGATCCCGCCTGCCACATAGATCTTGCCGTGCAACACCGCGGCGTGCACCTCCTGCAGCCGCTCGGGCAGGGGGGCGGCGGTGGACCACTGGCTGGGGATCAGGACGTAGCTGGCGAGGGCAACAAACAGGAAGACTGGAGCACTGATGGCTGATGGCTGACGGCTGATGGCTGCTTTCATGCGAACGCCGCGGCCACGATCCTCGCCTGTTCGGCCAGATGAGCGGCCGGGTAGCCCTCGGCAGGGCTGGCGCGCTCGGGGCGCGACACGTCCGTGATCGCGACGCCCGCCGGAACGACGTCCCGGAGCTTGGGAAGCACGAACTTGCGCGCTCCCATGTTGCGCGGCTCCTCCTGCACCCACACGATCTCCTGGAGCTTCGGGTACCGCGCCAGGTATTGGCCGATCTCGTCCGCGGGGAAGGGGTAGAGCAGCTCCACCCGGCCGATCGCCACGTGGGGCGTCTCGGCGCGCCGCGGCGAGGCGAGCAGATCGTAGTACACCTTGCCACTGCACAGCAGGACGCGCGTGACCCGCTCGAGCCGGGGCCGCTCGTCATCCCACAGCACCGCGCGGAAGCCGCCCGCCGTCAAGTCCGCAAGGGACGAGGCTGCGGCGGGGAGCCGCAGCAGGCTCTTCGGGGTCATCACGACGAGTGGCCGCATCTCGGCATGCCGCGCCTGCCGACGCAACAGGTGGAAGTACTGCTCGGGGGTCGTGCAGTTGGCGACGCGAATGTTCCCCTCGGCTCCCAGCGCGAGGAAACGCTCCAGCCGCGCGCTCGAGTGCTCGGGGCCCTGACCCTCGTAGCCGTGCGGGAGCAACAGCGTCAGCCGCGAGGTCTGCCCCCATTTGGCGAGCCCCGAGAAGATGAACTGGTCGATGATCACCTCGGCACCGTTGGCGAAGTCCCCGAACTGCGCCTCCCATAGCACGAGCGCCTCCGGAGCCGCCACCGCGTAGCCGTACTCAAAGCCCACGCATGCGAACTCCGACAACGGCGAGTTGTGCAGCTCGAACGGCGCGCGCGCGCCGGGGAGGTGCTGGATGGGCGCCCAGCGCGCGCCGGTGGCCGCGTCGTGCAGCACCAGATGACGCTGACTGAAGGTGCCGCGCTCGGTATCCTGGCCAGTGAGCCGGATCGCTGTCCCCTCGGTGAGGAGCGACGCGTACGCGAGCGCTTCCGCGTGCGCCCAATCGATGCCCCCCCCCCCCTCCCCCTGGGAGCGAAGCCCCTCGCGCCGCCGCTCGAGCTGTCTCTGCAGCTTCGGATTCACCGTGAAGCCGTCCGGCACCGCGAGCAGTTGGTCGTTCAACGCCTGCAGCAGCTCCGCCGGTACCGCCGTCTCGGGCTCGGCCGCCACCTCGTGGGTGATGCGCTGCGGCTCCACGCCGCCGCCCTTCCCGCTGCCTCCGGGAGCCAGACTCGCCTTCAACGCTTGCTGCGTCTCCGACAGCCGCTGGTAGGCGGCGTCGGTGAGTGCCTGCGAGCCCGACGCGTCCACCACGCCCTCGCGCGCCAGCTGCTCGGCGTACTTCTGCCGCACGGTCGGCGTCTGGCGGATCCGCTCGTACATCAGCGGCTGCGTATAGGCCGGCTCGTCGGTCTCGTTGTGGCCGTGCCGCCGGTAGCCGACGACGTCGATCACGACATCGGCGTGGAACTTGTCGCGGTACAGCATCGCGAGCCGCACGGCCGCCAGACAGGCCTCCGCATCGTCGCTGTTGACGTGGATGATCGGTGCATCGAACCCCTTGGCGAGATCGCTCGAGTAGTCGGTCGAGCGGCCCTCGCGGGGATCGGTGGTAAAGCCGACCTGGTTGTTGCCGATCAGATGGATGGTGCCGCCGGTGGTGTAGCCCGCCAACCGCGCGAGGTTGAAGGTCTCGGCCACGACGCCTTGCCCGGCGAAGGCGGCGTCCCCGTGGATCAACACAGGGAGTGCCACCCGGGGATCGTGGTGCGCCTCCGGGTCACGGCGCGTCGTCTGGTCCGCCCGCGCCCGACCCTCGACCACCGGGTTCACGGCTTCGAGGTGGCTGGGGTTGGGCGACAGCGCCACGGTGACTGGGATACCGGCGGCCGTCTGGTAGACGCCTTCGGCGCCGTGATGGTACTTCACGTCGCCCGTGCCGCCTTCCGGGGTCAGGGTCTCCTCGACGTTCCGGCCGCCCTCGAACTCGGCGAAGATCGTCTCGTAGGGCAGGCCCACGACGTGCGCCAGCACGTTGAG
>CAZXKD010000175.1:0-5280 GCA_964641215.1 uncultured Gemmatimonadaceae bacterium
GCCACACCATGCCGACCGCGACCGGGGTGGAGGTGCCCGGCGTGGTTCGGCCGGGTAGCGCGACCGGCGTGATTTACGGCAGCAGCTCGACCTTGTCGATCGTCACCGCGGTCGTGGGCACGTCGCTGGAGAACGGGCCGGCGGCGCCGGTCGGGATCGCGGCGAGCTTTTCGACGACTTCGCCACCCTTGATCACCTTCGCGAACACGGCAAAGCCCCAGGTCCCCGGGCGGGGGGCCCCCCCCGAGAACCAGTGGCCGGACGCGCACCCCCCCCCCCCTCCCCCGCTGCGCCGCCTGGGCGACGCCACGGATCGCCACATCGAGCCCATACAGCGGAGTCAGCGTGCCGTGGTAGATCAGCTCGATCGTCGCTCGCGCCGGGGGAGCGACGGGCGGGCGCGTCGGTCCGAAGTCCTCCGGGTCGGCCGAGTTGTGCACGATGATGCGCTGCTCGGCACGGCCGATGGCGCGCGCGGCGAGCAGCTCGTCGATGGGCCGGTTCACGGTGATGGTCAGGTCCGCTCGACGCCGGGCCCAACGCTCGATCCGTCGGGCGAGGGCCGCGCCCAGCCGCCCGATGACGCCGGGGTACCGCGAGGCGGTGAACTCGGGAAAGATCTCGTGCAGGTCGAGGATGAGCCGGGCACCGCGCCGCTGGGCCGGCGCCGCGGCCCACACGAGGAAGTCAGGCAGGGTGTGCACGTGCACCACCCGGACGCCGGCGAAGCGCGGATCGCGCGCCAGCAGCCGCCGGCAGCGCCAGGTGAACGCGGCGTAGTCGAGGGCGTAGGCGAGTGGTCCAGCGCGTGACTTGCGCCCCGGCACCCGCACCACCGTGAGTCCGCCCCGCTGCTCCTCGGCCGGCTGGTCCTCGTCCCGCAGCGCCAGCACCGCGACCCCTCGTCCCGAGGCCAGCGCCGCCAGCGCCTCCCGTTTGACCCGGGTGTCGGCGGGAAAGGTCGCGAAGGCGAGGTGCACGATCTCCACAGCGGCGGGCATGGGCCCAAAGTAATAACTTCAGGCTCGGATGAACGCCGCCCCCGCCGCCCCCCCCGCCTCGCCGGTGCCGCGCGTGCTCGTGGCCACAAACATGTACCCGTCCGCGGCCGACCCTGCTCGGGGCGCGTTCGTGCAGGCGCAAGTGGAGGCCCTCCGCGACATGGGGATCGCCGTCGACGTCTTCCACCTGCGCGGCGAGCGGCGGGCCCGCAATTACCTGGCGGCCGTCGGGCCCCTGCGTGAGGCCGCGCACCGCTTCCGGGCGGATCTGGTGTACGCCTTCTATGGGACTACAGGGTGGGTGGCGCTGTGGCAGCCGGCTCCCCTGGTCCTGTCGCTCGCCGGGGATGACGTGCTGGGCACCCCCGACGGGCGCGGCGGGGTCACCCTCAAGAGTCGCGTGGGTGTGTTCCTGTCGCAGTGGGCGGCGCGGCGCGCGGCGGCGGTGGTGGTCATGAGCGAGGAAATGCGGTCGCGGCTGTGGGGGCGCACCTTGCGACGGCGCACTCTCGTTCTCCCGTACGGCGTCGATCCACAGCGCTTTCACCCCGGCGACCAGGCAGCCGCGCGGCGGCGCCTGGGCCGGCGTCTCGAGGAGCGACTGGTCATCTTCCCCAGCACGCCCACGGAGCCACGCAAGCGGCTCGACCTCGCGCAGGCGGCGATGGGCCTGGTGCAGCGAGAATTCCCGGAGGCGGTCCTGCAGATCGTGACACGGGTACCGCACGCCGACATGCCGGACTACTATCGCGCCGCGGACTGCTGCCTGTTGAGCTCGGACTGGGAGGGCTCGCCGAACGTGGTCAAGGAAGCGCTGCTCTCCGGCCTGCCGGTCGTCACGACCGACGTCGGGGACGTGCGGCGCTGGGTGCCGCTCTCTCCCGAGAGCGTGATCGCCGACGCGACGCCGCCGGCGCTGGCGGCTGCCCTCGGGCGCGTGCTGCGCGAGCGCCGGCGCGTCGATCCCCGGCCGTTTCTCGACGCCTTCTCCAGCCCGGCGATCGCCGCGCGCATGGTGGAGGTGTTCCGTTCCGTGCGTGCCGCACGCGACCCGAGGCGGGGAGCGCGCTGAGCCATGTGCGGCGTTAGCGGCGCGCTCGCCGCCCACCCCACGGCCAGCGTACCGGCGATCGCCGGCCGCTTGACCGCGCTGCTCGCCCACCGCGGCCCCGACGGCGAGGCGTTCTGGTGCGACCAGCCGGCAGGCGCGGGCCGCGTTTCCCGGGCGGACCTTCCCGCGTGCGCCGCAGTCACGTTGGGACACCGGCGCTTGAGCATCGTGGATCTCGCGACCGGCGATCAGCCGATGGCGAACGAGGACGGGACGGTCTGGGTCGCCTTCAACGGCGAGATCTACAACCATCTCGATCTCCGCTGGGATCTGACCCGGGCCGGCCACCGGTTCCAGACCAGGGCCGATACGGAAGTGCTGGTGCACGGTTGGGAGGAGTGGGGGCCGGCGCTGTTCGGCCGCCTGAACGGGATCTACGCCTTCGCCCTAGTGGACAACCGGTCGGCCGCGCCGGACCGCGGCATCTGGCTGGTGCGCGATCCGGCGGGCGTGAAGCCGCTGTTCCTCGGGCAGACCGACGGCGTGTGGTGGTATTGCAGCGAGCTGGCCGCCGCGCGCGCGGCCGGCCTCCTGTCCGGCGATCTGCGACGGGACGCGTTCGCCGAATACCTGGTGTATCGGTTCGTTCCCGCGCCGGGAACGTTCTATCGGAACGCCTGGAAGCTGCCTCCGGGGCATTGCTGTCATTTGCCGCTCGAGGCGCCCGCGCACGCCCCGCGCTTCGAGGCCTTCAAGCCGGCGTTCGCCCCCTCCCACGTTCCGCGCAGCCAGCGGGAATGGAGGGCGGCGCTGCGCGACGGGCTGGGGGCGGCGGTCCGCCGCCAGCTGATGTCCGACGTGCCCTTGGGCACGCTGCTGTCGGGCGGTGTGGACTCCACGGTCGTGACGAAGCTGATGCGCGACGCGGGCGGCGACCCACCGCAGGCGTTCGCGGTGGGCCTCGCCGGCGACCCGGAGAGCCTCGAGCTGGAGGAAGCGCGCCGCGCGGCGACGGCGCTCGGCGTGCCGCTGGAGCAGGTGACCGTGCCTGAGAGCGAGTTCCTGGCGGCCTGGCCTGAGAGCATCCGCGTGCTGGGCGAGCCGATCGCCAACCCGGGCGTGCTCCTGGTGGGGCTGTTGTGTCGCCGCATCCGCGGTCGTCGCAAGGTCGTGCTCTCCGGTCAGGGCGCCGACGAGCCGCTGGGCGGCTACCCGCGTCATCTCGCCGAGCGCTTGTGGCGCGTCGTCCGGCTGGCCGGTCCGCTGTGGAAAGCGGTGCCGGAACGCATCGCGGTGAGCGATCGCGTCCGCCGGCTGCGGCGCATCGCGGCGGCCACCGATCAGGCGTCACGCTTCGCCGAGATTCTCGCCGTGTTCAGCCCACGCGACGCCTCGGACCTGACGCTCAACGGTCCGCGCCCGGATGAGCTGATCGCGCCGATCCGGCGGTGTCTTGGCCACGACACGGCCGGCGACACGCTCAATACGCTGCTCCGGGTGGACGCGCGGCTCTCGCTTGCTGATGACCTGCTGACCGTCGCCGACCACATGTCCATGGCGTCGTCGGTCGAGCTGCGCGTCCCGTTCCTGGACCTCGAGTTCCTGGCGCTGCTGGAGGCCATGCCCAGCCGCTACAAGGTCTCGCGCTGGGGTGAGCGCAAGTGGCTGTACCGCGAGGCGGTGCGACCGCTGCTGCCGCCGGTGGTGCGCGAAGACCTCGTCGGCTGGGCGGCCCGGACGGGGCGCAAGCTGGGGTTCACGACCCCACTCGCTCGCTGGTTCCGCAGCTGGCTCCAGGCCGGCGCGGAGGACTTCCTGCTCGGTGCCGCCGCCCGAACGCCGGCGTTTCTGACCGGCGACGCCGTGCGCGCGATCGTCACCGCGGCGCGGGATCATGGCAAGCCGCTGGACCGGCAGCTGCTGTCCCTGTTCGTCCTCGAAACGTGGCTGCGCGGGGCCGCAGGATGAATCGCGAGACGGTCGTGGTGGACGCGCGCATGCTGGCATACCCGCCGACCGGGATCGGCCGGTACGCCTTCGAGCTGCTCAAGTCCCTCACGGCGTGTGCGGACGCCGACTGGGTGCTCCTCAGTCACACTCCCGTGCCGACCTACCGGCGCGAGCAGATCACAGGGTCCGTCACCTGGATCGAAGGGCCCGGCACCGGCCGGGCCGAGCTGTGGACGCAACGCCGGGGGGCCGCGGCCCTGCGCGCGCGCCGGGCCGGTACGTTTCTGGGGCTGGCGAACAGCCTGCCGTTCGCCGGGCCGCGATCCACGCGCTATGCGCTGGTGGTCTACGACCTCACCTTCTTCGCCGTGCCTCGCCTCACCCAGCTGCAAGACCTGATGAAGGGCTACCTCGTCAACCTGCCGGCGATCCTGCGCGCCGACCTTCTCGTGGCAATCTCCGGCGCGGTGCAGGCCGAGCTACGTCGCTGGCTCCCCGGCGCCCGCAAGCGGACGGCGGTGTTGCCCCTCGGCGGAACGAAGCTCGGGGGACGCGTGCCGCTGCCGTTCCGTGACCGCAGCGGATTTCTGGCGGTGGGCGCCCATCCGCGTAAGAACACGGGACTCCTGCTCCGGGCGTATGCCCGCCTCTCCGCGGACTCCCGACGCAAGCATCCCCTGTACCTGCTCGCCCGTAACCTGACACCGGAGATTGCCGCCCTGATCACGCGGCTCGGTCTGAACGGAGACGTGCGCCTCCGGCCGGACGCACCTGACGAGGAGCTGGGGCGGCTGTACGCGGGGTGCGTGGCGCTGGTGTTCCCGTCGGCGTACGAAGGATTGGGGTTGCCCGTCGCGGAGGCGCTGCTGGCGGGTCTGCCGGCGATCGTGCCGGCGCAGAGTCCCATGGCCGCCTTTCTCGGCGACGGAGGGATCGCGCTCGAGCGCCTAGAGGAGCAGCCGCTGGCCGATGCGATGACGCTGCTCGCCGGCGATGATGCACGCTGGCGCGCGTGGTCGGCGGGTGCCCTGCGGGCGGCCGCGACGATCAGCTGGACCAGCGTGGGAGTGGCGGCTCGGGACCTCCTCGGACTGCCTCCGAGGGGCTGACACACCGCATGGCCAAGCCCGTCGTCTGGATCGCCATCGCCATCGTGCTGAGCGCCGGCGCGGCCGCTCAGCCGCTGCTCGCCCTGGGCGTCGCGGGCGCGCTGCTCGCGTGCGCGGTGTGGCGCTGGCCGGCGACAGCGCTGCACGCAGGGGCGCTTGCGACCCTCGT
>CAZXKD010000176.1:0-5139 GCA_964641215.1 uncultured Gemmatimonadaceae bacterium
CGCGATCGACGGCCGTGGCGGAAGTGCCGGCGGCGAGGGCGGCGACTGGGGAGGCGCGGACACCGACGCGCCGGCGGCTGGGACGCCCGCCGGCACACTCCCGTCGCGCCGGACCGCGAAGACGGCGCTGCACACGGCACACCGCGCCCGGATGCCGCTCTCCGGGACCTTTGCCGGGTCCACCCGATATGTGGTGTTGCAGTTGGGACAGGAGACGTTCATGGGAGCACCCTCACCGCTGGTCCCGGGTTCCCGGCGCCGGCCGGAGATCGGCCTCCGCGCCCTGTCGGCGATCCACCACGAATACTGATCCTGGCAACGTCTTGGCGTAGCTCTTCATCTCGGTGGCGAGCTCGCTCACCTGCGCCGGGTGCGCGAAGCGCCGATTCCGGTTGGTCACGATCCCGATCGACAACGTCATGAGCGGCACCCGGTGCAGCTGACCGCGACGGTCCTTCCCGAAAAAGTACCCCGCCCGGCGATCCTGCTCGTTGTACTGGAGGGGAATGAGCGTGTCAAACACGGAGAGGATTTCCGTGCAGACGCCGTGCATCTCCGAGGCCGGAATGATGAAGATGAAGTCGTCGCCGCCGATGTGTCCCACGAATCCGCGGGCGCCCAGGAGACCCTTCACGACGTCGTGCAGGATCCGCGAGAGCAAGTAAATGACGCGGTCGCCGTCGTAGTAGCTGTACCGGTCGTTGAATTCCTTGAAGTGGTCGAGGTCGGCGTAGCAGACCGCAAAATCCTGATGGCTCTCGAGGCGCCGGCGGATCTCGCGCTCGATCTCGGTCGTGCCGGGGAGGCGAGTCGACGGATGCACTGACACGTCGCGCTCGGTCCGCACCAGCATAGCCTCGACTCGCGCCCGCTGCTCCGCCGGAGAGAAGAGCCCGGTGATCACCTCGTCGGCGCCCGCCTCGAACCAGGCCTGCACGTGGTCGGGGTGGTGAGCGCCGGCCAACACCGTCACCGGCACAATAGCGGTAAATGCGTCGCTTTTCAGGCGCTTCACGAGGGCGGTCCCGTGGTCCCCCGCGCTGTCCGCGTGCACGAACAGCAGGCACGGATGGCCCCGGAGCACGATCGATTCGACCTCGTCGCCGCTCTGGAGGGTGACCAGCGGGAACGCCCGCGCCAGCGCCCACTGGCGCACCAGCGCCGGCACCGGGCACGCATCCGGCGAAAAGAAGAGAATCGTCGGGCGAGTCCGCACCCTGAGGTCCCCGCTAAGAGTTGATCTGAAGCTAGCTTGAGGCCAGCCGTTCGGCCATGTTCGATTTGTGTCAGATGAAGAAAGCGGCGACGCCTATCATGGCGTAAACTGCCAGGAGTTGCACCCCCTCGAACCAATGAGACTCCCCATCCAGCGTGAGGATGGCCACCACCCCTGTCGACAGGCCCAGCGCCATCACCTCGAACGGCTGAAAGACCAGGTCCATCTGCCGCCCGAGGACCACCCCGACAAACACGAGCAATGGGCCGACGAGCAAGGCAATTTGCGTGCTGGAGCCCAATGCAATCTGGAGCGCCAGCTCGACCTGTCCTTTGCGCGCCACCATCACCGCGGATGCATGCTCCGCGGCGTTGCCGATGATCGGGATGATCACGAGGCCGAGAAACACCTGGCTCAGCCTCAGCGTCGCGGTCACCGCCTCGGTGGCGCGGACCAGGATCTCGGATTCGACCGCCACGCCCAGTGTCGCAAGCGCGAGCACGAGCATTCCCTTGCCCGTGCTCCACGCCGGCCCCATGACCGGATGCGGCTCGCCGCCCAGGAGCCGCTTGTGGGTCCGAAGGGTGAACAGGAGCGAGCAGGCATAGGTCCCGATCAGGATCGCAGCCACCCACTCCGACATCTGCAGCTCGTCCGCGCGGGCGGCGCTCTCCGGGTGGGTCGCGTGAAAGAGAGCGGGAAAGACCAGTCCCACGACGGCGAGCGCGAGCATCGCCGCGCTCATCCCCGCGTTGGTGCGGTTGAACCTGAGCTCGGTCCGTCCCACACCGGCGGCCAGGAGCGACAGGCCGAGGATCAGGAGCAGGTTGCCCAGAATGCTGCCGGTGATCGACGCCTTGACCAGATCCACGAGCCCCGCCCGGATTGCCGCAATGGCGATGATCAGCTCGGCTGCGTTGCCGAACGTCGCGTTGAGCAGCCCGCCGACGGTGGGCCCGGTCTTCTGGGCCAGGTGCTCGGTCGCCTCGCCCATGAATCCGGCGAGCGGGAGGACACCGAGGCACGCGAACGCGAACACGAGCACCGGCGATTGCTGCAGCCACGAGAGCACGAAGCTGACCGGCACGGCGATCAGGAGGACGAAGCGCCAGGGAAACTCTCGCCGCTTCCGCGCGGCGACAGCGACGCGCGGCGGGAGCGATGCGACTCCGGCGCGCGCTCTGTCGCCGGACTCCGCGTCCTTGCGGCGGCCCCCATCGCGCGCCCGTGCCGGGGCCTTCCCCGCATCCGCCAGCAATCGGGCGAGCACGCCCCTCGGCTCCTTCACGGCGGCCGAAAGCAAGTGCTCCGCGCCGAGGGCGGTGTTGTGTACCCGGGCTTCGCGCGTCGCGTTCTCGATGAGCCGCTTGGCGTGGGACGTGTACTGGAGGGGCTCCGTCGACTCCCTCGCGCGTGGCCTGCCGGCGGCCTCCAGCCGGCGTTGCACCGCTGCGGGGTCAAGCCCCAACGCGGCGAGCGCCTCCGCGGCAGCCGGGCCCTCGCGCAGCAGGCTCAGCACCAGGTGCTCGGCCCCGATGGCGTCGTGGCCCAGCCGGATGGCCTCCGCCCGCGCGCCATCGAGAGCGCGCTGGGCGGTCGGGCTCAGCGTGTGCGCGGTCACCGTGCTCCGCTGCGACTAGAGGGGTTTGGCCTCGTCGATCAGCATGATGGGAATGTCGTCTTCCACCGCATACACGAGCCGGCAGGCGTGGCACACCAGGCTCTCGGGCGACGCGCGGTATTCCAGCTCGCCCTTGCACTTGGGACACACCAGGATCTCGAGCAGCTCGGGTGCAAGGGTCATGGGGGCTCCTTGTCGGAAAGGGGAAAGCCGAACCGGGCAAGCGCGGCGGGGGAGCGGCGCCAGCGCGGCAGCGCCTTGACCCAGAGATCGAGGTAAACCGGGGCGCCGACCAACTCCTCGACGCGCGCCCGGGCGTGCTGGCCGATGGCCTTGATGGTGCGCCCGGCGCGTCCGATCACCATGGCCTTCTGGGTCTCGCGCTCCACGAACAGCGTGACTCGAATGTACATCGGCTGCTCGGCCTCGCGGAACTCCTCCACTTCGGCGGTGAAGGCGTAGGGGAGCTCGTCCTCGAGGAGGTCGAAGGCCGCTTCGCGCAGGTACTCGACCACGAAAAATCGGACGGGCTGGATCCCCGCGTCGTCCGGGTCATAGTCGAACTGGCGCTCCGGCAGGTGCGACCTGATGCGGTCGAGCAGCTCGTGAATTCCCTCCCCTGTCTGAGCCGAGACCACGACGGCGTCGACGGCCAGGGAGCGGCGTCGGGCGGGGGCCACGAGGTCGCCCTTGGCGTAGACGGTCAACACCGGGGCGCGGAGGGGTTGATCCAGCTGGACCAGTGTGCTGAGTGGAGGTGCCGGGGCGTCGGGTGCCGGATGCAGGTGCAGGAGGACGTCGGCTCGAGTCAGGACGTCGCTTGCGGCGGCGAGCATGCTGGCCTGGAGGGCGTACGCCGGATCGAGCAGCCCGGGCAAGTCGTGGAAAACGTATTGGGTGTCGCCGTCGGTGCGGAGCCCGACGACCGGCAGTCTGGTCGTCTGGGGCTTGGGGCTCACGATGGCCAGGTGCTGGCCGACGAGGGCATTCATGAGGCTGGACTTGCCCACATTCGGGTGGCCGGCGAGGGCGACGATGCCGGTGCGTGGCATGGGGGGAAGGTACCGATGGGCACGCGAAAGCCCCAGCGGAGGAGTCCACTGGGGCTTTCGAAGGGGAGGCTGGCGACGGCCTACTCTCCCACGCCCTCGCGAGCGCAGTACCATCGGCGCTGCAGGGCTTAACTGCCGTGTTCGGAATGGGAACGGGTGTGGCCCCTGCGCGCTAGTCGTCAGCCGAAGACGAAAGCTGTAGGCCATTAGCCGTTAGCTACAGGCTCATAGCTAAGGGCTAAAGGCTTCCAGCCTCGAAGCACCGGATGGTATCACGGAGAGCAACGGGGAGAGATCAAACTTCACGGGCGATTAGTAGCGCTCGACTGAAGACCTTGCGGCCCGTGCATCTGCGCCCTATCAACCTGGTAGTCTCCCAGGGCCCTTGAGGGAGCTTACGCTCCAGGAGTGTTCATCTTGGGGAGGGTTTCCCACTTAGATGCTTTCAGCGGTTATCCCCGCGCGACATCGCTACCGGGCGATGCCCCTGGCGGGACAGCCCGTACACGAGCGGTCGCTTCGTCTCGGTCCTCTCGTACTAAAGACGACGCCCCTCAACACTCCCACGCCCACGACGGATACAGACCGAACTGTCTCACGACGTTCTGAACCCAGCTCATGTGCCACTTTAACCGGCGAACAGCCGGACCCTTGGGACCTTCTCCAGCCCCAGGATGTGACAAGCCGACATCGAGGTGCCAAACCGCGCCGTCGATGTGAACTCTCGGGCGCGATAAGCCTGTTATCCCCAGCGTACCTTTTATCCGATGAGCGATGACCCATCCACACGGGATCACCGGATCACTTACGCCGACTTTCGTCCCTGCTCGCGCCGTCGCGCTTGCAGTCAGGCGGGCTTTTGCGTATACGCTCAGCGTGCGATTACCGACCGCACTGAGCCCACCATTGCGCGCCTCCGGTACTCTTTAGGAGGCGACCGCCCCAGTCAAACTACCCACCAGCCACGGTCCTCGACGGTGTTGCCGTCCGAGTGAGATCGTTAGTAAAACAAGGGTGGTATTTCACTGATGCCTCCCCGACCCCCGAAAGGGCCGGCTCGTAGGCTCCCACCTATGCTACGCAGGTCATACCGACGATCAATGACAGGTTGTAGTAAAGGTGCACGGGGTCTTTTTGTCCTGTCGCGGGAAATCGGAATCCTCACCGATACTGCTATTTCGCCGAGCTTACGGAAGAGACAGCTCCCAAGTCGTTACGCCATTCGTGCAGGTCGGAACTTACCCGACAAG
>CAZXKD010000177.1:0-4968 GCA_964641215.1 uncultured Gemmatimonadaceae bacterium
AACACCTCGTCGAACCCCATGTCGTTGGCGCAGGCGGTCAAGAGCGACGTGTCGGTCGTGAGCGCGATGGCGCGCAGCGGCGGGCGATTGGACTGGTAGCGCACGACGTATTCGGTGGCGAGGTGCTGCGCGTCGGCCGCGCTGCCGCCGTTCCCCGCGAAGAACAGCGTCCCTCCGGTGCGGAGCGCGGTGACGTAGGCATCGGCGATCGCCGCGATCGTTTCGGCCTGCTGCTCCGCCACGCGGGCGGCGAGCGTCGAGAGGGCGCCGAGCGCCGTGCGCGCCTGCTCCGCGGGCGTCACCGCGCGATCGCCTGCACGAGCGCTCGCAGCTGTGTGCCCGCAGCCGCTGCGCCCCCCCCCTCCTCCAAAGCCGTCCCGACCACCACGAAGTCGGCCCCCGCAGCGCGCGCGGCGCGGACCTGCTCCGGCGCGCGGATGCCGCCTCCGATGAAGAGCGGCAGGCCGGGCACCGCGGCGCGGCAGGCGGCGATCACGCCCGCCGCCACCGGGTGCGGCGCACCGCTGCCGGCGTCGAGATAGATCGCCTGCATGCCGATGAGCCGCGCCGCCGTAGCGTGCGCCGCCACCAGCTCCGGCTTGTCGGCCGGCAACGGCCGGGTCTGGCTCACCGCTTCGACGCTCGTCACCCGGCCGCCGTCCACCAGGATGTAGCCGGTCGAGAGCGTGGGCACCGGGTGGCGCGCCAAAAACGGCACCGCGCGCACGTGCTCCTCGATCAGATATTGCGGGTTGCGACCCGAGACGAGCGAAAGGAACAGCACCAGGTCCACTTCGGCGGTCAGCTGGAGCGCGGACCCCGGGAACAACACCACCGGGAGACCGGCGGCCGCGTCACGGATCGCCCGGGCCACCCGCGCCGTGTCCTGGGTGCCATCGAACGACGAGCCGATCAGCACGGCGGCAGCACCCGCCGCCCGGGCGGCCCGCGCCACCTCCGCCGCCTGCGCCGGGGAGGTGCGGCTTGGGTCCACGAGGACCAGCAAGCCCGGCCGCCGCTCGAGTAGTCCTCCGCAGTTCACGTCGTTTCTCCCCTCGCCCCGTCCGCCGTCGTTGCGACCCGTTGCGCGAGCCCCGCGAGTCCGGCTCCGGCATCGGTCTCCGCCTGTGCCTCGAAGGCGTAGGTGACGAAGGCGTCGGCGGCGAGCAGGTCGAGGGCCAGCTCGCGACCGCCCGTCGGCCGACCCACCACGCCTGCCAGCACGCGCTCGCCGATCAGGGCGAGGTGGTCGGGGAGCGGGAGAACGGACTCGACGACGGCGGCCGCGAGGTGAGCGCGCAGCGCCGCAGGAGGTTGCGGCCGGCGGGATTCGAGCCACGCGATCACGTCGGCCCGTGTCATCGCGCCAGCAGCCTCGCGACGATCGACCCGGTCTGTGCCCGGGTCTCACCCAGCTTCGCCGGATCGCCCAACCCCGCCGATGCGAAGTGGGGCCGCCCGCCGCCCTTGCCGCCCGACACGGCGGCGATCGCGTTCGCGATGTCCCCGGCCTTCAGCCCTTGCTGCACCAGGTCGTCGGTGACGCCCACCCACACGGCCGCTCGCTCGCCGTTGGTGAACAGCACGGAGATCGCGCGCCGTTGACGCGCGCGGAACGCATCCATCACGAGGCCGATCTGCTCGCGGTTCTGGAGGTCCGAATCGGCGACGTGGAGCTCGATGTCACCGATCCGTTCCACGCTTCCCGCATCCCGCATCCCGCTTCCCGCTTTCAACAGCTCCTCGACACGCTTCTCGAGCCGCTTGTTCTCCTCGATGAGCTGCTCGAGCCGGCGCACCAGGTGCTCGGGCTGCGTCTTCAGCGCTCCGGCCGCCGCTTCGAGCTCCCCTTCGAGCTTGCGGATCAGGGCGTACGCGCCGGGCCCGGTCACGGCTTCGATGCGCCGCACGCCCGCCGCGGCGCCCGTCTCGTGCGTGAACCGGAACAGCGCGATCTGCCCCGTGCTCGGCACGTGCGTGCCGCCGCACAACTCGAGCGACACTCCCGGCACGTCGACCACGCGCACGACGTCGCCGTATTTCTCCGTGAAGAACGCCATCGCCCCGGCGGCGATCGCCGCCTTGTACTTCATCTCCCGAGTCGTGACGGGGAGGTTTTCCCAGATGTGGTGGTTCACTTCTTCTTCGACCCGCGCGAGCGTGGCGTCGTCCAGCGGTCCGTGGTGCGCGAAGTCGAACCGCAGCCGCTCGGGCGCCACGACCGAGCCCTGCTGGCGCACGTGGGGGCCGAGCAGCTTGCGCAGCGCGGCGTGCACCAGGTGCGTGGCGGTATGATTGCGCTCGATGTTGCGGCGTCGCGGCTCGTCCACCTCGGCGAGCACCTCGGTAGGCACGAACTCCTCGGCAAAGTGTCCCACGACGGCGCTCACCCCGCCCCCCCTGCCCCCGTCGACTTTCTCCACCCCGTCCACGTCGAGCGTCCACCCCTCCCCTTTCAGGCGCCCGGTGTCGCTCACCTGGCCACCCGATTCGGCGTAGAACGGGTTCTCCTGGAGTACGACCTCGACCGTATCGCCCGCTTGCCGAAACTTCAGCACCTCGGTCTCCGCGCGCGTTGTCTCGTACCCGACCCATTTCTGCTTGCGCTTCGGCTTCACGGCGCGCCACGCGCCGGTGTGCTGGATGTGCACGGCCGGTCCTCCACCGACCTTGGTCCGTTCGTGCGCTTCCAGTGACCGAGCGCGCTGCTTTTCCAGCTCGCGCTCGAATCCGGCGACGTCCACCGTCTGGCCGCGCTCGCCGGCGATCAGCTGCGTCAAATCGATGGGGAAGCCGTAGGTGTCGTACAGCTTGAACGCTTCGGCGCCCGAGATGGCCTTGGCGCCGCGCAGCTCCTCTAACCGCTCGAGCCCCCCTTCGATCGTGTCGAAGAACCGTTCTTCTTCGGCACGCATCACACTCTCGATGTGTGCCCGCTTGGCGGCGAGCTCCGGGTACACGCCGCCCATCACCCCCTCGACGGTGCGCGCGAGGTGCACCAGTGTCGGCTCGCGCCGCCCCAGCAGCCACGCGTGCCGCACGGCGCGTCGCAGAATCCGCCGCACCACGTACCCGCGCCCTTCGTTCGACGGATACACGCCGTCCGCCAAGAGAAAGGCCACCGCCCGGGCATGATCGGCGAGCACCCGGTACGACGCGCCGGCCGGACCGCGATCGTACGTGGTCCCTACCACCTCCGTCGCGCGCTCGATGATCGGCGTGAACACGTCGGTATCGAAGTTCGACGAAACGCGCTGCATGACGGCCGCAATCCGCTCGAGACCGGCGCCGGTGTCAACGGAGGGGGCGGGAAGCGGGATGCGGGATGCGTCAGGCTGGAGGTCATATTGCATGAAAACCAGGTTCCAAATCTCGAGCAGTTGACCCGCCTCACTCAGGCGCACGAACTCGTCCAGACTGAGATCACGCTTCCCGCCTCCCGCGTCCCGCGTCCCGCGCAGGTCGACGTAGATCTCGGTATTCGGCCCGGCCGGGCCCGTGTCCGCCATCTGCCAGAAGTTGTCCTTGTCCCCCAATCCGTAAATTCGTGCGTCCGCCAACCCGGTGACCGTACGCCACAACTGGCGCGCCTCATCGTCCGAGTGGTGCACGGTGACGTACAGCCGCTCGGGATCGATGCCGAGCCAGTCTTTCCCGGTCACCCATTCCCAGGCGTAGGCGATCGCCTCCTGCTTGAAGTAGTCCCCAAAGGAGAAGTTGCCGAGCATCTCGAAGAAGGTGTGGTGGCGCGCGGTATGGCCCACCTGCTCGAGGTCGTTGTGCTTGCCGCCCGCCCGGACGCACTTCTGGCAGGTCACCGCCCGGCTGTACGGCCGCCGCTCCAGCCCCTGGAAGATGCGCTTGAACTGTACCATGCCGGCGTTGGTGAAAAGCAGCGTGGGGTCGTCGGCCGGGACGAGCGGGGAGCTGGGGACCTCCTGATGTCCCCGCGCTTTAAAGAACTCGAGGAACTTGCGGCGGATCTCCGCAGCAGTCATGGGGGGAATATAGTGCGACCGGAGGCAACTGAAAGGCGAGCCGAGACTTACCGAGCCCGGGGCCCGACCCCGGGGTTCACACCTCCCGCGTCACCTCCTCCACCACCTCTCGCAGGTGTGGCCCCCCATAGCCGCGACGCATCAGGAACGCGAGCAGCCGCCGCCGGCGCACCGGCGCGGGCAGCCCGCTCAGCTGGCGTGCCCGCTTCGCCGCTACGGCGCGCGCCTCGACACCGGGGTCGATGCCTTCGTCATCGAGCGCGCGACGCACCGCCTCTTCGGCGACGCGGCGCTCCACCCCCTGGGTCAGCAGGTCCTGGATGAGCCGACCGGGCCCGCGCCCACGGGCGGCCCGGAGCGCCGCATACTGTTCCGCAAAGCGCCGGTCATCCAGCAGGCCACGGGCGGCGAGCCGCTCGAGCGCGGCATCGACGGCGCGGGGTGGGTGCTGCTTCTTCGCGAGGCGGCGCTGCAGGTCGCGCCGCGCGTGCGCCCGTCGCGCCAGGGCGCGGAGCGCGGCTCGTTCCGCGGCCTCGACGTCGGCCAGCTCACGTAACCGCTCCAGCACGGCCGGCGCCAGCCCCGCGCCCAACCGCAGCCCCAGCGGCTCGAGCGCCGTCGCGGGAAGTGAAGCGAATCGCCCCCGATCCACTTCGACCAGCCGATAACCCGGTTGGCGTGGATCGGGGGCGAGACCGGTGAGTGTCGGCACTCACTCCTCGGGTGGAGAAGCCTCCTCGTCGACCGCCCCCCCGCCCCCCCCGCCGCCCACCACGGCGGCTTTCACGCCGAGGTGCTCCTTGACCTTCGCCTCGACTTCCAGCGCCAGGTCGGGGTGATCCTTCAGGTACAGCTTGGCGTTCTCCCGCCCTTGCCCGATCCTCTCCTTGCCATAGGCATACCACGCGCCGGACTTCTCGATGATGCCCGCCTCGGCCGCGATGTCCACCAGCAGCGACTCGTGGCTGAT
>CAZXKD010000178.1:0-4950 GCA_964641215.1 uncultured Gemmatimonadaceae bacterium
GGCGGCCCACGCGGCCGCGCGGCGCACCCGCACCCGCCGCGCCCACGCCGCGGAGAACCACACGGTGCCACCCAGCAGCGGTGCGAGCAGCAGGACGACCGGGGCGTCGAAAGTCATCAGGGCACCCGCACCGCCAGCGTGGCCGAGATCACGATCTCGAGGGCGAGGGCCAGCAGGCCCAGCGAGAGCGGCCAGCGGTACGCCTCGTCGAACCGCCGGTACACCACCTGCTGCACGGTGGTCTTCTCGAGCCGGTTGATCTCGTCGAAGATGTGACGCAGCGATTCCGAGTCCGTGGCGCGGAAATAGCGGCCGCCGGTCGTCGCCGCCACGTCGGTGAGCAGCTCCTCGTCGATCTCCACCGGCATGCTTTGGTAGCGCAGCATGCCGTCCACGCCCTGTCCGGTGGGCACGGGGGCCTCGCCCCGCGTCCCCACCCCGATGGCGTAGATCCGCACGCCAAAGGCCGCCGCCGCCTGCGCCGCCGTGCGCGGGTCCACGGTCCCGCGGTTGTTGACCCCGTCGGTGAGCAGGACCACCACCCGGCTCCGGCCCGGAGCGCGGCGCAGCCGGTTGGCCGCCGTCGCGATCGCCGTCCCGATGGCCGTTCCGTCCTCGATCTCGCCGATGTGGACGTCTTGCAGGGCCTGCTCGAGCACCGGGTAGTCGGTGGTGATCGGAACCTTGGTCAACGCCTGCGCCGCGAAGATCACCAGGCCGATGCGGTCGCTGCTGCGGGCCCGGACGAAGGAGATCGCCGTCTGCTTGGCCACGTCGATCCGGTTGGCCGGCGTGAAGTCCTGGGCGAGCATGCTGCTCGAGATGTCCACGGCCAGGATGATGGAGATCCCCTCGCTGTGAATCTCCGAGCGCGCCGAGCCGATGCGCGGTCCCGCCGCGGCCAGGATCAACGCCCCGAGACACACGCTGCGCAGGCTCACCGGCAGCCGGGCCACCCATTGTCGCTCGGCCGCGCTGCCGAGCGGCCGCAAGTCCGAGAGGGTGGTGCCGGAGAGCCGCGCCAGGCGCCGCGCCCGCACCCACCACCACAGCGGCAGCGCCAGGAGGGCGAGCAGCAGGAAGGGGCGGGCGAAGCTCACGGCGCCAGCTCCGCAGCCAGCCGTCGCGCCCGCTCGGCGACGGCGGCCACGTCCACCCCGTGGGCGGTGGCGTAGGCCACCTGGTCCATGGCGCTCAGCACGTCCCGGAGCTCCCGCACCGGCGCTTTGGGCGCCGCCCGCTCCAACGCGGCCAGGCATTCGGGCGTCGCCAGAGCTTGATGCGCCGCGGGTACTGCCGCCGCCAGCGCCACCCGCAACCGTCGTGTGGCCCGGGCCGCCACCGCCTTGGGCTCCCCCGCAGCCAGCCAGCGGTCGTCCGGGACCTCACGTTCCACTGGAACGTGAGGTGCCGGACGCAGCTTCCGCGGCGGCCGGCGACGCCACCAGAGCCCTCCCAACAAGAGGCCGGCGGAGAGCAGCCCGGAAAGGAGCGGTGGCCAGATCGAGCGAAGCTCGGGGCGCAGGGGGGCCATGGCGTCCTTGGGTGCCGGCCGGGGCCCAGTCTCCGGCAGCACGCTCCGCACCTCGAACCCAGCCGCGCCGCCAGGGACCGAATCGGCCTGCCCGGCGGGGCCCAGCCGCCAGATCGGTGGGAGGGAGAGAGTATGCGGCCCCGGGGTCCAGGCCACTACCGGATAGCGCACCGTCCACCCGACAGGAGAGCGGTATACCGTTGCATCGCCCAACGGCTCGACGTCCTGGCCCTGCTCCAGATGACCCGGGCGCACGCGCCAGCCGGCGGGCACCGTCAGGGTCCGCTCCAGCCAAACCGTGTCCCCTACCGTCGGGCGCGGAGGGGAGGTTGACCACCCCTCGCCCTGCAGCCCCGCGGCCAGATGCCAAGACGCCAGGAGGCCCAGGAAGACGTGCATCAGGATTACCGCTTGAGCCGCCGCGCCCGCTCGGCGAAGGCCCGCCGCAGGGGGACCGCGTAGGGAATGTTCGTGTGGAGGGCCACCCGATCCACGCCGGCGCGTGCCAGCTTGCGCGCCCGCTCCTGCAGCAGCCGCTCGCTCGCGGCAAGCACCCGGTGGCGTGTGGCGGTGTGGCTGGTGTCGAGCAGGAGGCGGCGGCCGGTCTCGGCGTCCTCGAGGTCGAGCCAGCCGGCGTCGGGCAGCTGCTGCTCCCGGGGATCGTCGATGGTGACGGCGACCACGTCGTGCCGGGCTGCGAGCTGAGCGAGTGGCTCCTCCCACCCCTCGGCTCGAAAATCGGAGAGGACGACCACGATGGCGTGGTGGCGCAACAGCTTGGCGGCGTAGCGCAGCGCCTCGGCGACATTGGTCCCGCGCCCGCGCGGCGCGAACGCCACGAGGTCGCGGATGACCCGGAGGGCGTGGCCGCGGCCTTTCGCGGGACGCACGACGTACTCCACGCGGTCGGCGAACAGCAGCGTGCCCACGCGATCGTTGTGCCGCGCCGCGGCGAGCGCGAGCACCGCGCCGACCTCCACCGCGAGCCCAGCCTTCGAGAACGGCGCGCCGAAATGCAGCGAGCCCGACTGGTCCACCACGAGGAGCAGGGTGAGCTCACGCTCCTCGGCGTAGCTCTTGACGAAGGGATGGCCCATGCGGGCCGAGACGTTCCAGTCGATGGAGCGGAAGTCGTCGCCCTGCTGGTACTCCCGCACCTCGGCGAACTCGATCCCCTGCCCGCGGAAGACCGATCGGTATTCCCCGGTGAAGAGCGTGTTCACGAGCGAGCGCGTCCGCAGCTCGATCCCCTTGACCTGGCGGAGCACTTCGGGGGTCACGCCCCGCCGGCGGACGCGGACCGGGGGCGTGACCGAGCGCCGACGATCTTCGCCCGCGTACGTCACGGTACGCCCACGGCCTCCAGGATCTTGACGATCACGCGGTCGGCGTCCATGTCCTCGGCCTCGGCCTCGAACGTGAGCAGCACGCGGTGGCGCAGGACGTCGCTGGCCATCGCCTTCACGTCCTCGGGCACGACATAGGCGCGCCCCCGCAGATAGGCATGCGCGCGGGCGGCCTGCGCGAGATAGATCGAGGCGCGGGGGCTCGCCCCGAAGGCGATGAGCGGCTTGAGCTCGGCCAGCCCCACGGTCTGCGGCTCGCGCGTGCCGCGTACCACATCGACGATGTAGTCCACCACCTTCTGGTCCATGAACAGCTCGGCGATCGCGCTGCGCGCCGCGAGAATCCCATCGGCATCCGCCACGCGCTGTACCTCGAGCGGCCGGCCCGAGGCCATCCGGTTGACGATCTCCTTCTCCGCGTCCCGGGACGGGTACCCGACCCGCACCTTCAGCATGAACCGGTCGAGCTGCGCCTCGGGCAGCGGATATGTCCCCTCATGCTCGATCGGGTTCTGGGTCGCCAGCACGAGAAACGGCTCGCCGAGATAGAAAGTCTCCCCGCCGAGCGTCACCTGCTTCTCCTGCATCGCCTCGAGGAGGGCCGACTGCACCTTCGCCGGCGCGCGGTTGATCTCGTCGGCGAGCACCAGGTTCGCGAACAGCGGACCCTTCTTCGGATAGAACTCCTGCGAGCGTTGATCGTAGACCATGGTGCCGATCACGTCCGCCGGCAGCAGGTCGGGCGTGAACTGGATGCGGGAGTAGCTGATACGCAGGCACTCGGCTACCGTACGCACCGCCAGCGTCTTGGCGAGCCCCGGCACCCCCTCCAGCAGGATGTGGCCGCCGGTGAGCAGCCCCACCAGCAGCCGCTCGATCATCTGCTCCTGGCCCACGACCCGCTTGGCGACTTCGCGCGTAATCGCCTGGCTCAGGGCCGCGTCGGTCGCTTTCGCCGCCCGAGTCGTCATTGCAGCGCCGCCTCCGCCGCCCGAGCCACCGACGGCTCCTTGTCATGACTGTAGAGTTGCAGCAAGCCCCGCGCCTCCTGCTTGTTGAGGTAGCCCAGCGCTTCGATGGCCGCGGCCCGTAGGTGCGGCGTGCGTTTGCGCAGCCGGCCGCCGGGCTCCGCGTAGCGCGCCAGCACTTCCAGCGCTTCCGGGGCCCCCAGCCGGCCGATCGCTTTCAGCAACTCCGCCAATACCCCTTCATCGTCCTCCTGCTCCAGCCGCCGCACCAGGACCGTGGTCGCCCCCGGGTCGCCCCCCACCCCGATCGCCTGTGCCGCCGCCGAACGTACCACGGCGCTCTCGTCCTTGAGCGCCGGCATCGCCGGCCGCGACACCTCGCGACCTCCGATCTCCGCCAGCGCGTGGAGCGCCGCCTCCCGGACCGCGTCCGCCCGGTGACGGATCAGGGGGATGAGCAGCGGCACGGCCTGGGGGCTGCCGGTGAGCCCCAGCAGGTGCGCCGTCGCCGCCACGACGTCCTCGCGCTTCTCCGCGAGACGGCTCTGCAGCGGCTCGAAGGCGCGGTCGGCGGCCGTGCGGATCGCCGCACGGTAGGGCTCCCGCAGCTCCGCCGGCGTCCCAAGATAGGCATCCACGACCTGAGCGGCGGCGACCGACGCGAGCGCCCCCACGGCTTTGACCAACGCTCCCCGCTCCCCGGGTGGCACGCGCAGCTCGCCGAGCCGTTTGACCATACGATCGACGGTCGGGCCGTCCGCCAGCGCCGTGCCCACCGCCCCGATCCGCTCGGCCACGCTCCCGTCCTGCACCCTCGGCAGCACTTCGTCAAGCGCCGCGATCACCTCCGCGATCGCTGCGATGTCCCGCCGCTCCTGGAGTTGGGGCACCAGCGCCAGGAGCTTGTCGGCCGCAGCCCGCTGCGGTTCCACCGTCTCCGCCGCCTGTAGGGCCGCCACCGTGCGCCGCACCTCCACATCCGCCGGCAGGACATCAGGCCGGAATACCACGCTGCCGCGCTTCCCCTCGCGCTGCGGCGGCGCCGTGGGAGTAGACGGCGGGGGAGAGGCGGGAGGGGGGAGCGTGGGCGACGCTGCGGCGG
>CAZXKD010000179.1:0-4929 GCA_964641215.1 uncultured Gemmatimonadaceae bacterium
TTGCTCAACCTCGTAAGTCCAAGAGCGGGCGACGGGATTCGAACCCGTGACGTCCGGCTTGGGAAGCGCATTTCTCCCGTCTCCTGGCGTCAGCAAGCGCCAGCGTCCGCCACGAATCTACGAAGGCTTCCCGAAGTCCAACACGGACGGGACGGACTGAAGTCCCACAATTCGTCACACAGTCTCGCCGTCGATTTTTCCGCGCTCCCACTTGTCAACCGCTGGGGGGCACCATGAATCCGACAACATTCGTACTCGCCATAGTCGCACCCGCGCAGGCGGTCGAGCCGACGCCCGATCTCCTGCGCGCCTTCCTCGGCGGCCGCAACCCGCGCACCCTCCGGGCCTACCGCTCGGACCTCGAGGACTTCGCCCGCTGGCTCGGCACCTCTGACGTGGACACCGCGGCGCGTCACCTGCTCGCGCGCGGTGGGGGCGAGGCGAACGCTCTCGTGCTCAGTTACCGTGCGAACCTGAGCGACCGTCAGCTCGCGGCTGCCACGATCAACCGCCGGCTCGCTGCGTTACGCAGTCTCGTGCAGTTGGGACGCACGATCGGCCTCGTGCCGTGGACACTGGCCGTGCCCGGACTCAAGACCGAGGCGTACCGCGACACCACCTGTCCGGGCGTGAAGGGTGTGCGTCGGCTCCTCCGCGCGGCCAGTACCCGCGCCGATGCGAAGGGGGACACGGGACAGCGCCATCCTGCGGCTGCTGGTCGATCTCGGGTTGCGGCGGGCTGAAGTCGTGGCGCTGGACGTGTCGGACGTTGACGTCGCATCTGGCACCGTCCTAGTGCTCGGGAAGGGCCGTACCGGGCCGCTCTTTCGGAATCTGGACCGGGCGCGGAAGGGGGAGCGGTTGACCGGCACGAGCATTCACCGCATTGTGCGTACGCTCGGGACGATGGTGGGACTCGTTGTCCGTCCCCACGGCCTGCGACACGCGGCGATCACTGCGGCATTGGTACCGGCGACCTGCGGGCGGTGCAGCGGTTCAGCCGGCACAAAGACGTGCGGGTGCTGACCCGATACGACGACAACCGGCAGGATCTTGGGGGTGTGGCGCGGCTCGTAGCCGCCCAAGCCTAGGAAGCCGAACCCTTCACGCTCGGACTTCTCCTTGCGGCACTCGCTGGCGGGGCGCCAGGTTATCCACCAATCCCTTAGAATTCGTAGCCGTGACTGATCACACCACCTCTGCCCTGAATGCGTCTGGTTTTCTCTTTCAACTTCGGGTGGAAGAGGAGATCAGAGCCAACGGCGACGGGCATAGCTGGACTGTCGCTGCGCGCGAACATCCGTGGACACACGAGAAATCTGGTCGTTCAGGTTTCGCCGATCTGGTGCTCGAAGCTGGGCCATTCGGGTTAGTGATAGAGTGCAAGCGATCACGACAGGCCCATTGGTACTTCATTGTTCCGGACGCTCAGCCCGCGCTGTGCCGGAGCGCGATCTATTGGCTTCAAGACGTACCCCGGGAGGGGCAGCGAATCGGATGGGACCCACTCGATCTCACCCCGACCACCCATGAATCGACGTTTTGTGTCGTCAGGGGGTCAGGTGAGAACGACCAACCCCTGTTGGAGCGGATCGGTGCGCTCCTTGTAGACAGTGTAGAGGCGATCGCGCGGACGAAATGCTCCACCAGCGTGGGACGGGACGGCTCCCCTACCATGCTGCTCGCCTCCGAAACGACCCGTTCTCCAACGACCTCTGGTTGTAGATCGGTCGGCGGCGGCCATCTCGTCCGTGTCGTACGGAAAGACGCATTATCGTGCACGCCCCCTATGGTCATAAGGCCCCGTCGAACCTGGGCTCTTTGACCCTCTGGCGAGGCGCTTTGGGGGGTGCAAATTAGAACGTAACTCAGATGCCATGAACCCCGAGGCGCGATGTTGTGCGGATCGCCCATGCCTCGGGAGGAGCGAATCGCGAAACCGGCTGAGCGAGGCACTCGCTTGCAGGTTTTTTCGTCGGTGCGCTCGTGGTCAGGGGACAAGCGAGGCACGTCTCGCCCAAGGAGCTCGCCATGTCCCGCGCCCTTGTCCTCTGCTGCACACTCTCGCTTATCCTCGGCTGTCGGGACCAGTCCAGAGTGACGTCGCCCCATCCGCCGACGATCGCTGCGGCGCTCGTGGACGGTGCGCACGGCGGTAATCCGCACTTCTTCTTCCTGCCACCGATCGCTCCCACGCCGACGCCCAACGGGCCGTTCAATCCCCGGCTCGTGCCCGTGGTGGAGATTTGTAGCGCGCTCGAAGCGCCCTGCACGGCCGGGCACGTCCTCTCCACGCTCGGATCGGTCAAAGTGCAGGACACGACACAGTACCACGTGAACTGGGACTCGAGGACGCTCAACCTATCCGCCGGGGCGAGCGTGCGGATCATCGTCACAATCGGCACCGCACACATCCTCGGCTTTGCCGACGTCGACGTGGTGTCGAAAGGCGCGCCGACGAACGCGCAGCCGAACGCCAACGTCCGGCTCGTCCCAGGGCAAACGTTGCCGATCAAGTTTCGCATCGAGCAAGGTGCGCTGACGCCGGATCAGAACTGCACCGATTGCGCGGAACAGACGATCTCGACCCGCACCGGCTCCGCTACCGTCGTCACGAGCGCCCATCTCGCGGGAGCGTTCTTCCCGCAAGGCGCGCTGCCGCAGGATGTCACCGTTATCATCGAGGCAACTCCGCCTGGGCCGGAGCAATCGTGCCTCCCGCTCGACGTCGACCAGTTCCCGGGGTGCTACACGTTTTCGACCGACCCGGGGCCCACCAGGTTCAATACCAACGTCACGGCGGGGATTTGCGTGGAGACGGACGGCCTGTCGCCGGACGAGGTCAAGTCGCTCATTCTATACCAGCTCGACCTGGTGAACGAACGCAGCGTGATCACGCCGCTCGAGAACACACCGGCGACATTCCTGCCCTGCAACGCGCTGGCGGCGGCGCGCCGGCCGACCGGACTACTGGCCCGGGCCCGCGATGCCCTGCTCGGCCTCTTCGTGCCGGCACCGCTCCACGCGGCGCACCGGGGGGTCGGCGGCCTCACCGGTTCGTTCAGCAAGATCGGCTGGGGCCGGCCACCCACGATGAGCACCGTCCCGGGGACGAACAGTGGAGTGGCCGCGCCCGGAGCGCCGGTCACGCCCGAGCCGGCGGTGTTATTGACGAACGCCCACAATCGCCCGGTGCCCGGCCTCCCGATCAGGTTCGTTGTCGCTGCGGGCGGCGGTGCGATCACTCCGCCCGGCGGCGGCGCAGCAACCGCAGGCCCCGTGACGGTCACGACCGACGCCCGGGGCATCGCGGCGCTCGGCAGCTGGAGCCTGGGCGCCACGCCGGGGCCCAACACGCTGACGGCGAGCGAAACGGGCGCCTTCGGCGGCCCCCTCGCGTTTAACGCCTCGGGAGTCACCGGGTTCTTCGCGCTGAGCGCGGGCCTCTTTGATACGTGTGGATTGAGGGACGGCGGCCTGGCCTTCTGCTGGGGTGTCAATCGCTTCGGCCAGCTGGGCGACGGGACGCTGACTAGCCGCGCGAGCCCCGTCGCGGTGGCCGGCGGCCTGGCGTTCGTCGCACTCGCCGCCGGCATTGCGCACAACTGCGCGCTTGTGAGCGGGGGCGCTGCCTACTGCTGGGGCGCGAACGGTAACGGCCAGTTGGGCGACGGGACGACGACCGCGCGCCTCAGCCCGGTGGCCGTGACGGGCAGCCTCACGTTCGTCGCCCTCTCGGGCGGTGGGAATCACACCTGCGGGCTCACCCCGGTGGGCGCCGCCTACTGCTGGGGAGAGAACGCCTTCGGTCAGGTTGGCGACGGGACGACCACTAACCGCTCGAGCCCGGTCGCGGTGGCCGGCGGGCTCGCGTTCGCCGTCGTGAGTGTCCGGGGGGTACACACTTGTGCGCTCACGGCGGCGGGCGCGGCGTACTGCTGGGGATCAAACGCGTTCGGCGAGCTCGGGGACGGGACGACGACCGACCGCTCAACGCCGGTGCCGGTGACGGGCAACCTGACCTTCGTCGCGCTGGCTACGGGTGCTTCACACTCCTGCGGTCTCGCGCGCGGGGGTGCCGCCTACTGCTGGGGCGACAACTCCGTCGGCGAGCTCGGGAGCGGGACGGCCACGGCTACCCCCACGACGAGTCCAGCGGCCGTGACGGGGAACCTGACGTTCACGGCGCTCGTTGCCCGCGCTGGACACACATGCGGCCTCACGACGGGGGGCGCGGCCTACTGCTGGGGAGACAACGCGTCCGGGGACTTGGGCGACGGGACGACCGTCGAGCGCGACAGCCCCACGGCCGTGACCGGCGGCCTCACGTTCCGCGCGCTCGCCGCAGGTGGTGCGCACAGCTGCGGGCTCACGGGTGCGGGCGTCGTCGAGTGCTGGGGGTTCAACGGCGACGGCGAATTGGGCGACGGGACCACGATCGACCGCCTGAGCCCCGTGGCCGTGATGGGGCCGTGAGCGTGGAGCGGACCGGTGGAACTCTCGGAGGAGGACCCACGAAAGCGAGTGCTCGCAGCTTCGCCGCAGTGTGAGGCCTACTCGTATTGGCGACGACGGCTCGCCCGCAAGCGCCGGAGAACATGGCGGCGATGCGACAGGCGTGGCACCCGGTCGTCGGAGCGGGCGCGGCGTCCGTGTGGGAGCAAGAGCAGCTTGGGAGGATGGAGACCGAAGTTACCGGTACGCCAAGCACCAGCCGCGCCGACTCCGTAATGAGTCGAAGGATGTCTGCTACGAAGGCCGTGGTAATCGCCGCATTTGTCGTGCCGCCGGAGCGGTGGAGCACCTGACGCTGTGCCTTGTGAATCGCATCTGTGAGCTTGGAGGCATACTGTTGAAGGGATCTACTGGTGGGGAACCTCGTAAGTCCAAGAGCGGGCGACGGGATTCGAACCCGTGACGTCCAGCTTG
>CAZXKD010000180.1:0-4918 GCA_964641215.1 uncultured Gemmatimonadaceae bacterium
CATTTACGCCATCGCCTTCGGATCGCTCGCGTTTCAGGTGACCGGACTGTTCGGCGCGCGCGGAATCGTCCCCATCTCGTCGTTCCTGAATTCGCTCGCGCGAACGGGCTCCATCCTGCGCTTCCTGGCCGCGCCCACGCTGCTGTGGTTCGCGAACGACGACACCACGCTCGTGGGCCTGTGCTTCGCGGGCGTGATTCTCTCAGCCATGCTGTTCCTCACCGGCTTCGCGCGCGGAAAATTCGAGCGCCCGATCCTGGCGCTCTTGTTCGTCTTGTATTTGTCGTTCTGTGCGGCTGGCCAGGAGTTCCTCTCCTTCCAGTGGGACGCGCTGCTACTCGAAACCGGATTCCTGGCCATCTTCCTGGGGCGCAATCGCATTACTCCGTGGTTGTTTCGCGCGCTCTCGTTCCGCCTGTTCTTTCTCTCAGGCGCGGTCCAGCCCCTGAGTGAAGACTTCACCTGGCGGTATCTGACGCGCCCCCGCCTCCCCTGGCGCGTCGTGGACTGTCGGGCTGCGCGCCACCGGCTTCCCTTGTTGCGGCCACTCGGCTTCCAGCACGCGCGGCGTTGCCGCCGTCGCCACGTACGTCAGCGTGTCGGCGCCGCGGGCGAACCGCCACAATACTCGCGGCGGGTCCGCCAGTCCCGACACGATCGCGTCAGCGGCCGGCGGCCGGACCGTGCCGAGCGACGCCCACAGCATCGGGATCGCGGGCACCAGGGAGCGAAAGCTCTCCACCGGGTCCGCCCACTGCACCGAGTCGCCGACCATCACGGCCGCCCCCGAGGCCAGTCCCAGCGTCGCCACCCAATCGAACCGCAGCGAGTCGGGCGGGGCGATGCGCGCCTGCCCGCGTCCGCCAGCGGTCTGGCGATCGTCGCGGTATTTCCACCGGAACCGGATCGCCAGGTGCTGCGGCGGCACCATGGCGAGCGTCCAGGCGACCGCGCTGTCCCGGGCCGCGGGAGGTAACCCCATAGGGACCAGCGGAGCGGGCGGCCGGTGACAGCCGGCGGCAGCCGCGCAGGCGCCAATGTAGGAGAGGGCGCGGAGGCCGGTCAATAGTTGTATCCGAAGAAGAAGTCGACGAAGCGGGGGCGCCGGTTGGCCTCGGGGAGACCGTAGAGATCGGCATTGCCACGATGAAAGCGCCAGCCGAAGTCGAGCCGCAGGACCACGGGTTGGGCGACCGGCATCCGGAACCCGATCCCCGTGCTGCCCAGGATGCCGCGCCTCGTGGAGAAGTCCGACCAGGCTCGCCCGTAGTCCACGAACAACGCCGCCTGCACCCCGGGGAACCGCACGACGCCGAAGGGGAAGCCGATCGACACGAAGTCGGTGATGGGAAAGCGCCACTCGGCGTTCAGCATCCAGGCGCGGGTGCCGGTGACGTACGCGTAGCCGGGATAGCCGCGCAACGCCCAGGAGCCGCCGATGCTGATATGAGCCGGCCGCTCCCCACCGGCGTAGTACCCCAGGGCGCGCACCGCGAAGGCGCTCCGCAGCGTCGTGCGGTAGTAATGGCGCCAGTCGCCGGAGGCGACCCACGAGTCGAAGCGGCCGTTGCTGATGTCGTTGACGACCCCCGTGGTGAAGTTGTAGCGCTCGCCGTCGATTGGGCCGGTCTCGAGCCACAGGGTGTTGTCCTTGACGTAGCTCAGGTAATTCGACGCCAGCCAGCCGATCCGGCGGAGGTCGGTCAGGTCGCTGCTGCCGGTGAGCACGTCGGGCGTGGCGATGTCGAAGCGATCGGAGTGCTCGATCCGGTACTCGGCCTCGATGCGCCGGAACCGCGACAGCGGGTAGCGCACCTGGGCGAACACTCCCGCGGAGCTCTCCTGGAAGATGGTGCTGAGGTCGCCCTCGTAGAACAGCCCGCGCAGCCGGAAGGCGCCCACGCCCCAGTTCACGCGTCGCGACTGGTTGAGGTAGAACACCGTGCCGTTGATGTTGTCGAACAGGTTTCCGAAGTTGCTCCCCTGGAGCTGAAAGGAGGAGAGTCCCAGGAACATCATGTGGTCACTGAGCTGGTCGCTGAACAGGAACACCGCGCCCTGGGCCGAGCCGAGGCCCGGCGCCACGACGGCGTCCCCGGCCGCGACATCGAGGGAGAACTTCTTTTCGAACGGCATGGCGTCGGCGCGGGCGTAGGGCGGGCTCGAGAGCTCGGGCCAGGTCCACTCCGGCGGCCGGCGGTCCGCGGCGAGCGTGACGGCCGGCGCCGTGCTGTCGGCCGCGGGCCGGGTGAAATAAATGTTGAAGCTCAGGTCGGCGAACCCCCCGAACACCAGTCCACCTTCGCGGGCCAGGTACTGGGGGTCGAAGGCGCCGTTCACGGTGTTGGTCTCGCGGCGACCCGCCCCGGTCGAGTCCACCGAGTAGATCTGGGGCGTCCCGTCCCGGTCGCTGGTGAAATAGATGCGGCCGGTCGCGGCCGACCAGCGGGGCGTCTCGTCGCGCCAAGCGCCGTAGGTCAGATAGCGGATCGCCCCCGTCGCCAGGTCGAGCGCGAAGAGGTTGCGGGCGCCGTTCGGTCCGAACGCCGTGCGATCCGAGGCGAACACCACCACGCGGCCGTCGGGGCTCACCGTGGGGTCGAGATCCTGATAGCGGTCGGAGGTCAGCCGCTCGAGACGGCCGTCGGCGAGCCAGAGGCGGTACAGGTCCGAGTAGCCCGACACCGAGAGCCCGCTGAAGACCACGCTCTTGCCGTCCGGCGCCCAGGACGGCGAGAGGATGGACACCAGCTCCGGAAACTCGTACCGGCCGACGACGCGGTGCGCGGCGAGATTCCAGAAGAACAGCGCATCGCGGTCCATGTAGCGGCTCCCGAACACGACGATGCCGCCCGGGCTCACGTCCAAGCGCGATTCGAAGAAATGGAAGGACTCGAACTGCGGCGAGCGCTCCCCCGCCACCACGACGCGGCGGCGGCGGCTCCCGAACTCCTGCGCGTAGATATTGGTGTAGCCGGTCGACGGCGAGAAATACAGGATCGCGCTGGTGCTGTCCTGCGCGTCCCAGTACACCGTCGGCTTGATCGCGAGCTTGGTGAGCAGCCGCGACGTGATCGCCAGGGGCGTGGCGTCCTTGACCACGGGGAAGAAGCGCCGCCGCATCCAGAACTGCCACTCGTCCGACAGCTGCTCGAGCGTGCGCCCGTACACCCCGGCCAGCGCCTCCGGGAACGACGGGTACTTCCACAACTGGCGGTACAGCTCGGGGACGCGCCACTCGCCGTAGGTCTCGGCCAGGAAGCGGTGGATGGCGCCCCCCAGGGGATAGATGATCCCGCCGTAGGCGTAGGTCAGGTCCTTGAGCGTCGGCAGCCGGCCGGAAATGGTCATGTCCCGCAGGATCATTTCGTCCCGAGAGTCCTCTCCCGCCGAGAAGAATTCGGCGAGCCCCTCGGTGAACCACAGCGGCAGGCCGGCATGATGGATCCGCGGGTAGCGCGCGAACACCTCGGACTCGAGGCTGATCTGGAAGACGTGGACCAACTCGTGGCGCAGGGTGTGGTGGAACTCTGTGTAGCTGCCCGTGAACGGCAGCGTGACGCGCCGCTTCAGGAACTCGGTGACGCCGAGCAGCCCCTCGGGCGGGACGAAGGGGAGGATGTTGGTCTGCTCGAAGTCGGTGTGCGAGGCGTAGATGATCAGCGGAATGCGGCGCCGCACCGAATGGTTGAAGCGCCGCACCAGCACGCCGTAGCTCTCCTCGGCATAGGCGAGGGCGACGCGGCCGAGCTCCTCTTCCTCGGGGTAGAAGTAGAGGTCCACATGGTCGCTACGCAGCACGCGCCAGTCGAAGCGGCGGTACTGCACCTTGTTCTGCCCGAAGTAGCCGAACTGGGCAGCCGCGGCCGCCGGCAGCGCCGTGACGGCCAGCATCAGGAGGGCGGCGGGGCGGAGACGGAAGCGGCGCATCAGCGGTGGATGCTCCGGATGCGGTCGCCCTGCGCGATCAGGGACAGCACGCGCGCGTCGCCGGTGACGCGCCCGAACACCGTGTAGATGCCGTCCAGGTGCGGTTGGGGCGACAGCGTGATGAAATACTGGCTCCCGCCGGTGTCGGGGCCCGAGAGCGCCATGCCCATGGTACCCGCCTCGTAGCGCACGGGGTTCACCTCGTCCCGCAGCACGAACCCGGGCCCGCCCCACCCGTCCCCGCGGGGGTCGCCGTCCTGCACCACGAAGTTGGGAACCACCCGATGCCAGTGGAATCCGTCGAAGAAGCGCCGGTCCACGAGGCCGAGAAAGGCCGCCACGGTGATCGGCGCTTCGCCGGGAAGCAGCTCGACGGTGAGGCTGCCGCGGTCCGTGTCGATCGTCACCTGGGGAGCCGGCCGGCCGGTGGTGGCGGGCAGCAGGTAGCGGCGCGCGATGTCGCGGTAATCGGCGTCGCTGCGGCCGGTGGCGATGACACCCTCTCCCCACGCCTCCGCCGCGTCGGGGAACGTGTCGGCGACCAGCCGGCGGACGAGGTAATCGTCGGCCTTGGGCACCTTGGCCAGGAACTGGTTGGCGACGCGCAGGCGGCCGGCCGCGCCGCCGCGCGCGATCGCCGCGCGCGCCGCCACGGCCGAGAGCCGGGCATCGTCGAAGGGATCACCTGCCGCGCGGGTGTAGGCCTGGGTCAGGCGGTCCACGTCGTCGGGATCGGCGTGCCGGGCGAGCAGGTCGGCGGCGACGCTGCGGACAGCGGGGTCGGCGTTCGTGAGCAGCGCGCGCGAAAGCGTTCCGGGACGATCCGGATCGATCGAACGGATCACGACGTGTGCGCTCATGAACGCGGACGCACTCGGCGCCGCATCGCGGAACGGAACGAGGTCGCGTTCGCGCCACGTCCGCTCGTCGAGGTCGATGATGGGCAGCGCGAGGTGCGAATCGACCGACGTCGATCCGTGCCCCGGGA
>CAZXKD010000181.1:0-3423 GCA_964641215.1 uncultured Gemmatimonadaceae bacterium
CGAACCGGTTGCCGAACGGGTCCGTGGCGACTGCCCTCAGGACGCGGGGCGTGCCCAGGAACACCGCGGTCGTTTCCGGAGCGACCATGATCGAAACGACGTCCACCGGCACCGCAGCCGCCCGCAGCTCGATGAACGCCCCGCGGCCGGGTAGGCTGACGTCCGCCCGCAGCCGCTGCACCTCGCTCGCGCGGGTACCGAGCACCCACTCGGCGGCAAAGGTCCCATCATTTGCGGTTACCGCTGCAGCGTTGGCGACACGGCCGCCATACCCCGTGACGGTCCACTGGACCCTGGCGCCGGCGACCGGCTGGTACGTGGCGTCGAGGGCGCGAAACACCATCGCTTGCGGGAGCGCTCGCCCGGGCGCGCCGGAGAGAACGGCGCCCGCAGTCGGCTGCACTGCCTGGACAACCAGTCCTCCGGACGGCCCCAGGAGATCGCTTGAACAGCCTCCCAAGGCCGATCCGAGAACGAGAATCGCCCATGCGGTCCAGATCCTGGGCCTTGAGCGACGCGGTGCAGCAACCATGTTGACCCTCGTGTCTGGAAGCAGACGTTCACTCCAGCCAATCAGGCGACGGTCAAGTCACCCTCTGCTCGGCTGTGTGTGGTCCCGCGACGGGAGGGCGAACGGCGTGCCACGATGCAATCCGCTCAGGGGGCAGGTGGTTATCGGGCCAACAGTCCAAGAACTGGTCGGCCCGTAACTGCGTGCCGCCATTGCCGGTAGACCGGCCCGGCGGTGTGGTTGTTAAGCAGCGATCCGTCGAGTGGGTTCGCACGCTGCACGGTTGGTCGCTGGTCTCGCCGCCGCATTTGGCAAGCCAAGCCCGCAACGTGCCTGTGAGGGCGATCACATCCCGCGCGTGCTCGAGATTCCACTCGATATTCCAATGGAAGCCGCAACGAGTTACAATGAGACGCCGAAACGCCGAGACGCTTAAGGCTCGCAGGACAGCTTGGGTGCTTCTCCTATGCGTCTGTGCGTCTAGACGTCTCGACGTCTAGCTTGTCGGGTGGCTAGCTCAGCTGGTTAGAGCGCCGGTCTCACATACCGGAGGTCACAGGTTCGAGTCCTGTGCCGCCCACTACCTCCCCGACCCCGGGGAGAGGAGAGAAGGGAGAGGTACGTGACGGCGCGGACCGAGCGTGCGGATCGCACCGTTACGAACCTCTCCCCTCTCCCTTCTCCCGGTTCCTTATGCGCCGCGTCTTGATCATCTCACACGTCTACGTGGCCCCCGAGCACCGCGGCAAGCTGCGCGCGCTCGCGGCCCGGGACCTGGAGCTCACCGTCGGGGTGCCGCAGCGCTGGAAGCAGCCGCCGCCCGGCCTGGGCCGCATGATCGAGACCACCTGGGAGCGCCAGAGCGGCGTGGAGATCTTCCCGATCCCCGCCCGGGATCCTGGGGAGCCGCTGCGCTATCGTTTCGGCCGGCGCGCCCTGACCTCGCTGATCCGCGACAAGCGGCCCGACGTCGTCCAAGTAGAGGAGGAGCCCACGTCGGCGGCGGCGCGGCAGGTGACGCGCATCGCAGCGCGGCTGCGCATCCCCGTCGTACTGTTCAGCGCGGAAAGCCTCGACCTCGGCGTCCCGCTCCTGGTCCGCTGGCGCCGCTACCGGACCCTGCGCCAGGTGCGGGGGGTGGCCGCGGGGAGCGAAGCCGCGGCCGCGCTGCTCAAGCGTCACGCCGGCCAGCGCGCCCTGCCCATCGCGGTCATCCCGCAGCTCGGCGTGCACGTGCCGCCCGCCCCGGAGCACCAGCCGCACGAAGGGCTGGCGATCGGCTGCGTGGGCCGCTTGGTCCCGGCCAAGGGAGTCGATACCTTGCTGCAGGCGCTGGCGGAGATCCGCAGCGCCAGCTGGCGCCTCACGATCGTGGGCGATGGGCCGGACCGCGAGCGTCTCGAAGCATTGGCCAGTCGCTTGCGCCTCGCCGCGCGGGTGCGCTGGGCCGGGGCGCTGCCGCCCGACCATTTGACGCGCCTCTGGCCCGAGCTGGACCTGCTGGCCGTCCCGTCACGACGGGTGCCGGACGGGGTCGGAGGAGGCGGGGGGAGAGGGGGCGGCGGGGGAGGGAGTATCGACACCCACGGTCACGTGCTGGTGGAAGCGATGGCTCACGAGGTGGTGGTGGTGGGTACAACCGCGGGCGTGATCCCCGAAGTCGTGGGCGAGACCGGCGTGACGGTCCCCCCCGACGACCCGTCTTCACTGGCGGAGGCGCTGCGCAGCCTCAGGGCGCCGGCCGCCCGGTGGCCGCTGGCGCAGGCGGGACGGGCGAGAGCCATGAAGCTCTTTAGTGACGATGCGGTGGCGGAGAGAACAGTGCAATTCTGGCGGGAGGTGCTGGGTGCGTAAGAACGGAGCAGGGAGCACGGAGCAGTACGCTCCACGGAACGAACTGCTCCGTGCTCTGTGCTCCCTTCATGGACTGCTCCCTGCTCCCTGCTCCCTCTGGTGTCGATGACCCGCGTCCTGCTAGTCCCCGATCTCCCTCTCGAGCATTGGCCCGCGATGGACAAATACGCCCATCGGCTGCACGACTGGCTCGAGAGCACCGATCCGGGCGTGGAGGTGCGGCTGGCGGCGCACATCGGGGAACTGACGCGCGAGGCGCGCAATGGGCGCAGCTCGGGGGGGTTCGGGCGCTGGTGGACCCAGCCGGTTGACCCCTCCCGGGTGGTGCTGCCCGGCCCCCTGCTCGGCCCCCAGCGGTACGCGGCGCGCTACTTCTTCTATCCTATGCGCCTGCGCCGCGAAGCCCGCCGCGCCGACCTGGTGCACATCCTCGACCACGCTTACGCCCACATGCTCACGAGCGCTCGCCGGCGGCCGGTGATCGTCACCGTGCACGATCTGATGCCGGTGATCGTGCTGCGCTCGCCCACCGACGGCTGGCGCGAGGGGGTGCGCAACCGCTTCCTGCGGACGACGATGAAGACGCTGCGCCTGGCGGACGCCTACATCGTGGGTAACGAGTGGCTGAAGCGCGAGCTGGCGACGTGGCTGGGCGACGACCGCAAGATCAGGGTCGTGCCGTTCGGTGTG
Source organism: uncultured Gemmatimonadaceae bacterium (assembly GCA_964641215.1). GTDB lineage: Bacteria > Gemmatimonadota > Gemmatimonadetes > Gemmatimonadales > GWC2-71-9 > 13-1-40CM-70-15. The sequence goes on from CAZXKD010000181.1 coordinate 3,056, forward strand.
GACCGGGCGTTCTTCAACGAAGCCCCCGGGGCGCGAGCGCGCGGCCGGTCCGAGTGGCGGATCCCCGAGGACGCGTTCGTGATGCTGCACGTCGGCAGCACGGTGGAGCGCAAGAACGTGCCGCTGATCCTGCACACGCTGGCCCGGCTGCGCGCGTCAGAAGGGGGGGGGGGAGACGCCTATCTGCTCCAGGTAGGCGGGCGGTTCAGTGGTAGTCAGGAGCAGCTGATCGAGCAGCTGGGGTTGCGGCAGTGGGTGCGCAGTGTGCCCGCCGCCGACGAGACCACGCTGCGGCGCGCCTACCGCACGGCGGACGTGTTGCTGTTCCCCTCCATTTACGAGGGCATCGGGTTCCCGGTCCTCGAGGC
>CAZXKD010000181.1:3523-4889 GCA_964641215.1 uncultured Gemmatimonadaceae bacterium
ATCCGGCAGCGCATCCAGCAGTCGGGGATGACGCCGGACCAGATTCGCGCGCGGCTGCAAGCGAGCGGTTATCCGGCGAATCTGTTGGACGCGTATTTCGGGGCTGCGGTCCCCGGCCAGGCGGGGGCAGCGCCGAGTGTCACCGAGCTGGCAGCGATCCAGGCGCTGGGGTTGCAGCCGATCTCGCTGGCGGTCTCGGCGCTGCCGGTGGACACTGGGCTGGTGCGCACCGTGCGCACGGAGCCGACGAGCGCCGTGTTCGGTGTGGACGTGTTCCGCCGCACCACGACCCAGTTCCTGCCCCTGCTCGCCGGCCCCGTGCCCTCCGACTACAAGCTCGGCCCCGGCGACCAGCTGGTGCTGATTCTGACCGGGGACGTGGAGCTGGCGTACACGATGCAGGTGACGCGCGAGGGATTCATCCTGATCCCCCAGGTCGGGCAGGTGTACGTCTCGAACCTGACGCTCGATCAGCTGCGCGATGTGCTCTTTACGCGATTGGGCAGAGTCTATTCCGGCGTCAAGCGCGCCGCGAATGCCTCCACCCGTTTCGACGTTTCGGTCGCCAACGTCCGTGCTAATCAGGTCTATGTGGTCGGTGAGGTGGGCCAGCCGGGGGCCTATCAGATCAGCTCGCTGGGCACGGTATTGACGGCGTTGTACGCGGCCGGGGGGCTGACGGAGCGCGCCGACATGCGGGCCATCGAGGTGCGCCGCCTCAGCAAGACGGTGGCGAGCGTGGACCTGTATGACTACCTGCTGCGCGGGGACACCCACAGCGACATCCGGCTGCAGACGGGCGATGTGATCTTTGTGCCGGTGCACGGCACGCGGGTGCAGGTGTCGGGGGCGGTGGTGCGGCCAGCGATTTACGAGCTGAAGCCGGGTGAGACGCTCTCCGAGCTGGTGTCGGCGGCCGGGGGGTTCCGGCCGGAGGCGGCGCTCAAGAGAATAGCGGTGCATCGCATCCTGCCCAGCAATCAACGCGGTCCAGGCCCCGCACCCCGGGCCGTCATCGACGTGGCGCTGACCAGCGGGATGCGGGAGGCGGGAGGCGTGGGTCACGGTGAGGGAACGGACCCGGTGATGATACCTCCGGTCTCGTTGATGGACGGCGATTCGGTGGTGGTGGATCCGTTGCCGCCGCTTGGGGAGAGCTACTACGTCGCCATCGCCGGGATGGTGCGGAAGCCTGGGGCGTATCCTTGGCGGCCGGGGATGACGTTACGGGAGCTGGTGACGCTGGCACGCGGCCCCGTGGTGGGCGCCTATCTAAAGGAAGCGGAGATCGCGCGGTTGCCGGTGGACCGCGCGCAGGGGCAGCTGGCGACGACGGTGCGGGTGCCGCTCGACTCGACGTACCTGT
>CAZXKD010000182.1:0-4793 GCA_964641215.1 uncultured Gemmatimonadaceae bacterium
GGCCGTGACCCCACGCCGCCGGTGCCTCCGGCGTCCTCACTTGGCGGGGGAGGGGGGCGGGGGGGGGGGGGGGTGGGCGGGGGGGGGGGGGGGGGGGGGGGGGGGGGGGGGAACGGGCCATCACCGCGCGGGAGGTCGCGGCCCTGACCGGCGGCCGCCTGGTCGGGCCGGGGACGGGTGATGTGCGGGTCGTCGCCGTCGCGCCCATCGACCGGGCCGGCCCCGCCGACCTCTCGTTTCTTGCCAGCTCCAAGTACCTCCCGTACTTTCAGCGCTCGCGCGCCGCGGTGGTGCTCTGCAAGGAAGAATTCGCCGCGACCCCCGGTGGACCGGCCGTGCGCATCGTCGTCCCCGACGCCCACGCCGCGCTGCTCGCCGTCCTGCCGGTGCTCTACCCGGCGCCCGTCTGGCAGCCGGGGGTGCACCCCAGCGCCGTCATCGGCCGCGGCGCCACCTGGCAGGATCCGGTGGCGATCGGGCCGCACGTGACCCTGGGCCGCGCCGTGCGTCTGGGCCGCAACGTGCGCCTCGGCGCCGGGTGCGTCCTCGGGGACGGCGTGCGGCTGGGTGACGACGTCGAGCTGTACCCGCGGGTCACCGTCTACAGCGGGACGGAGATCGGGAACCGCGTGATCCTGCATGCGGGAGCGGTGCTCGGCAGCGACGGGTTCGGGTACGTGCCGGGCCGGCGTGGCCAGCCGCCGCGCAAGATTCCCCAGGTGGGGCGCTGCCTCATCGGCGACGACGTCGAGATCGGCGCCAATACCACCGTCGACCGGGGCAGCGTCGACGACACGGTGATCGGCCCCGGTACGAAGATCGACAACCTGGTGCAGGTGGCGCACAACGTCCGGATCGGGGCCCGCTGCCTGATCGCCGCCATGGTGGGCATCGCCGGCAGCACCCACGTCGGCGACGACGTCTTCCTCGCCGGCCAGGTGGGGCTGTCGGACCACATCACCGTCGGCAGCGGGGTGCGGGTCACGGTCCAGGCCGGCGTCATCGGCGACATCGCCGACGGCGCCACCGTCTCGGGGTATCCCGCCCGCCACCACCGCGAGTACCTGCGCGCCCAGGCGGCGCTGTACCGGCTGGCGAGGATCGTCGACGACCTCGAAGCGCTCGTACCGGGGAGGGGGAAGGACCAGGATGGCTGACGCGAGACGCTCCATCAAGCGGCCGCAGTCGCTGTCGGGGACCGGGCTGCACACCGGGGCGGCCACGCAGGCCACGTTCCTGCCCGCGCCGGCGGGCCAGGGCGTCGTATTCCGGCGGGCGGACCTGGCGGGCCGGCCGGAGATCGCGGCGCGGATCACCGAGGTGGAGGCGCTCGAGCGCCGCACCGCCATCGGCCACGGCGACCAGACGATCCACACCGTCGAGCACCTGCTGGCGGCCGTCGCGGCCCACGAGATCGACGACCTGATGATCGAGCTCACGGGTCCCGAGCCGCCGATCCTCGACGGCAGCGTGCAGCCCTACTTCGAGGCCCTGTCGCGGGCGCATCCGGTGGACGTCGGCGGGGAGCCCTCGGTGCTCACGGTGCAGGCGCCGTTCACCGTCACCGAGGGGGACGCGGCCTACGTCGTCGCCCCCGCCAAGACGCTGCGGCTCACGGTGACGGTCGAGTTCCCGCATCCCCTGATCGGCCGGCAGGCGGGCACGTTCGACGTGACGACGGAGCTGTTCGGCCGCGAGCTCGCGCCGGCGCGCACCTTCGGGTTCGCGAGCGAAGTGGACGCGCTCAAGGCCAAGGGGCTGATCAAGGGCGCCAGCGCGTCCAGCGCCATCGTACTGGACGAGCGGGGCGTGGTGAACGGCGGCCAGCTGCGCTGGCCCGACGAATTCGTGCGCCACAAGACGGCGGACATCGTGGGCGATCTGGCGCTGACGGGAGCGCGCATCCGCGCGCACATCGTGGCTACGCGGCCCAGCCACATCGGCAACGTGGCGCTGGCGCGCGCCCTGGCGCGCGCGGCCAAGCGGACCGGCCGCCCGGCGTTCGACATCGGCCGGATCATGGACATCCTGCCGCACCGCTACCCCTTCCTGCTGGTGGACCGGATCATCGAGGTGGAGGGCGACCGCCGCATCGTGGGGATCAAGAACGTCACGATCAACGAGCCGTTCTTCCAGGGGCACTTCCCGGGGCACCCGATCATGCCCGGCGTGCTGATCATCGAAGCGATGGCGCAGGTCGGCGGCATGCTGCTGATGAGCCACTTCGAGGGGCAGGACGTGGAGGACAAGGTCGTCTACTTCATGTCGCTCGACAACGTGAAATTCCGCCGGCCGGTGCTGCCGGGGGACCAGATCCGCTTCGAGCTGGAGATGCTCCAGTTCCGGGGCAAGACCTGCAAGATGAAAGGCGCCGGCTACGTCGACGGCCAGCTCGTGGCCGAGGCGGAGATGATGGCGATCGTGACGGACCGGTGATCCATCGGACGGCGCTGATCGATCCGACCGCCGAGCTCGGGCCCGACGTCGCGGTCGGGCCGTACGCCATCATCGGCCCGCGCGTGACCGTGGGGGACCACACCCAGATCGCCGCCCACGCCGTGCTGGAGCGCACCACCCGCGTCGGCCGCGGCGTGAAGATCGGCTACGGCACGGTGATCGGCAACGAGCCCCAGGACCTGAAGTACAAGGGCGAGGAGACCTGGGTCCAGATCGGCGACGGCACCATCATCCGCGAGTACTGCACCATCAACCGGGGCACCACCGCGACGGGCAAGACCTCGATCGGCCAGCGCTGCTTCATCATGACCTACGTGCACATCGCGCACGACTGCGTGGTCGGCAGCGACGTCATTCTCGCCAACGGTATCCAGATGGCGGGGCACGTGACCGTCGAGGACCGCGCGATCGTGAGCGGCCTGGTGCCGATCCACCAGTTCGTGCGCATCGGCACCTACGCCTTCGTCGGCGGAGGCTCGCGCGTCAACCAGGACGTGCCGCCCTTCACCAAGGCGGTCGGCAATCCCGTGCACCTCTACGGGCTCAACTCGGTGGGCCTGCAGCGCGCCGGCTTCTCGCCGGAAGTGAAGCTGGCGCTGAAGCGGGCCTACCGTCTGCTCTTCAACTCCGACCTCACCGTCAGTCAGGGGATCGCCCGGGCGCGGGCCGAGCTGCCGCAGATGCCGGAGGTGGAGAAGTTCCTCGCCTTCATCGAAGCCTCCCAGCGGGGGGTCATGGTGTGACCACGCGGCGGGTGCGGGTCGGGGTCATCGGCACCGGCGCCCTCGGCTTCCACCACGCGCGGCTGTACCGGACCCTGCCCGAGGCGCAGCTGGTGGGCGTCTACGATCATCATCCGGGGCGCGGCGCCGAGGTGGGCCGCCAGCTGGACACCGTCGCGTTCCCCACCCTGGAGGCGTTGCTCGAACAGGTCGAGGCCGTGTCGGTCGTCGTGCCGACGCGGGCCCACGCCGAAGTGGGCCTGGCCGTGCTGGCGCGTGGCGTCTCCGCGCTGATCGAAAAGCCGCTCGCCGCCACGCTGGAGAGCGCCGAGCAGCTGGTGCGCGCCGCCGCCGCGTCCGGCGCCACGCTGCAGGTGGGGCACGTGGAGCGGTTCAATCGCGCCGTCCGCGCCGCGACGCCCTACCTCGACGGCCCGCGCTTCCTGCAGTGCGAGCGCCTGGCCCCGTTTCAGCCGCGCGGCACCGACGTCGCGGTGGTCCTGGACCTCATGATCCACGACCTCGATCTGGTGCTCGAGCTGGTGCACGCGGAGGTCACCGAGGTGCGGGCGACTGGGGCGCCGCTGCTCACGCCCCACGTGGACATCGCCAACGCCCGGGTCGAGTTCGCCAACGGCGCGGTCGCCCTGGTGACGGCGAGCCGGGTGACGCCGAAGCGCACGCGCACGCTGCGCATCTTCCAGCACACGGGATACTTCTCGCTCGACCTCGCGCAGGGCAGCGGCCATTACTACGAGCTCAAGGAGGGCTGGCAGACGATGGGCGCGCGCAAGCTCGAGGACATCGTGCGCCACGTGAAGCTCAGCGCGCCGGAAGCCGAGCCGCTGGCGCTCGAGCTCGCCAGCTTCGTGCGTGCCGTCCGCGGGGACGGCGACGTCGTCGTCTCCGGCGCCGCGGGGCTGCAGGCGCTGACGCTTGCCTACCGGGTCGCCGACGCCATCCAGGCTGCGCCGCTCTCCGTCGCGCGGCCGTGACCGGCACGCCCCGCATCTACCTCTCGGCGGGTGAACCGTCGGGAGACGCCCATGGCGCCGCCGTAGTGGCCGCCCTGCGGCGCCGCCTCCCCGGCGCGCGGCTGGAGGCCTTCGGCGGGCCCCGCATGGCCGACGCGGGCGCGACTGTGCTCGATCGCATGGAGCGCTTCTCGGTGGTCGGGTTCGTGGAGGCGCTGGCGAAGCTCCCCGCCCACTACCGCCTCCTCGCGCGCACTCGGACGGCGTTCCGGGCCGGCCGCTACGACCTGGTCATCCTGATCGATTACCCCGGCTACCATCTTCGCGCCGCGGCCGCCGCGGCGGCGGCGGGGCTGCCCGTTCTCTATTACATCGCGCCGCAGCTGTGGGCGTGGGGGCGAGGCCGCGTCAAGCGCCTCGCCCGCACGGTGCGCCGCCTGGCGGTGATTCTCCCGTTCGAGGAGCCGTTCTTCCGCGAGCGCGGCGTGCCCGCGACCTTCGTCGGTCACCCGCTCAAGGACCGGCCGCCCGCGCCGCCTCGCGCCCAGGCCAAGCGCGCCCTCGGCCTCGATCCGGCGCGGCCTGTGCTCGGCCTCTTCCCCGGCAGTCGCGACCAGGAGGTCCGCCGCATGTGGCCCGC
>CAZXKD010000183.1:0-4782 GCA_964641215.1 uncultured Gemmatimonadaceae bacterium
GACTCGGTTGTGGGTTGGGTTGGTTGGCGATCCGAGCACGAAGAAGTCCCCCATCCCCAGCGGCCGGCCCGGACTCGGCGTGGTCATTGGGCTCTAAGTTAAGCCATCCGCCATCAGCCGTCAGCCATATGAGCCGTCAGCGATCAGCCATCAGAAGGCGTGCTGACGGCGGCATCGACGAGCTGGCGCATTCTTCGCACGGCCTCTTCCATCCCGACGAACACGGCACTACTCACGATGCTGTGTCCGATGTTGAGCTCCTCGATCTCGGGGATAGCGGCGACGGGCTGGACGTTCCGGTAAGTGAGGCCGTGTCCGGCGTGGACGGCGAGGCCGGCGGCGCGGGCATGGGCGGCGGCGCGACGCAGCTCCTCGAGGGCGCGGCCGCTCTTGCTCCACGTGCGGGCGTAGCGGCCGGTGTGCAGCTCGACGGCGGGCACCGCGAGCGCGTGCGCCCGGTCGATCGTGGCGCGGTCAGGGTCGATGAAGAGACTGACGCGGATCCCGGCGTCTCGGAGGCGACGAATCGCGTCGCGGACTCTCTGGTCGCGGGGACGGAGGGCGAGGCCCCCCTCGGTGGTGATCTCCTGGCGCTGCTCCGGCACGAGGGTGGCTTGCAGCGGGGGAGGCGTCAGGCGGCAAGCGATCCGGACGATCGCGCGGTGGGCGCCGAGCTCGAGGTTCAACACGGTGGCGACCGAGCGGGCGAGTGCGCGGACGTCGGCGTCCTGAATGTGGCGGCGGTCCTCGCGCAGGTGGACGGTGATGCCGTCGGCGCCACCGCGCTCCGCGGCCTCCGCGGCGCGCACCGGATCGGGCTCGTCGGTGCGGCGCGCCTGCCGCAGGGTTGCCACGTGATCAATGTTGACGTAGAGGCGCATGGTGTCTTACCTTGGGCTCTCCTCATGCGACGACCCGTGGTGCTCGCGACGGTCCTGGCCTTCGGCTGCGCCGGAGGGCGCACGTCGCAGACGCCCGTCCCGCAAACGCTGAGCCAGGCCCTCGACCAGTTCCTCGGCGCGGTGAAGGCGAATGACTTGAACCGTATGGGCCAACTCTGGGGCACCGACCGCGGGCCGGCCGCCGAGTGGATGCCGCCCGACGACCTGAAGAAGAAGCTGGCGGTGATCCAGGTGTATCTGAACCACACCGGCTACCGCGTCATCGAGGGGCCGATTGCGGCTCCCGCGAACCCCAACATACGCTCGTTCCGCGTCGAGCTGCAGCACCGGGACTGCAACCGCGTGCAGCCGATCGACCTGACGCGCACGCGGAGCGGCGGCTGGCTCGTCTTCGACGTGCACCTCGAAGCCTCCAGCAATCCGGCCGGCCCCTGCCAGCCGACCGGAAACCGTCCCTAGGCGCCCGGCGTTTCCTTAGTCGGTCAGCTCCAGGAGGATCCCGGCCGTCGCCTTCGGGTGCACGAACGCGATGCGCCGGCCCTTGGCGCCGGTGCGGGGCCGGTCGTCGACGAGGCGGTACCCGGCCGCCCGGCAGCGGGCGAGCGCAGCGTCGAGGTCCGAGACGCGGTAGCAGATGTGGTGGATGCCGGGTCCGCGCCGGCCCAAGAACTTGGCCACGGGGCTGTTGGGATCGCGCGGCTCCAGCAGCTCCACGTCGACCTCCCCGAAGTGGAGGCTGACGATGGTGGCGCCGTCCGCGGTTTCGGGCGTGCCCGCGGCGAGGCCCAGCACGTCGCGGTAGAACGGCAAGGCCTCAGCGATGCTGGGCACCGCGATGCCGATATGGGCGACGCGGGGGTCGGTCGTCATGAACAGTCAACTTAATGTTGATCGGATAAGGAGTGGTAGGTCATGGCAGCAACACATCCTGTGGCGGTCACCGACGCCACGTTCGGGTCGGACGTGGAGCAGCACAAGGGCCTCGTCCTGGTGGACTTCTGGGCCGCCTGGTGCGGGCCGTGCCACAGGGTGGCGCCCATCATGGAGCAGATCGCCGGCGAGTACGACGGCAAGGTGAAAGTCACGAAGCTGGACGTGGACGAGAACCCGCGGACGGCGATGCGCTTCAATGTCCGCTCGATTCCGAGTATTCTATTCTTCAAGGACGGGCGTCACGTGGACACGATCGTGGGCGCCTATACGAAGCCGGCTTTCGTAGAGAAGATTCAACAGCACCTCCAGTAACGGCCCTCGGTCGGAGGACCATGCGCGCGAGCACCGCTCGCCTGATGAACTCGCCGGTGCGTCTGGCGGACCTGGTGTTTCCGCAGACGCACCGGCTGATTCATCGGACGCGCCTCGCCTTCATCCACCTCGACGGCTTGTTGGCGTTTGCCAAGCGTGACCGCGACGGGCGCGTGGACGGCTACATCAGCGCCTATCTCCCGGACGAGTGTCTGCTGCTGTTCTTTCGCAAAGGCGAGGCGGTGAACGCCGCGTCGCTGCACACGGCGGGCCGCCAGGTGATCACGATCGGCGAGGGGCTGCGGCGCATGCGCGCGGAAATGGAGCGCGGCGAGCTCGGATACTGCCAGGCACCGATGGAGCAGCTGGCGTGGATGTACCAGTGCTGCGCCGCCCCGGCGCAGCCGCGGTTCGTGGACCCGGATCAGCCGGCGGCGCTGTTCCCGGCCTTGAAGACCGAGCACGTGGGCGGCGTGCTGGAGCTGATCTCCAACGGCCGCGTCTCCTACCTGCACCTGGACGACGGTCATTTCGTGGGCGGCTACCTCTGTGACAAGCCGGATGCGCTGTCGGTCCCTAGGTACGTCGAATCGCTGTTCCAGCCGGGGCCCGGCGGCGCGGCGCCGGTGGTGGCCGCCGCGGTCGCGCCCGCCGTCAGCGACCTGCCGGCACAGGCTCCCACGGCCCTCGTCAACACCTACCGCGAGCTGTACTGGCGCATCGTGGATGCGGTGGACCTGGAATTTCCCGGCGAGGCGAAGAAACGCGCGCAGAAGGTGTGTGGCGCGATGGTGAGCACCCACAAAGCGCTGGCGCTGTTGAGCGTGCCGCGCGGCGGCGAGACGCCCGACGCGGTCGTGCAGCCCGAAGAGCTGCCCGTCGCGCTGGGCGGGTGGGCGCTGCAGCTGCTGGAAGGGCTGGAGGTGATGATGCCGGGGACCGCGCCGAAGGTGTTGAAGGACGCAACGAAGGAGCACCGCTACGTCCTGCAGGCGGCCGGCTTCTACGGGCGCATGCCGTGGCCGGTGCCGTGGTGACGTGGCCGGCACCCTGTACGTCGTCGCCACCCCGCTCGGGAACCTGAGCGATCTCTCGCCGCGGGCGGCGGAGACGCTGGCGCGCGTTGCCGTCATCGCCGCCGAAGACACGCGCCGCAGCAAAACTCTCCTCCACCACGTCGGCTCCCATGCCGAGCTGCTGAGCTTCCACGCCCACTCAGCCGCGAGTGCGCAACGCCGCCTCTTCGACCTGCTGGCGGGCGGGCGGGACGTCGCCCTCGTCACCGACGCGGGCACGCCGGCAGTGAGCGATCCCGGCGCCGAACTGGTGGCGGGGGCGCGCGCGCGGGGCATCCCCGTCGTCACGATCCCGGGGCCGACAGCAGTGGGCGCGGCGCTCGCCGTGGCGGGCCTGCCGGCGGACCGCTACGTGTTCCTGGGATTCCTGCCGCGCAAGGGCGGGGACCGCGCCCGGCTGCTCGCGGCCGTTGCGAGGTCGGAGTGGACGGTGGTGCTGTTCGAGGCGCCGAACCGCGTGGCGGAACTGCTCGCGGACCTCTCCTCGGTGTGCGGGCCGGCGCGTCGCGCAGCGGTCGCCCGCGAGCTGACGAAGGTGTTCGAGGAGACGCGCGACGGGACCCTGGCCGAGCTGGCGGGTTATTACGCGGAGGCGCCGGCGCGCGGCGAGGTGACGGTCGTGGTCGCGGGGACGGGGAAGGCGCCGCGGGAGGCGCCGCCACCCGACCCTGAGGACCGGGCCCGAGCCCTCCTGGCGGAAGGGATGAGCCGCAAGGACGTCGCCGAGCGGCTGGCCGACGAAACCGGGATCTCCCGCAACACGGCGTACCGCCTCGTAAACGAGCTATGAGAACTGTCGGACTGTCGGACTGCCGGACCCTCGGACTGTTCCTGCTGACCGTGGTCGCCTTCCGGTCCGACCGTCCGACCGTCCGACCGTCCGATGTTGAAATGACGATCGGGCGCCTGCACTACGACGGCGGCGGCGATTGGTACGCGAATCCGTCCAGCCTGCCGAATCTCCTCGCCGCGCTCCGCGCCCGCACCACCCTGCCCGTCGCCGCCCGCGAACGTGTGGTGACGCTGACCGGGGCCGAGCTGTGGGACGTCCCTTTCCTCTATATGACCGGGCATGGGAACGTCCATTTTTCCGACGCGGAGCTCCAATTGCTGCGGCGATACCTGGAGCAGGGCGGTTTTCTCCACGCCGACGACTGCTACGGGATGGACCGGTCCTTCCGCCGCGAAATCGCGCGCGTGTTCCCGGACCACCCGCTCGTTGAAGTGCCGTTGACGCACCCGGTGTACCACATCGTCTACGACTTCCCGAAGGGGATTCCCAAGATCCACGAGCATGACGGCCTGCCGGCGCAGGGGTTCGGCATCTTTTTGGGGAACCGCTTGGTGGTGTACTATTCCTATCAATCGGACCTGGGGGACGGCTGGGAGGACTCGACCGTGCACCACGATCCCCCCGAACTGCACGAGGCGGCGCTGCGCATGGGCGTGAATCTCTTCACCTACGCGGTGAGCTCGACAAAATGACCGAGACGGCGCGCCGGCTGGGGCAGCTGGGGCGGCCCCACGCCCGCGCGCGTGCGCTTGCCGTGACGCTGGCC
>CAZXKD010000184.1:0-4728 GCA_964641215.1 uncultured Gemmatimonadaceae bacterium
TGATGATCGTATCGATCGCGATGGCCGTCTTGCCGGTGCCGCGGTCGCCGATGATCAGCTCGCGTTGCCCGCGCCCGATCGGGATCATCGAGTCGATCGCCTTGATGCCCGTCTGGAGCGGCTCCTTCACCGGCTGGCGCTTGATGATCCCCGGAGCAATGACCTCGACCTTGCGGCTCTTGCTCGTCTTCAGGGGCCCGAGGCCGTCCACCGGCCGGCCCAACGCGTCCACGACGCGCCCGACGAGGGCCGGCCCGACGGGGACTTCCAGCACCCGGGCCGTGCGGCGCACCTCGTCGCCTTCGCGGAGCTGCAGGTAGTCGCCGAAGATCACCGCACCGATGTTGTCTTCTTCGAGGTTCAGCGCGAGGCCGGTGATCTTCTCCCCGGTCTCCGAGGAGGTGAACTCGAGCATCTCCCCCGCCATGGCCGAGGTCAGGCCGTAGATCCGGGCGATGCCGTCCTTCACCTCCAGCACCGTGCCGACTTCCCGCACATCGATGTCGGCCAGGTCGGCGGCCTGGATTTCCTTGAGGAGGATGGCTTTGAGCTCGCCGGGTCTCAGGATGGAATCAGTGGCCATGGTATCCGGGGTCGGAGTTTGTGAAACTTATCACAAGAGGGCGGCAGTCGGAAGTCGGCCCTTCATACCCGCGACCTCGTTCTCCCTCGGAGGAACCGCGCCAGCACTCCCCGCGGGCCCAGCGTCCGGAGCTCCTGGGGCGTCGCGCCCGCCACGCGACGGGCCGCGCCGGCCAGATGACTCGGCGACGCGTAGCCCAGGATCCGTACGACGGCGCGCACCGTGTAGCCGGGGTTGCCGAGGAGGTCGGCGGCGCACGTGGCGCGGGCCAGGTCGATCACCCGCTTCAAATTCGGCGCGCCCCCGGCCGCGAACTGGCGGGAGAGATGCTCCCGCGTGACCCGCAGCGCCGCGGCCAGGTCGGCGGTCTTGATCGGACGCGCCGCGCGTCGCAGCACTTCGTCCCAGACCGCGCGTTGCAGCCGGTCCGTGAGCCGCAGCAGTCGCGGGGCGTCGGCCAGCGCGGCGCGGCGCGCCGCCTGCGCGGTGCGCGCCGCCACCCACTCCCCGGCGACGGCGTTGTCCACCCCTTCTACCAGCACCCCTGCGAACCCGGCGGTCGTGCACGCGGTGAGCAGCGCACCGTCCTCCGCGGTGAATGCCGAGAGGACGTACATCGGGATGCGAGGGAACCGCGCCGGCAGCGTCAACCCGGCGTTGTCCGCCTTGATATCGAGCACGGCGGCGTCCACCAGTCGCTCGGCGAGCAAGCGTTCGACCGCCGGGACGCTGCGGCACAGCCGCACCGATCCAGCCCGGCGAGGAAAGCCCCGTTGCACCGCCCGCCGCGCATCCCGCCGTGGGTGAAACACGGGCACGATCGCCATCACACACCACCCCCCCCTGCTCCACCCGTCTGGGCCGGCTGGGACAGGGCGCGCACCATCTCCCCGGCGCGGCGCAGCACCCCGCGGGCGTTGTCGTAGGAGACAGTCTGCAGCGCCTGCTCCATGGGGTGCCACACGCAGGCGGTGATCCCCTCCTCGATCTGCGGTGCCGGCTCGCCTTCCCGGGACTCGAAGAGGAAGAAATGGCAATACTTGTGGATCGTCTTGCCGCGAAAGCGGAAATACCAGTCGATCACCTTGATGGGCCCGTGCAGCACCAGGTCGCCGAGTCCGGTTTCCTCCGCGACCTCGCGACGCGCGGCGTCTGCGGGCGGCTCGCCCACCTCGAGGTGCCCTTTGGGGAACCCCCAATTGCGGTAGGAGTCGCGGATCAGCAGATAGCGGACGTCTCCGTCCCCAGTGCCGGGAGTGGGAGGGGAGAGCGGACCTCGCCGGAACACGACACCACCGGCACTGGTTTCGCGCTCGGCGCTGCGCTGGGCCCGCGCCATGGGTCTCCTAGAACACGCTGAAGGTGAAGTATTTGCGCGGGTTCGCCTGGATGTCGGAGAGCAGCTGGCGCAGCTGGATCATGGTGAGCGTGGTCTCCCGGTACAGCGTCGAATCCGCCACGAGCAAGCCGAGGGTGCCCTCGCGGTTGGCAATGCGCGACATGACCGTGTCGGCCGCCACGAGCACCCGCACCAGGCTCTCCTGGTTGCGGTGCGCGGCGTCCATGAAGTCCCGGAAGTCTTGCGAGGCCTGACGGACGTCGTGGCTGGCGGCGGCGGAGTTGTTGAGGATCGCGGCCAGCTGGCCTTGGTTAGTGGCAGAGTCCACGCGGCCGAGCGTCGCCTGGAGCTCGGTGGCCGCATGTCCCAGGGCGTCGGAGCCTTTGCGCAGATTGGCTCCGACGGAGCCGAAGATGTCGGCCTGCTCGTTGGTGACGCGGGCCAATCGATCGGCGATCTGCCCGAAGTCGCGGATCGAGCTGCGCAGCTCGATCACGGCCTCGGAGTCGAACGCGGTTTGGACGCGAGCAGCGACCGAGGCGATATCGCTCGCGATGCGGCTCGCCTGCGCCGTGAGCTGGCCGATGTCGGGAAGGGTGGCGCCCGGCCAGCGCGTGCTTCCCGCAGCCTGGGCCTCCGCGATCGCCACGCGCACGTTGGGGTCGTTGGGCAGCTGGTCGATGGGCACGAGGCTCGCCGCCCACTCGCCGAAGAGGGAGGCCGAGGCGGCGATCACCGCCGGCCGTTCCGGCAGCGCGACGCCCGAATAGATCTTCAGGTCCGCCTCCACCCACCCGCCCGGGGCCAGCCGGATCCCCTCGACGCGTCCCACCCGCACGCCCCGCAGCACCACCGGATTGCCAACGGAAAGGCCGCCCACGGTTCGGAACCTTGCGGTGCGGACCGCCTCTGTCTGCCCGAGGTGAATGTTGGAGAGCCACAGCGCGCCGCTCACGACGACAGCAAACGCCGCGATCACAGCGAGCCCGACGGCGAACTCGTTCTCGCGCTTCACGCCGCCCGGCCTTCAATGAACTGCCGCACGACGGGATCCTCCGTCTCTTGAATCTCCGGGACGGTGGCCACCTGGCGGATCCGGCCCTCGTACAACATGGCGACCCGGTCCCCCACGGTGTAGGCGCTCCGTAAGTCGTGCGTCACGACGACGCCAGTCACTCCCAGGTGCTCGCGCGCCCGCACCATCAGCCGGTCCATGACCGCCGCGGTCACCGGGTCGAGCCCGGTGGTCGGCTCGTCGTACAGCAGGTACTTGGGGCGCAGCGCGATGGCCCGGGCGATGCCGACGCGCTTGCGCATCCCACCCGACAGCTCGGCGGGATAACGCTCGTCGGTCCCGGTGAGATCCACCAGGGCCAGCGCTTCCCGTACCCGCTCGGCGATCTCGTCCTCGGCGAGTGCCCGGCGCCGCAACCCCAGGGCGACGTTCTCCGCGACGCTCATGGAATCGAACAGGGCGGCGAACTGGAACACGTACCCGATATCGCGCCGCAGCGCCGTGAGACCTGCTCGATCGAGCGTCGACACCGCCCGGCCGTCAACGATGACGTCTCCCGCGTCGGGGTGCAACAGGCCCACGATGTGCTTCAGGGCCACGCTCTTGCCCGAGCCGGAATAGCCGATGATGACCATCGTCTCCCCGTCCGGGACCGACAGCGTGAGCCCGGTCAGCACCGCCTTGGGGCCGAAGCCCTTGTGGAGGTCGCGGAACTCGATCACCGCAGCATCACCGCCGCCCAGAAAGCGTCGAGCACGAGAATCAGCACGGCTGAGTAGACGACGGTGCGCGTGGTGCTACGTCCCACTCCCTCGGCACCGCCATACGTGCCCAGGCCCATCCAGCAGCCCACCAGGGCGATGGTGCAGCCGAATGTCGCGCTCTTGAAGAGCCCGAACCAGGTGTCCTTGAACACGTAGAAGAGCTTCAGGCCCTTAATGAACTCAGGGGTGGACAGGTGCAGCAGCTCGAGGCTGGTGATCCATCCGGTGATGATCCCCGTGAGGATCGACAGGGCGACGATGACCGGAAACATCACGGTGGCCGCGAGCACCCGGGGCAACACGAGATAGCTCTGGGGGTCGTAGGCGAGGGTCTCGAGGGCGTCCACCTGCTCGGTCACTTTCATCGTGCCGAGCTCGGCGGCCATGGTGGCGCCGACGCGGCCGGCCAGCGCGAGCCCCGTCAGTACCGGGCCGAGCTCGAGCATCATCGTTTTGCCGACGAGCGTGCCGACGAAGTAGAGGGGGACGGCGCCCGTGAAGGTGTAGGACGCCTGCAAGGCGAGGACGACGCCGGTAAACGCGGCGATGAACACGGCCACGGGGAGGGAGTCGACGCCGATGCGGCGCATCTGGCCGACGAGGAGCCCGCTCCAGGTGCCGACGTCGGCCACGGCGCGCCCGAGGTCGGCCACGAAGAGACCCCAGCGGCCAGCCGCGTTTACCGCCTCGACGGTCCTCCGGCCGATGGACGCGATCACGGACTACAAACTAGAGGCTGGGAGGCTAAGAGGCTAAGGGGCCGCCGTTGGCTCCTACGCCGCGAAGCTGGCGAGCGCCTTTCCCACTTCGCCGTCGCGGAGCCGTTTGAGCGCCCGGTCGCGCAGCTGGCGCACCCGCTCGCGCGTGACGCCCAGCATGCCGCCGATCTCCTCCAGCGTGTGCTCCCGCCCGCCGTCGAGTCCGAAGTAGAGTCGCAACACCTTGGCGTCGCGGCGCTGCAGGGTGTTCAGTGCCTGCTCGATCTCGTCGGACAGGAAGCGGTCCATCGCCTGGTCTTCCGTGTCCG
>CAZXKD010000185.1:0-4665 GCA_964641215.1 uncultured Gemmatimonadaceae bacterium
TTGGCCTCCAATCGGATAGACGAAAGCATCAATGAAGCGCGTCGCGGGTGGGAAGACGTACGTGCGGGCATTGCTCGCACGCGGCGACACCGTGGCGGCACGGGCCGCTGTGGACTCGATGCTCGCCGCCCGGACCCCCGGCTATTACAACCCGCTAGCGCTCGCGCGGGCATGCGCCGCATTTGGGGACATCGACCGCGGCTTGGATTGGCTGCGCCGAGCGTTCGAGGAACGGACCATCTGGCTCTGCTGGATTCGTCAGGAGGACGAGCTGGCGCCGCTGCGCGCCGATCCCCGGTACGCGGCGCTCGACAACCAGTTGCGGTTTTAATGAAGCGCCCGTGACATCGGTTGTGGTGTCGATTGGCACGGAATGGCAGCGGACGTGGAACGGGAATCCCGGCAGATCGCGGACCGGTCAATGAAATGGCGTCGTTGCAGTTGGCTTCCGGCCCTCAATGGCACCTCTTAGTCAGTGGGCCAGGTTCGATTCCTGGTCGAAGCATCCAGCAAGCAGTCCGCCCGTCGTGCGTTCGCTCGCGCGGCGGGCGTCTTCGTTTCATGCGATGTGGAGGGTCCGATGCCTCGCCCGGCGCGCTTCCGTGGGGCGGCCGGTCCCTTGCGCCCGTGAGCACGCCGCCCGCAGCTTAGGCGCGGTCCGTTAGGCGACCAGGGGAGCCCCGATAATCTCAGGGTCATGTTGAGGAAGAACCGTTCGGTACCAAGTTCCGGTGTCATACCGGTGCTGTACTACCCCGACGTGCGCCAAGCCGTCGCGTGGCTCACATCGGCACTGCCATTCGCTGAGCGCCTGCGCCTCGGCGACGATCGTTGTCAGCTCGTCCACAGCAACGGGGCAGTCGTCGTCGCCAAACCTGGCGTACACGCCGACGCCGCTCCTTCAACACTTCAGAGCCCCGCAGCGCACTCCGTTACACTTCGGGTTACGGGGATCGACGCACTCTTTGAACGAGCCAAAGCGGCGGGCGCACGTGTGCTCGCTGAACCCGCGGATCACGTTTATGGCGAACGCCAATGCTCGTTCCTCGACCCATGGGGACATCCGTGGACGCTTTCGGAGACCGTTTTCGATGCCGACCCAAGCGAGTTCGGCGGTGAACTGCTACTCGACTAGGCCTCGGGTTGAAGGCGAAACCCACGGTCGGGCGGCACCTTCAGTCAGGCGACTGGGATCAAGGACCGGGGCCAGGTCGTGGGGGTGAGCGATGGCACTGGTTTCGGGGCACATGCCGCCCTCTGGGATCACGGCACATTAACCGATCTCGGGCCCGCCGGCGCGACGGCGAGTGCATGAAGGTCATTCTCAATGACACGTGCCGCTCCCTGAATCCGTGAACGAATCACCGGCGACCGGGACGTATTGCCACGTGTAGGAACCAACCGACAGCGTGAGCTTCAGCACCCCATGCGACGTCGCGTCGCGCACCTCGCTGTTGGGGAGCGGGGTCCCAAAGCTGTACAGGCCAGCGCCACCGGTCCCCACGACGAACTCCCGAATCCCGCGGACCGGGTCCGCGGTGCCATCCGGGGCTTGCGGCGCAAAGCGCTCGTATTCGTGATCGTGGCCGGAGATGACGATCGTGGCGCCGGCCGCGTAGAGGGCATCCCAGAACGTTTGCAGGGCTGCGTCGCTGCCATGATTGCTGCCGGAGCTGAATCTGGGATAATGCCAGTACGCTATGATGCAACGCTTCGTGGTTGCAGCCAGGTCTGCTCGCAACCACTGGCCCTGCGGAGACGAAGGATCTATGCCGACGCCATAGTCGTATTCGCTATCCAGCGAAATGATGTGCCAGGCGCCGAGCTCGTAGCTGTAGTAGCCGAGGCCCGCGGGACCCGCCTGCGCGCCGAAGTAGCGGAAGTAGCCGGCGGCGCCCGCAGTGTTATGGTCGTGATTGCCGGGGGAGGGGCGAGTGCGCGCCTTATGGCGACCCCAGGAGGGGTCGTAACACTGGGCGTAGGCCGCATCCGAGCCGTCCGGGTAGGCGTTGTCACCAGCGGTAAAGACGGTTCCCGGGATGGTGTCCAGCAGAGCCGCCGTGGGTGAAGCGTCGCAGTCGGCGATGTCGCCGGCGCCGACTAGCACCATGGACGTGCCCGGAGGCGTCGGCGTGGTCACCGTGATGGCCGCCGTGCCGCTCTGGCCCTCGCTCGTGGCCGTGATCGTCACCGGCCCGCCGGCGGCGACGCCCGTCACGAGCCCGCTGCCGTTCACCGTGGCTACGCCCGTGTTGCCGCTCGCCCAGGTCACCACGCGACCGGGCAATGGATTGCCGGCCGCGTCTCTCGGCGTCGCCGTGAGTTGCACCGAGCTCCCTGCCTGTACCGACGCTGTGGCCGGACTCACCGTCACCGACGCCACGGGCACCGCGCTCACCGTGATGGACGACGTGCCGCTCTGCCCTTCACTGGTCGCGGTGATCGTCACCGGCCCACCGGCAGCCACGCCCGTCACGAGCCCGCTGCCGTTCACCGTGGCTACGCCAGCGTTGCCGCTCGCCCAGGTCACCACCCGACCGGGCAACGGATTGCCGGCCGCGTCTTTCGGCGTCGCGGTGAGTTGGACCGTGCTCCCCGCCTGCACCGAGGCAGAGGCCGGAGTCACCGTCACCGACGCCACCGGCACACCCGTCACGGTGACGGCGGAGGTCCCGCTCTTGCCTTCGCTCGTGGCGGTGATCGTCGCCGAGCCCGGGGCCACGCCCGTCACCAGCCCGGAGCTGTTCACCGTGGCTGCCGCGGTGTTGTTGCTCGACCAGGTCACGACGCGCCCGGAGAGCGGATTACCGCCCGCATCCAGCGGCGTCGCGGTGAGCTGCACCGTCTGGCCCGCCTGCACCGTCGCCGGCGACGGCGTCACGTCCACCGAGGCGACCGGCACGTTCGTGACCGTGATGGTCGACGCGCCGCTCTTGCCTTCACTCGTCGCGGTGATCATCGCCGAGCCGGGCGCCACGCCCGTGACCAGCCCGGAGCCGTTCACCGTGGCCGCTGCGGTGTTGTTGCTCGACCAGGTCACGACGCGCCCGGAGAGCGGATTACCGCCCGCATCCAGCGGCGTCGCGGTGAGCTGCACCGTCAGGCCTGCCTGCACCGTCGCCGTCGGCGGGCTCACACTGACCGAGGCCACCGGCGCCGGCGCGCAATTCACTGTGACGCTCGCGGCGTCGCTCTTGGCGCCGGGCCGGCTCGTGGCAGTCACCGTGAAGGCGCCGCAGGCGGTGCCCTGGTACTGCTCGTAGTGGCGCCCGCCGCTGTTGCTCGCGCCGAGCAACGTGCCGCCGGTCGCGCTCCACGCCACGGTGATCTGCGCGGTGTCACCGGCCGGCGTGAGGCCGACGGCCACGAAGCCCTGGAGTTGGTTCTGCTGTAGCGTGACGACTTTAGGAGAGAGAATCAGCTGACCGACTGTGGTGCCGGAGCTCTTGGAGCTAACGGGGAGCTCGCAGGAGAGCACCGCCGCGGCAGCCGACACCACCGCGACGGCGACCAACGTTCCGCGCTTTATGCGAGAGAGGCGATGGGCCAGTCTCATTAGGAATTGCATCGGACAACCTCCAGGAGACAAAACGCCAGCCGGGCCGCCAGCGACGACCTTTCGATCGCTGGCGGCCCGGCTGGCGTGACGGAAGTCCGCTGTAGCCCCGTAGCTCTGCGTCACCGCCTTTCGGCGGCTATGCTCTGAGCAGCGTGCTCTGGCGTGGTCGCCCCATCGGGCCGGGCGACCTCCGCGTTGGCAAACTACCCAGCCCCCTTTTGGACGGTCTGTGATCTAAGTCATACTGTTCCGGGCTGCATGCCGCCCCCCGCCCCCCTCTCCCCTCTCTCTCTCTCAGCCCGGCTACCTCACGCACCGACGGCGGCGCGCGCGCGCGCGCGCGCGACATCACGAGGCGTGCCAACGGGCTGGCCTCGTGACGCCGCCGGGGCGGCTCACGCGGGCAGCCGCTGCCCGTCCAAGTCGACGAGGACGGGGATCATGTCACGCACCCGCACGTCGGGCACGCCTCGATGTCGCCCGTCAGGGTCAAGCCGCACTTCGCGCACGTGCGCGGCGCCAGGGCGGATCCGGGCGTGAGGATGGTGCACGTCGTAGGCTGGTGGGGCGGTGCCGACGCCGGCACCGCGATCCGCTCGGCCTCCGCACGTGACACCCCGGGCGGCAGCGGCCCGCCCCCGTCGAGCACCTGGCGCGCCAGCCAGCTGATCCAGCCGTCCGCGTCTGAGCCCGCCCTCGCGAGCATCAGCGCCCCCGCCACAGCATTCGCCAGGTCGTCGTGCGCGCCCGGGGCATGATCGATTGAGTCCTTCCCGCCCCGCGCCACTCGGCGCTCGAGGCCGACGAGCTGCGCCCGGAGCCGCACGTCGTCGAGCAGGGCCACCGTGCCCGAGTTCAAGGGCGCGAGCAGCTCGCGGTAGAGGTCCCCCTTCGCCCGCTCGCTCGGGACGTACTCGATGCCCGCCTTCACGAACAGCTCGCGCGGGAACTCCCCGCCGTAATGGTCCCCCGTCACCCGCGTGATCCGATAGGCCCGCAGGAGGGCGGCATAGTCCGCCACCACCGCCTCGGGGCTGAACGGCGGCCGGGTCGTGCGGAGCGCGTCCAGCACGGCCACCTCGTCCTCCGGGTGCGCGATCGCGAGC
>CAZXKD010000186.1:0-4663 GCA_964641215.1 uncultured Gemmatimonadaceae bacterium
GTCGCCTCGCTCCAGGGCCGTCCGACGAATGACATCCCCACCGGCAACCCGAACGAATACCCAACGGGAACCGTGATACTCGGGTAGCCGGCCACGGCGGCGATGCTGGTGTTGCCGCCAGCGCCCGAGCAGTCGCCGTTCACCATATCGATGAGCCAGGCCGGGCCGCCCGTCGTCACCACGACCGCATCGAGCTTGTCCTTGGCGAAGGTGACGTCCACGCCCTCGGCGCGCGACATGCGGCGGCAGTGAGCCAGCGCTTCGACGTAGGCATCGTCGCTGAGCGGTCCCTTCTCCTGGGCCTGCGTGAATATCTCCTGGCCGAAGTAGGGCAGCTCCGTGTCCTTGTGCTGGTCGTTGAACGCGATCAGATCGGCGAGCGTTTTCTTGGGACCCACCGGAGATAACCCCGCGAGATACGCGTTCAGGTCCGTCTTGAACTCGTAGAGAAGGACCGTGAACTCCTGGTCCCCATAGTCCTTGAGATGGGGGATTTCGACCGGATCGACCAGCACGGCGCCCTGTGCTTTGAGCACCTCCAGGGCGGCGTTGACGAGGCGGTCGCCCTCGGGATTGCCGAACGCGGCCCGCGCTACGCCGATGCGCGCGCCCTTCAGGCCGTTGGGGTCGAGAGCTTGCGTGTAGTCGGGTGTCGCTGGCTGGGACGCGGTGGCGGCGTCGCTCGCGTCACGGCCGGCGAGGGCGCCGAGCAGGATGGCGGCATCCGTGACGGTGCGGCACATCGGGCCGGCGGTGTCCTGGCTGTGGGCGATGGGGATGATCCCGGAACGGCTGACGAGGCCGACCGTAGGCTTGATGCCGACGAGCGAATTGGCGCCCGAGGGACAGATGACCGAGCCGTCCGTCTCGGTGCCCACGCCCACGGCGGCGAGGTTGGCCGCTATCGCGACGCCCGTGCCGGAGCTCGAGCCGCAGGGGTTGCGGTCTGTGGCGTAAGGGTTGCGGCACTGCCCGCCGCGGCCGCTCCAACCCGACACTGAGTGAGTCGAGCGGAAGTTGGCCCATTCGGAGAGGTTCGTCTTGCCGAGGATCACGGCGCCGGCGTCCCGCAGCCGCGTGGCGACGAAGGCGTCCTTAGGCGGCGTGATGCCCGCCAGCGCGAGGGAGCCCGCGGTCGTCATCATCCGGTCGGCGGTGGCGATGTTGTCCTTGATGAGGACCGGGATGCCGTGCAGGGGACCCCGGATTCTTCCGGATTTGCGCTCCAGGTCGCGTTGGGCGGCGAGGGTGAGGGCTTCGGGGTTGGTCTCGATCACGGCGCGGAGCGTGGGGCCGCGGCGATCGATCGCGTCGATACGCGCCAGATACAGCTCGCACAGTTGGCGGGAGGTGTATTTCCCGGTGCGCATCCCCTCCTGCAGCGCGGCGATGGTGGCTTCGTCGAGTTCGAAGGGGGGCTCGGGGCTCGGGGTTCGGGGTTCGGGGGAGGCGAGGCGAGGTCCGGCGAGTGTGGCGAGGCCGGCGAGGGCGGAGGACGTTACGAAGTCGCGGCGGCTGAATGTGGGGTTCATGGGTCTAGACTAGACCGCGACGGCAGAGCCCGCTAGTGGACGTGCAGCAACTCCCCTCCGTCGCCTCGGTCCGAACTGGGAGATTTACGGTCACACTGGCAGGCCAATTGGAATAACGACCCGTCCAGGATCCGCACGGACGTTTGCTATCAGGTCGCGGCGCCGGCGCAGCGGCGTTAAGGCTTCTCCAGGGTTGGCTCGCGAGACGTGACCCCTTAGCTTAGGCCAACGCCGTCAGGCGGCGGCTCGGCACATGTCACCTCTAGCGGTTCGCATCGGTGCGGGCGTCCTGGCCCTCCTCGCCATTATCGCCCTGCGCGGCAAGCGATTGGCCTATCTCGCATTCGTCCTGCTCGGGCTCGCATACCTTCCCGTGCAAGCCCACTTCCACGTGCACGTCCCGAAGTGCGAGCAGCTCCTTCCCACGGTGCAACAGCTCGTCCCCTTACTGCACAACTATGCGTACATCGCGCTGTTCGCCGGCTTCTATTGGATGTCGTGGGTACAGCTCCGGGACTCCAACGCGCGCGGTCTGTGGGCGCTCGTCGTGACGCTGGCCGCGGGCACTGTGTTCGAGATCGCCGAGGGCATCACGGCACCAGTGGTGCGGGCGGCGGCGCGCGTGGGGGCACGGGCGGCGGCGGCTGCGGGGGCGGGGGCAGGGGCGGGACATTGCAGTGTGCGGGATCTCGTACCGGTCGTCGCCGGAGCATTGGGCGCGGCGGTGGTACTCGCAATCTGGTCCCGGCTGACTCGGAAACCTGCATATGTCAAACTCGTCAAGCGTCGTGCGGCGCCCGCTCGACGCCCGGCTGCTGCACCGCCCCGGGCAGGCCTTCCACCTCGCGCTGTCGTTTACGATCCGCCCGCGTACGCGCCCCCGCCCCCGCCACCAGATTTTTCACCGGGCCCGCCCAGTCCACCTCCGGGCAGGGTGACGCCACCGTCGGACGCTGCTCCGGCGGAAGAAGTCGCACGGACGGACCGGCTCAGGTCGCGCGGAGCGATCATGCAACGTCTCCAGGCGATCCCAGGGCGTCTCCAGCTCGGGACGGTCGTGGGACGTCTCCAGCCGATGCTACGACGTCTCTGGGCGATCATCTGGGGACGTCGCCGTGCAATTGTCGTTGGCGTCGCCCTCTTGGCGCTCGTCGGTGCCGCAGCTGTGTTTGTCATCTCGCGTCTTTTCGCGCCGGCGACAGTGGTCACCGAGCAACCGCCCCCACCGCCGCCCGAGCCTCCACCCCCGCCGCCTCGACCCCTCCAGGTCGAGGTTGAGGGTTACTACGAGCCGAACTACAAGTTCACCGTCTCCGATCGGCGCTTCACCCGGCTGACACTGCGTCCGGAACCGTCTGTCAGGTTCGTGCGGCCCGGGAGCAAGCAGGACGTGGGATGCGCGGATGCACGGATTGGCCAGACTGCTGTTTACTTGCGTTGTGACCTCGAAGAGGCCGGCATCGTCGTGACGATCGATGGCCGGTTCCCGTCGCGGTACGCCTCGAATCGGCTCGATATGCCGGTCTTGAGCGCCTGGATCACGGTCACGACTACGCGCGGTGAGGTGGTCTATCGCGCGCGCGACTCATTCTATTGGCACGTGCCCGACTGAGTTCGTAGGTCCCTGCTCGTGTTTGCGCTAGGCCGCTGACGAGAACAGCTGGTCAGTTGTCCAACCTGGTGCTAGTCTCATTCCCATGTCGACAACCACGCTTCGCGCCTTTGGCGCGCCTGCCCTGCTCCTCGCTCCCACGCTCCTCGCGGCCCAGCGTACGACACTCTCCGCCGCGGTCCAGCAATACGTCGCCGTTGACACGCCGGTGGTGGCCCTCACCCACGTCCGCGTCATCGATGGCACCGGCGCCGCGGCCAAGGAAGACCAGACGCTGATCATCCGCGACGGCAACATCGCCCTGCTCGGCGCCGCCCGCTCGATCAAAGTGCCGGATGGCGCGCAAGTGATGGACCTGACGGGAAAATCTGTAATCCCGGGACTCGTGATGATGCACGAGCATCTCTATTACCCGACCGGCCCAGGCGTCTACGGCGCCGATTACGTGAGCTTCTCGCGGCTGTACCTCGCGGGCGGCGTCACGTCGATGCGGACCGGCGGCAACGTCGGCGGCTACGCGGACCTGAACCTCGCGGCGGCGATCAAGGCCGGGACTCAGGTGGGACCCTGGATCGATGCCACCGCGCCGTACGTGAACGGCCCTTCCCCGTTCACGCAGATGTACGCGCTCAAGGACTCGGCCGACGCGCGGCGGTTCGTGGCATTCTGGGCGGACGCGGGCGCGACGTCGCTCAAAGCGTACATGAACATCACGCGCGCCGAGCTGGCCGCGGCGGTGGATGAGGCGCACCGGCGCGGGCTCAAGATCACGGGGCATCTCTGCTCGGTCACCTACCGCGAAGCCGCGGACCTCGGCATCGACGACCTGGAGCACGGCTTCTTTGTCGCCACGGACTTCGTCAGGGACAAGCAGCCGGACGTCTGCCCCGGACAGGCGGGCATGACGGCGCTCGGCACCGTCGATCCGAAATCGCCCGAGTTCACGTCACTCGTGCAGTACCTCGTCGCCCATCATGTCGCGGTGACGTCGACGCAGACCGTGTTCGAGACGGTCACGCCGGGGCAGCCCGTGAGTCCGGGGACGGATGTGCTCGATCCCCTGCTCAGGACGCAATACGATCAGCTCTACACGCGCGTGCAGCAGAACTCGACGTCGCCATTCGCCAAGCTGCTGCCGCTCGATCGCGCGATGGAGCTGGCGTTCTTCCGCGCGGGCGGGCTGCTGCTCGCGGGGACCGACCCGACGGGCGGCGGCGGCGTGATCCCCGGCTACTCCGATCAGCGGCAGGCCGAGCTGCTCGTCGAGACCGGGCTGACCCCGCTCGAGGCGATCAAGGTGTGCACGCTGAACGGCGCGACGTATTTGGGACGAGCGGATCGGATCGGCTCGATTGCGGTTGGCAAGCAGGCGGATCTCGTGGTGATCGACGGCAATCCCGCGGCCACGATTGCCGACATCCGGCATGTGACGCTGGTGTTCAAGCAGGGCGTCGGGTATGACCCGGCGAAGTTGATCGAGTCAGTGAGGGGAAAGGTCGGGCTCTTTTAGGGCAGCACA
>CAZXKD010000187.1:0-4639 GCA_964641215.1 uncultured Gemmatimonadaceae bacterium
GGGGAGTCCAAGAAATCCTTCGCGCCCGGGATTCCCGCAGCTAACCACGCCTTGAGCAGAGCGTCCGTCACGTTCGCAGGCTGACCACCAAGATTGTATCCCCGGCCCGGCACCGGATCGCTATACGTCGGGTACTTGCGGGCATGGGCTGCGTCAATCTTCACCAACTGCCGCCAGACATCCCACGCCCTCGTGCCTCCCTCTCCCCGAACCGTTAGAGTCCGTGTCACCCATTTCTTCAGGGGTGGCGGCAGGCGCCCAAAAGACTTGCGAAGCAGGTGCGGCTTCTTCATCAGATCGGCCCGCGTGATACCCTTCGCTGCACTCATCATTTTAGCTAACCCTCCTCAAGTAACTGCGTCACTCCAATATGGCCATCACGCTCTATATCTTAGCCACGCAGAGGGGGCTCGCCAGCCCGCCGCGGCTCGCGCGACGATCTTCCCAGGATCGCTGAGCATCAGGGGATTACCGCAAACGGCTTGAGGCCCCCCCCGTCAGGGCCGCAATCGATGATGTCATGCGAGTCTGGGCCGAGGGCGAGGCGGCACTTCGGGGCGTCTCATGAATCCTGGGGGGGGTTCACGCGTAGCGGTCTCGTAGACCCAGCCGCTCCCCTGTCGCCTGAGACGATAGAGGTCGAAGGAGCCAGGAACGATCTGGCCGGTCGGGCTGCGGCAAGGCAGCTTGATAACTTCGGATCCGCCGAATATCACGACGCGGCCCTCCTGTGGGCCGCCGACGCAACGAATCGGGTCACCGACCTTCGGCCTGTCAGTCATCCGAACGTTCCTCACTTTCACCCTGATTTGAAGAAAGCGGCGCGGGTGTGACGTGAGAAAACCCTGATGCGCCCGGGAGGACTCGAACCTCCGACCAACAGCTTAGAAGGCTGCTGCTCTATCCACCTGAGCTACGGGCGCGAGCTGCGTCGGATAGTCGGGGCGCCGGGATTTGAACCCGGGACCTCCTGGTCCCAAACCAGGCGCGCTACCGGACTGCGCTACACCCCGAACAGACTAGACGGCTACACGGCTGGACGTCTGGACGTCTGGACGCCTCGGAAAAGCAATACAACAAACTAAACAACTGCCGCAGGCGCCGCAGCGGTGCCTAGATCGGCCCCCCTAGTCCACCGCCGCCGCCAAGAACCCCTCGATCCGCGGCCAGGCGGCGAGAGCGTCGGCATGGCCCAGCTCGATCAGCGCGGTCGTATAGACGGGGTCGAACAGCAAGTAGGAAAGGAAATCCACCGCCGTCGCTCGGTGGCCACCCATGCCGCGCACCAGCCAGCGGATCGACGCCGGCAGCCTAGCCCCCGACCCCGCGGCCAACGCGCCCAGGTCCCGCGACGGCCGGAGCACCAGGAGGCGGATCGGACGCAGCCCCTCGGGGGCAGCGGCCCCCGCACCGGAAGGCACGCGCGCCAGCGTGCGGTTGATGCGCTCGATCCGCTCGACGTCGGCCTCGAGGGCGTCGAGGAAGATCGCGTGCAGCAACAGGCCGACCACTTCGGCCAGCGTGGGATACTCGGAGCGGGGCGGAGTGGGCGCGGCGGCCAGCTCGGGCTCGCTGCGCTGCGTCACGACGAGGATGGCCCGGGCGCCAAGATGGATCGCCGGCGCGAGCGGGGCTGTCTGGCGCACGCTGCCGTCGCCGTAGAATCCGTCGCCCACGCGGACCGCCGGAAACAGAATCGGCAGCGCGGCCGACGCCATGACGTGGTCCACGGTGAGCCGCGTCCGCACGGCGTAGCGCAGCGCCCGCCGCCACGTGGGCGCGTCGGCAGGGCCGTGCACGAACGTCACCGTCTCGCCGGAAGCGTACGACGTGGCGCTGAGCGCCACCGCGCGCAGGCGGCCGGCGGCAATCCGGGCATCGATGCCCCCGAAATCGAGGCGCTCCGTCAGAAACGCGCGCAGCGGGCTCATGTCGATCAGACCGCGGACGACGGCGGCCTCCCCGCGCGTCCCCAGCAGGGTCGCGGCGACGCCCTTGAGCAGCTCTCGCGCCAGACGCCATGGCCGGACGCGGAAGACGCGATCCACCACGAGGTGGCTCCAGTGCTCGCGCAGCGCCGCCGTCGCGGCGGGCAGCGGCCCAGGGTGCGCCGCGAGGTAGACGGCGTTGATCGCGCCCGCCGAGACGCCGGTCACGATGGGAAACTCGAGGCCGGGCATCCGGTCGGCGATCGCCGACAGGACGCCCACCTCGTAGGCCGCCCGGGCGCCGCCGCCCGCCAATACCAGCGCGGGGCCGCGCGAAGCGAGCCACTCCGTTTGAGCCGCAGTCACTTGACTCGTCGCAGCAGCACCTCGATCAGCGCCCGGAACGCCCGCCCACGGTGAGAGACCCGGTGCTTGGCGGCCGGCGGGGCTTCCCCGAAGCTCATCCGCAGGTCGGTCGAGTAGAAGAGCGGGTCGTAGCCAAAGCCGCCGAAGCCCGTGGGGGTCAGCAAGATGAAGCCCTCGCAGCTCGCCTCGACGATCTCGGGCACTCCGGACGGCGTCTCGAGGTACGCGATGAGGCACCGATAGCGCGCGCCGCGCTGCGTCTCGGGCACACCCGCCAGCCGCTCGAGCAGGAGCGCGTTGTTGCGCGCGTCCAGGTCGCCGCTGCCCTCGTTGCCCTCCTCCCGGGCCTCTTCCCCGGCCCAGCGTGCCGAGTGGATGCCGGGCGCTCCGCCCAGCGCGTCCACCTCGAGCCCGGAGTCGTCGGCGATGGTCGGCAGGCCGCTGCGCTGCGCGAAGTAGCGAGCCTTGGCGACCGCATTCTCGGTGTAGCTCGACCCGCGCTCGAGATCGGCTTCCTCGGGCAACCGCTCCAGGAATCGGTCGGCGGGAAACTCCACCACGAACGGCAGCCCCACGAACAGTTCGCGGATTTCGCGGGTCTTAGCGGGGCTGCGGGTGGCGACGAGGAGCTTCATTGCGGATTGCGGATTGCGGATTTGATCGGGAAATCATTTCGGGCCGCGCAGTCTGCGCAGCAAGTCGGTCGTGGACAGCCCCGGCACGAGCGGCACGCGCACGACGCGCCCCCCCCACCCTTCCACAGCGTCCGCCCCCACGATCTCGCTGCGCTGGTAGTCGGCCCCCTTCACGAGCACGTCGGGCCGCAGCCGCCGGATCACCGCCAGCGGCGTGTCCTCGTCGAACAGGACCACGCAGTCCACGCTCGCCAGGGCGGCGAGCAGCCGCGCCCGCTCGGTGGCGGGGACGAAGGGACGGTCGGTCCCCCCCCCCCCTCTCCCCCCCTTCCCCAGCCGGCGCACCGACGCGTCGCTGTTCACGGCGACGATGAGCGCCCCTCCCGCGGCGCGAGCCGCTTCCAGCAGGGCGACATGGCCGGCGTGCAACAGGTCGAAGACGCCGTTGGTGAACACCACCGTCGTCCCGGCCGGCAGCGCCGCGCGCCAGCGCGCCGCGTCCCCGAGCGGGCGGACCTTACCGGCGGTGTTCATGCATGGGAGGTGAGGGGGGCAAGGCCCTTACAGCGGCTCGGTGGCTTTCGGGTGGAACAGGAAGGTGTGATTGAGCAACGGCAGGTGGACCGCCTCGCTGTAGGACGTCTCGATGTCGATCTCCCGCGGCGACAGGGTGCGACGAATGCGGAGATTGGTGTTGGCAACCTCGGGCACGCCGATGTCCTGAACGGCGGCCTGGAGGCGACGGCGGATCGTGCCGTCGTCCAGCGCCGCGGCGAGCCGCGCCTGCGACTGCATCTCGTCGAGCAGCCGGTAATAGCGGAAGAACACCTCGCCGATGTGCACTCCGTAGTAGAGGGCCGCTGCGAACACGAGCAGCGAGAGCAGGCACCCCGTGGAGCTGGCGCCGCGGCGGCCGCGCGGGCCGCGGGGGCCTCGCAGCCAGCGGGATGGAGCTACCATTGGGACTGCGCTCCGTCCACGATCTCGCTCACCAGTTTCTGTAGCGCGACCTTGCGGCCATCCGCCTCGGCCGGCGGCTGGTAGTCCCCGACGACGGTCACCTGGTGCTTCCACACCGTGTGCCCGTCCCGCTGGTCCATGATCTCCACGTCCACGGTGAGCTGGATCTGGCGGCGGGTCACGTTCACCGTGCCTACGCCGGGTTGGACGGCGAGCGGCACGTCCGGCTCGTAGCGCGCGATGCGCCCTCGCACCACCGCGTCGGCGTTCTGCTCGCCGGCGAGCCGCAGGCCCAGGCGATTCTCCAGCGCCTCGCGGACGGCGGCGTTCACTTCCGTCGTCAGCGCCGGCTCCGGCGTATCGTTGTCGAAGGGCAGGATCGCGACGGTCTTGACGTTGGGCAGCCCGCCGCCGGAGAAATGGTACACGCAGGCGACGAGGCCCAGCGTCGCCGCGCTAGCGGCGGCTGCGCCACAGCGCCGGAGCAATGACCACCGCCGTATCCACGGCCACCACGGTGAATTCAAAACGGGCCGACCCCTCCGGGAAATCGATCCGGGCGCTCGCGGGCAGCGCCCCCCCCCCCCCCCCCCCCCCCCCCCCCCCCGCGCCCCCCACCCCCCCCCCGCCCCCCGCCCCCCCCCTCCCCTTTTTCCCCCCCCCCGCTCCCCCCCCGCCCGGGGGTGCCCCCCCACCCCCGATCCCCCCCCGGCTCGGCCCCCCGGGCGACCCCCCCACCCCCCCCCGGCG
>CAZXKD010000188.1:0-4494 GCA_964641215.1 uncultured Gemmatimonadaceae bacterium
CTACGCCGTCGGCGAGCACGAGCCAGCAGCGGTCGGCCGTCGCGAGGCGCCCGAGCACGGCGCGGGCCGCGACCTTGAGCCGGTCGAGCACCGGGCGACCGTCCACCACCGCGCCCGCCGAGAGCGAATTGTCGAGCACCACGACGAGCGCCGTCGGTGCGTGCAGACCTCCGCCGCCTCGGGCCGGCACCAGCGGCCGGGCGGCGGCCAGCACCACCGCCACGATCAACGCGGTGCGCAGCAGCAGCAGGAGCAGGTGCCGCAGCCGCAGTCGTCGAGCGCTGCGGCGCTCAGCGTCAGTGAGATAGCGCACCGGCGGGAACACGAGCACGGGAGGCGTGCGGCGTTGCAGCAAGTGCAGCAGGGCCGGGATCGCGGCGGCGGCGAGTCCCAGCAGGGCCAGCGGGTGCAGAAAGCTCACGTGAGGAGACGCAACGCCATGCCGAACGGCAGGTCGGTCGTCACATGGTGGTAAGCGATCCCGTGGCGCCGGCAGGCGGAGCGCCACGCGGCCACCTCGCGCTGGACGGTCTCCCGATAGGCCCGCGCCAACTCACGCGGCCGCACCACCACACTCAGCTGCGATTCCGGATCGCGGAAGCGCACCTCGGGCGGGCCCGCGAGCTCCGCCTCCGCGGGATCCATGAGATGGAACACGATCACCTGATGGCCGCGGTGGCGCAGATAGCGCAGCGCCGTGAGCGCCAACGGGCGCTCGAAGAGCAGGTCGGAGATGATCACGACCAGTCCGCGCCGCGCGAGCAGGCTGGTGATGTGGCGCAGCGCCGCGTGCGCCGCGGTCCCGTGACCGTCCGGCGTGGCGAGCAGCCCGCGCACGAGCCGCGGCCACTGCCCCGCTTTGACGCGGGCGGGGATCACCTGGCGCACCGCCTCGTCGAAGGTGACGAGCCCGGTCGCGTCCCGCTGCCGCAGCAGGATCAGCGCCAGGGCGGCCGCCAGTCGGTCGGCGTACGCGCGCTTGGTGAGTCGCTCAGGCGCGCCGCGCCACGCCATCGAGCGACTCGCGTCCACCAGGATCATCGCGCGCAGGTTGGTCTCTTCCTCGAATTGCTTCACGAACAACCGGTCGGTGCGCGCCAGGATGCGCCAGTCGAGGTAGCGCGGCTCATCACCCGGCTGGTAGGCGCGGTGCTCGGTGAATTCGACGGAGAACCCGCGAAACGGAGAGCGGTGCAGCCCGGCGAGAAAGCCTTCCACCACCCCCTCGGCGACGATCTCAATGCCCCCCAGGCGAGCCACTTCCGCGGGATCCAGCAAGTCGAAACGGGCGGCCGGTGTCATCGGTGGCGGAAGCTAACGGAGGGACGAACGTCCGGAATAGAGGACACCGGAAAGAAGAAAGGCCAAGACGCTGAGACGCTAAGTGGTGCCAAGGGAACCGGATACAGGGGGGACGCTCCTGGCATGCTCCCTGCCTTTGAACCCGGCAGGAGGCAATATGTTCGCTCACATCGTGTTGCTCGGATCGGCGGCACTGTCCGGTGCGCAGTACGGTCCCCCTGCGGACCGCGCACCGCGTACCGCGCACGCCGCCTATCGACCGCGCGTGGAGGTCTGGACCAGCCGCGGCGACGAGCCGTACGCCCGAGGCGACGGGGTCCGCGTGTTCATCCGCGCCGACCAGGATGCCTACATCACCGTGTTGCGGGTGGACACGGACGGGCGCGTGCGCGTGCTCTTCCCCCGCGAGCCCTGGGAGGACAACTACGTGCGCGGCGGGCGCGAGCTCGAAGTGCAAGGCTATCAGTCCCGCGACGTGTTCCAGATCGACGACTACCCCGGCGTCGGCTATCTCTTCGCCGTGGCAGCGGCCGAACCGTTCGTCTACGACGCGATGGAAAGCGGCGACCATTGGGACTACCGCCTGATCGCCGACGGCAGAGTCCGCGGCGATCCTTACGTGGCCCTGACCGATCTCGCGCAACGCATCGTCCCGGCCGACTATACGGACTGGGACTACGACGTCGTTCCCTACTACGTCCAGCAGCACTACGACTATCCCCGGTTCCTTTGCTACGATTGTCACACGTACGCGCGGTGGACCACGTGGGATCCCTACGCGTACTCCTGCGTGCGCTTCCGCATCGTCGTGTACGACGATCCGTATTACTACCCCTACCGCGCGTACGGCACGCGGGCGGTGTTTGTGCGGCCGTTCCGGCCTGAGCCGCGATTCATCTTCAGGGACCGCGACGGCGCTGGCGGCGACCGGTTCGTCACGCGGGTGCGCGAACGCCCGGTGAACGACGACACCCGTCGTCAGGTGGGCGACCGCGACGTCCGCCGGTTGATTCCTCCGCCGCGTGACCTGCCCCGGCGTGATCGGCCCGACCAACCGACTGATGGCGGTGGAGACCGCGGCCGCCGGGATCGGCCCAATCAGCCCGACCGCCCCGATCAGCCGGACCACCCGGATCACCCGAACCGTCCGGACGACGGTGGTCGTCGGGATCGGTCCAACCGGCCCAGCGATATGGGCCATGAGCAGCGGGTCGGCCCGCCCATCTGGCGACCCTCCGACGCGCCGCGTGGGAATGGTCGCGACGACCGTGGCCGGCAGCCAGAAATGTTCCGGCCCGCGCAGCCCCGGGGAGGGGGAAGGGAGGGAGAGCAGCCGCGGGTCGAGTCACGGAGCCAGCCGCCTCGAGCCGAGCCCCGACGGGATGCTGCCACGCAGGACAAGGGCAAGGGGAAGGACAACCAGCCGGAGCTCCGCAGGCGTCGGCCCTGAACCAGATTCCCCCCTCCATCAAAAACGCGCCCGACCGGTAGTGGCAATCGGCCGGGCGCGTTAGGTTTGCGCACCTGATGGCCAAGCTCCGTCACTGCTCCCTCCCGCTGCTGCCGGTGTTGTTGGCCGCGCAGTCGCCCGCGTCGGTGCGACAGGCGGTGAATTTCATCACCCCGGCCGCCGTCATCAGGCGGATCGGTATCCTTGCCGACGACTCGATGCTCGGTCGGGCGACCCCGAGTCCGCAGCTTGAGCAGGTCGCCCGGTACGTCGCCGACGAGTTCCGCCGCTTCGGCTTGAGGCCGGGCGGAGACAGCGGCACGTTCATCCAGCACTATCCGATTGTGCGGCGGCAACTCGACACCGCCCGGAGCGCCCTGACGGTCGGCGGCCTGACGCTGAAGGTAGGGCGGCAGGTGAACGTCGTACGGTACGGACTTCCCTCTGCCGGCGGAATCTCCGGACCTGTCGTGCTGCTCGCCGGGCCGGCGGATTCCGCCAACCCGTTTCGCGGTGCGAGCGTCCGCGGCGCCTGGGTCGCGCTCATCGTCACGGCCGGGGCCGGCCAGATCTCTCTCAACGGCGCGCTGGGTTGGCGTGCGATTCGGGCCGGGGCGTTGGGCGTGCTCGTGGTCTCCAATCGCTCCGATGATCAGTGGCAGGACCAGGTGGGTCGAGTGGTCACACCCTCCTACGCCCTCGGTCGCGGGCAGCGGGAGGACGGCCCCTGGTTTCTGGAGATCCGCGACGCGACGGCCTCCCGCGCGCTCGGCGTCGACGCGGCGGCGTTGCGCAGCCACGCGGCCCCCTCCCCCCCCGCCGTCGCCCGGCGGCTCCCGGGGATCACGCTGACGGCGCGTCTCCAGTACGAACCGGGGGACCTGCGGGCGCCGAACGTGATCGGGATTCTCGAGGGCCGCGATCCGCGGCTCAAGCGCCAATACGTCTTCTTCACGGGCCACATGGACCACCTGGGTACGCCCGGCTCGGGCGAAGGGTGTGTCGCCCGGGGGGCGGACTCGATCTGCAACGGCGCGGACGACGACGCGTCCGGCACGACGGCAGTGATCGAGGCGGCCGAGGCGTTTGCTCGGCTCTCACCTCGGCCCAAGCGCTCGCTGGTGTTCATGACGGTGAGCGGGGAGGAGCGCGGCCTGTGGGGCAGCTCGTACTACACCGACCACCCCACCGTTCCTCTCGCCGACGTGGTCGCCGACCTGAACACGGACATGGTGGGGCGCAACTGGAGGGATACGATCGCGGTCATCGGCAAGGAGCATTCCGACCTGGGGGCGACGCTCAACCGCGTTGCCGCGGCCCATCCCGAGCTCCGCATGCACGCGATCGACGACATCTGGCCGACGGAGAGCTTCTACTTCCGCTCGGACCACTACAACTTCGCGAGGAAGGGCGTACCGATCCTGTTCTTCTTCAACGGCGTCCATGCCGACTACCACCAGGTCTCGGACGAGGTCGCCAAGATCGACGCCGAGAAAGAGTCGCGGATCGTCCAGCTGGTGTTCTATCTCGGGCTCGAGATCGCCAATGCCGCCGAGCGTCCGCAGTGGAACCCCGACAGCTACCGGCGGATCGTAGAGGGGGGAGGAAGGGGCGCGACCGGACCAGACCGGTGACCGGAGTGCCATGAAACTCGACCTCTACAAGCGGCTCAAACCCGAGTATGTCACCCCGCGCGCACCGGTATTCGTCGCGGTGAAAGCGGCCAAGTACCTGGCGATCAC
>CAZXKD010000189.1:0-1551 GCA_964641215.1 uncultured Gemmatimonadaceae bacterium
CGGTGAAACAGCAGGAAACGGAGTGCGCGGCGTGTGCGGGGCACCGATGATTCGCACGGCGCCTCGAGAGGGGCAGCGGCCAGTGGAGTGGGAGCGAATGAGCGGAGCGGGACACGGGAGACGGCGCGCGTGGGGCATCGCACATCGCCACGTCTGCGCGCTCATCGTGTTGGCGGTCGGTGCGGCGGCCGCCGCACACGCGGCCGATCAGTCCCGCGAGGATGCCTGGTGGACCGGACCGATGCTCGCGCCGTCGGCCGCGACTCTGCCCGCCGGGCACATGCTGATCGAGCCCTACCTCTTCGACGTCATGACCGACGGCCGCTTTAATGCCAACGGGACGCGGCAGTCGACTCCGGGCGAGCACGACATCGGCTCGCTCACTTACGTGTTGTACGGACTCACCGACCGGGTGACCCTCGGCATGATTCCGCGCTTCCTCTACAACGAGCCAGCCGGGGCACCCAACAGCTCGCACCCGGGCGTCGGCGACCTGACGCTGCAGGCCGGTTTCGGCGTGACGCGCTTCGAGGACGGGCACCGCACTCCCGCGATCTCGGTGGTGCTCGACGAGACGCTGCCCACGGGTCGCTACCAGCGTCTCGCCCGCGCAAGCGACGGCTTCGGAGCCGGAGCGTACACGACGGCCCTCTCGGTCTATTCCCAGGATTACCTGTGGATGCCCAACGGGCGGATCCTGCGCGTGCGGCTCGATCTCACTTACTCGCTGTCCTCATCGGTGGGCCTGCACGATGCGAGCGTCTACGGGACACCGGTCGGATTCAGCGGCCGGGCCTATCCCGGCAACTCATTCACCGCGGACGCGGCCGCGGAATACAGCGTCACGCGCAACTGGGTGCTGGCGCTCGACGTCGTGTATCAGCACGAGGGCGACACGCTCGTGCGCGGCCAGCTCGCGCCGCCCGCCGGTGGCTCCGGCGGCGGCACCTTCACTGCCGCTTCCGGGTCCGCGTACGCGCTGCAGCTCGCCCCGGCGATCGAATACAACTTCAGCAGCCGGATCGGCGTGCTGCTCGGGGTGCGGATCATCGCCTCGGGCCGTAACACCACCTCGAGCGTGACGCCCGCAGTCGCCTTGAACATGGTGTACTGAGCACCGGTAGGCGCGCGGACCGTTGCGGGAACGGCGCTCGCGCGGCGCGGCTCGCACGGAACATAAGCCGCCCCCTGCGCAGATCGCTGAATTTCCCGAGGAAAAGCGGCTGGAATCGCTCCGGTCGGGGAGGGGCGGTCAACGCTGCCGGGAGGGTGGTCAACGGCACCGGGCGTTACCGCGTTTTAATGTGGGTCAGCTTGAACACCGGCGCCCGCGGGGCGTCTAATTCAAGTGCCGGGGTCGCAAGATCGCGGCCGCACGACGGGGTGATGAGCTGTGAGTACGGCGAACACGCGACTTATTCGGATCGTCGCAGCGCTGCTGCTCGGCGTTGCCGCAGCCAGCGCGCCGGTTACCACGTTTGCGAACGGCCATCTCGGAGGCGGCGGCGGCCACTTCGGAGGTGGCGGCCACATGGGGGGTGGCGGCGGCGG
>CAZXKD010000189.1:1651-4487 GCA_964641215.1 uncultured Gemmatimonadaceae bacterium
CGCGCCTCGCATTGCCGGGGGCGCCCCGACCGCAGTCCACGCCCCCGTGCACGGGGGCTTCCCGACCATGAGCGCCAATCACAGCGCGGGTCACTTCTCGGGTGGAGGCAACGTGCCCGGCTGGGGTGGCTGGAACGGCTGGCGTGGCTGGGGCGGCGGCTATTGGCACGGGATCTTCTGGCCGCACGTGTGGTTCAACCCGGGCTTTGCCTGGTTCCTGCCGGTCCTTCCGTACGGCTATGCGACGTTCTGGTGGGGAGGCAACCCCTACTACTACTGGAATAACCTCTACTACACGTGGAGCCCGGCCGATTACGGCTACGTCGTCACGGATCCGCCGCCGGTGGCCGGGAGTCACGCCAGCGACTCCTCTTCCGGGTACGGCGAGGGCGGCAGCGGGGCCGACGTGTATCTCTATCCGCGCAACGGTCAAAGCGATGCGCAGACCCAGCAGGACCGCTACGAGTGCCACAGCTGGGCGGTGAGCCAGACGGGCTTCGATCCCACCCGCTCATCCCGGCAGTCCTCGGGAAGCGCCGCGGACTATCGCCGCGCCATGATTGCCTGCCTGGATGCGCGCGGCTACAGCGCGCGCTAATTTCCGACCCGTGCGCTGACGCCGATTTCCTAATTTCCGACTTGCACCGCGGCCGCAAACGTCCCCGGCGAGGCTGCGTTCTGCAGCATCACCGTCGCGCTGGTGCTGTCGGCCACCGCGATGTCCGGATGACCGTCCCCGTTGAGGTCGGCGATGGCGACCGCAAGCGGCTGGCCGAAGCCTGCGTAACTGGTAGCCGAGAGGAACGTCCCCGGAAGCGCCGGATTCTGCAGCAGGACCGACACACTGCCGGTCGGTGCGGGCCCGAGATTCGCGACGACGAGGTCCGGCTTCCCATCGCCGTTCAGGTCGCCGACCGCGACGTCGACGGCTGAGGCCTGCGTGGCGTAGGTGACCGGTGGCAGGAAATGTCCCGGATGCGCGACATCCTGCAGCAGCACCGAGACTCCGGGTGATCCCATTCGGTCCGTGCCGGGACCCAGGTTCGCCACGACGAGGTCCGGGAGTCCGTCACCGTTCACATCCGCGATCCTGACCGCCTGCGGCTGCGCGCCGGCGGGAAAAGTCGTCGCCGCGAGGAAGGTCCCGGGACTCGTGGCGCTCTGATAGAAGACGTAGACGGCGCCGTTGTTGCCGCTCGCGTCCGAGGTCGCGGCGACGACGTCGAGCTTGCCATCGCCGTTCAGGTCGGCGACTGCGACCGATGTGGCGCTGGTGCTGCCGGTCGAGAGCAGGGTCGGCGCGAGGAACCGCCCGGGGTTGGCGGGATCCTGGAGCAGGATGATCGCGTTGCCGCTGGCGCTCGCGTCGGCGAGGACCAGGTCCGGGTGTCCGTCGCCATTCACATCGGCGATCACGACCTGGTTCGGAAGCCGGCCGATCGTCACGTTGACGGCGGGCATGTAGGTGCCCGGGGTCGAGCCGTGCATGAAGACCGAGACGCTGCCGGCGCTGAAATTCGCGATCACGAGATCGAGCGATCCGGAGCGCGTCAGATCCGCCACGGCGATGCTCGAGGGGTTGTTGCCCGTGGTGGCGTACTGCACGCCTTTCTGAAACGTGCCGGCGGAGCCGCGGTTCCCCAGAATGACGTTCGCGAAGCCCGGGTTCGTAGGATTACCCTGGTCGGACGTCGTGGCGACCAGCAGGTCTGGAACGCCGTCGCTGTTCACGTCCGCGACGGCGATGGAGTTCGGGACGTTGAACGGCGAGAAGCTGTACCCGGAGCCGTAGCCGCAGCTCAGGAGCGTACCGAGCAGTGCCGTCACGCCGCCGACTGCCAGCGGTCGGACCGCCGATCGGCCGTAGAGAGATCTCACGATAGACTGGCTGTTCAATCCCTGCACCTCCGTGCCCGGCGCGCGCAACGGCGCCACGCGCGGGACGTCCCGCGTTCGCAGAACGCGGCCGCGTAAGCCGGGTTGACAGGTCCCGCGGGTGGCGGTGTTCCCTCGAGCGTACACTGCCGAAAGGGGTGAGGACACAGGCGGTCGCATGACGGCGACATCGAAGAAGATCGTGTTCCTGTTCGACGTGGACAACACGCTCCTCGACAACGACGCCGTGCAGGCGGACCTCAGCGCTTATCTGCAGGGTGAATTTGGCCGCGCCAGCCGCGACCGCTACTGGGCGATCTTCGAGGAGCTGCGCGTCGAGCTTGGATACGCCGACTATCTCGGCGCCCTGCAGCGCTATCGCCTGGAGAACCTCGACGATCCGCAACTGCTGCGGGTATCGTTTTTCCTGGTGGACTACCCGTTCGGGGAGCGGCTCTATCCCGGCGCGCTCGCCGCGCTCGCCCGCTGCGCGCGCCTTGGCACTACGGTCATCCTCTCCGACGGCGACGTGGTGTTTCAGCCGCGCAAGGTCCAGCGAGCCGGCCTGTGGGACGCGGTGGATGGCCGGGTCCTCATCTACCTGCACAAGGAGCTCATGCTGGATGCGATCGAGCGACGCTTTCCCGCGGATCACTACGTCATGATCGACGACAAGCTGCGCATCCTGGCCGCCATGAAGCGCACGTGGGGCGAGCGGCTCACCACGGTCTTTGCCCGTCAGGGGCATTATGCGCACGATGCGCGCGAGCTCGAGAAGCACCCGGCCGCGGACCTCACGCTCGCGCACATCGGCGAGCTTGCTGAAGCGGGGTCCCCGGGAAATCAGGCGTCTTGGCTAGCGGCGCTTACTCGCACCTCGCGTGGTGCCTGATTTCCCGGGGTGCATTTGAGTCTCGCCACGCTGCCTGGCGCCGCCGCGGGGCAGCGGTTAGGCTAGCGG
>CAZXKD010000190.1:0-3276 GCA_964641215.1 uncultured Gemmatimonadaceae bacterium
CGCAGATGGGCCTGGGCCGCCAGATCCTGGAGAATCCCCCGATCCTGGGCCGACACGCCGAAGATTCCGGCGTTCGCGAGAAGCCGGTCGATCTCCGCGACGGCCCGCCGTGCGTCTTCGAGCACCGCGGCAACCGTCGGGCCGCCGGGTTTCCGCTCCAGGACCGGCAGATCGTCCCGGAACCGATCCGCGTAGCGTGAGGCCCTGGGCCCGACCCCCCTCAGCGACGGCTGGCCCGACCAACCCGGGGATGTGCCGCTCACGGCCGCCGACCTCAGGCACTCCGGGACCGTCCTCGGCTACCGGCCCACCGTCGGCATCGATGAGGGGATCCCGCTGTTCGTCCGCTGGTATGAGGCGACCTATGGACGTCAGTCCTGAGCATCTGGTCGAGCAGGCCCGCGAGCGGTTCCAGCTGCAGGACTACTACGGGGCGATTCACCTCTTGGAGGAGGTGCTCGCGTCGGGACGGGCGTTCGCCGACGCCCACCAGCTGCTGGGCCTCTCCCTCGCGCTGGCGGGCCAGCACGACAAGGCGCTGGTCCAGTTCGACCAGGCCCTCGCCCTGAACCCGAACTACGTTGAGGCGCTGATCCACCGCGCCATCGTGCTCAACGAGGTCGGGCGCGAGGACGAAGCGGACGCAGCGCTCCGCCGGGCGGGGCAGCTCAGCGGGGAAACACGGCATGGCTTCCCCGCCCACGTGGCCGCCAAGCTGGCCAACCTCCATGCGGCGCTGGGCGACGCCTACGCCGAGGCAGGCGACCTTCCCCAGGCCATCGGCCAGTACCAGACGGCCCTCGTGCTGGGACCCAGCTTCCAGGACTTGCGGTATAAGTTGGGCCGGCTGCTGCTCGACTCCGGCCGGGCGCTGCAGGCGCGTGAGCAGTTCGAGATCATCGTGCGCGACCGTCCCCACTTCCTGGACGCCGCCGCGATGTTGGGCCTCGCATGCTATCTCGCGGGCGACGGGCTGTCGGCCCGGGCCGTCTGGGAGGAGTGCCGCGAGCGCCGTCCGGAAGATCCGAGAGTGGAGGCTTATCTGGCCATGCTCGCCCGCAGCGAGGTGCCGCCGTCGACCGCGCCTCCCGCGCCCCCCCCTCCCCCCCCGCCGCCGCCTCCCCCGGGTGTCAAGGCGGCCCGGGGCGGAGGGGGCGGGACGGGGGGAGGGGGGGGCGGGAAGCGGAAGAAGGCGTGACGCGCGTCGGCGCCGCGATCCTCGCGCTCACCCTCGGCTGCGCCCGCAGTGCCGCCGACCACGAGCAGCTGGGAGACCGACTGTACGCCGCGACGCAGTATCAGGACGCGCTCGCCGAGTACGAGCTGGGCCTCAAGGCGAACCCGGGACGTGGCCCGCTGCTCGCCAAAGCCGCGGCGGCGGCCCTGCACACGGAGGACTACACCCTCGCCGCGGCCGAATACCGCGCCCTCGCCACGGCCGACCGCTCGCGCAGCGACGAAGCCGCCGAAGGACTGGAGCGCGTGGTGCGCGCTGCCCTCAACGCCAACGACCGGTCCGCATTGGCGATCGCGCTCGCCGGGATCCGGGAGATCGCGCCGAACCGCCCGCTGGG
Source organism: uncultured Gemmatimonadaceae bacterium (assembly GCA_964641215.1). Taxonomy (GTDB): domain Bacteria; phylum Gemmatimonadota; class Gemmatimonadetes; order Gemmatimonadales; family GWC2-71-9; genus 13-1-40CM-70-15. The sequence continues at coordinate 1,575 of CAZXKD010000190.1, forward strand.
CCGCTATGCCCGTCTCGTCGCGCTCGACGCCGCCGACCGGGGCACCCCTGGAGAAGCGCTGGCGTTCCTGCCCACCGCGATTGCCGCGGCCGCCGACGGGCGCAGCGCGGACTCGCTGTTGTACGCGCTCGGCATGGCGGCCGTCCGCGCGAAGGACTGCAGCACGGCGGTCGTGGTTTTCGAGGGCGTCGTGCGGCGGGCGCGAGAGCCTGCCGTGGTGGACGGCGCGCGCGAAGGCCTCGGCATGTGCGCGCTGGTCCGCGGCCAGGACGCCCTCGATCACGGCCACCCCGCCGAAGCCGAGGACTGGTTCCGCCGCGCCACAGCGCCGGGGGCGGCGGTGGACGTGGCGCGCGGGGCGTACATCGGGCTCGGGGACGTGCGACTCGCGCAAGGGGACGTCGCGGCCGCCGTCGAAGCCTACCATCAGGCGCTCGTCGGGGGAACGCCGGGAGACACGCTGACCCAGAAAGCGCAGCAGAAGCTCAACGCGCTGGGCAAGGCGGATTCGACGTGAGGACGATGCGTCGGCTCGGCGTGCTGGCCTTGCTCGGGATCGCCGCCTGCCTCCATGGGGCGCGGCCGCGCGTCACGCCGACGCCCGACAGCGCGCTGGCGCAGGCCCGGGCCGCCTTTCGCCAGGGCGACTTCAGTAAGGCGCAGCAAGCCTATCAGCGGCTCGTCTTCGAGATCGGGCCGAACGACTCGGTCGCGCCGGAAGTGCACTACTACCTCGCAGAGTCGTACTTTCAGACGGGCGATCGCCTGCAGGCCGCACACGAGTTCCGGCAGGTGGCCGACCAGTTCCCGACCAGCTCCTTTGCACCCGTGGCCTTGCTGCGGGCCGGCGACGCCAACCTGCGCTTGTGGCGGCTGCCGGAGCTCGACCCCTCCTACGGCGAAGCGGCGCTGGCCATCTACCAGGAGCTGGCCGGGCGCTACCCCGACAGCGAGGCCGCGCAGCGAGCCCAGCTGCACGTGCGCCAGCTCCGGGAGTGGTTCGCGGACAAGAGCTTCAAGAACGGCATGTTTTACTTCAGTCGGAAGGCGTGGGATTCGGCGCTGATCTACTTCAAGGACGTGTACGCCAACTACCCGGAGACGCCCCGGGCGGCCGATGCGCTGCTCCGCATGGCCGACACCTACCGCGTCATCAACTACAAGGAAGAGCTGCGCGAGGTCTGCACCACCCTGCAGCGCTACCACGCGAACAACCCCGGGGTGGCGAGCCGCTGCCCGGTACCCCCCCCGTCGGCCGCCAGTCCGTCCCCCACTCCCTGACCGTCGTGGACGCGCTGTTCGGCGGGTCCTTCGACCCGGTGCACGTGGGGCACCTGATCGTGGCCGAGGCGGTGGCCGACGCCCTGGGCGTGGCGATCCGGTTCCTCCCGGCCCGTGAGCAACCGTTCAAGCGTGCGGCCCATGTGGCGACGCCGGAGCAGCGGGCCGAGATGCTGGCGCTCGCGGTGGCGGGCAACCCCCGCTGCAGCGTGGAGCGGATCGAGCTCGACTTGCCGGTACCCTCGTACACGGTCCGCACCCTGCGGGCCTTGAGGGACCGGAATGGGGCGCAGCCGGGGGGGGGAGGGGGGGGGGGGGGGGGGGGAGGGGGGGTTAGGTTTATATGGGGGGGCGCCGGGGGCCGGCATATCCCAGAGGGTGCGAAGAGGGGACGACCGCTGAGGCGTGCCAAGGTGTGTGT
>CAZXKD010000190.1:3286-4444 GCA_964641215.1 uncultured Gemmatimonadaceae bacterium
CCACCGGGCGAGATGCTGCCGCGCGCGGTCGGGGCACCCCCCCCGGCCACGGGGGACGCGGCCACGTCGCCCTGGCCGACCCCCCGCGCCCCGTCCCGCACCCGGCGGCGCGGGAGGCGCGGCAGGGGGGGCGCGCGGGGGGGGGGGGGGGGGGGGGGGGGAGCCGGAAACCGGTATACGTTACTACTGGGGGCGGACGCGGCGCAGGATCTGCCCGAGTGGTACGAAGTGGAGTCCCTGCCGCGGCTTGCCGACGTGGTCGTCTTCGCCCGGCCGGGCGCGACCATCCCGTCCCACCGGCTGATCACTCGGGTGATCGAGGTGCCGACGATCGAGGTGTCCGCCTCGGCCGTCCGCGCGCGTGTCGCGGCCGGGCGGTCCATTCGCTATTGGGTGCCCGAGGCGGTGCGCGAGTACATCGCCACTCACGGGCTGTATCGCTAGAGGGCTGATGCTCAAGGGTCTGGTCACGAAAGTCGTGGGAACGCGCTTCGCGCGGGAGATGAAGCGCATCCGCCCGACGGTGGACGCCATCCACCGGCACGAGGAGCGCCTCAAGGGGCTCGGGGATGCCGAGCTGCAGGCGCAGACCGCGAAGTTCCGCGGCCTCGTCGCCGAGCGCACCGGCACGCTGGCAGCCGAGGTGGCGCGCCTCACCAAGGCCAAGCATGACTGCCCCGATGCGGTCGAACGCGCGGCCCTGAGCGACCAGCTGGGCAGGGCGGAGCAGGCGCTGGCCAAGGGGATGCAGGCCACCCTCGACGATCTGTTGCCGGAGGTGTTCGCGACGGTGCGCGAGGCGTGCCGCCGGCTGCTGGGCACGCCGGTGGAGGTGACGGGGCATACCCTCACCTGGGACATGGTGCCCTACGACGTGCAGCTGATCGGCGGCATCGTACTGCATCAGGGAAAGATTGCCGAGATGGCGACCGGCGAGGGCAAGACCCTCGTCGCCACCTTGCCGCTCTACCTCAACGCGCTGGCGGGGCGAGGCGTGCACCTCGTGACCGTCAACAACTACCTCGCCCGTCGCGACTCGCAATGGATGGGCCACCTCTTCAAGTGGCTCGGGCTCACCGTGGGGTGCATCGACGACACCCAGCCCCAGACCCCCGAGCGCCGCGCGGCGTATCTGTGCGACATCACCTACGGCACGAA
>CAZXKD010000191.1:0-4339 GCA_964641215.1 uncultured Gemmatimonadaceae bacterium
CGTTCGCCAGCCTCCGGGGCAAGCCCTATCCCTGTTATCAGATCCCGCTCTCGGCCGGCATGAGCATCGGCATGCTGCTCATCAGCGTCGAGCTGGTGATGATGCTGGTCATCCTGCTCTTCGTGCCGGGTGACTACGCGGGTCCCTGCTTCATCGGCTTCGCCATCGGCGAGTCGCTCGGTGCGGCCGCGCTCCGGATCGCGGGCGGCATCTTCACCAAGATTGCCGACATCGGGTCCGACCTGATGAAGATCGTCTTCAACATCAAGGAAGACGATGCGCGCAACCCGGGGGTGATCGCGGACTGCACCGGGGACAACGCCGGCGACTCGGTCGGGCCTAGCGCCGACGGCTTCGAGACCTACGGCGTCACCGGCGTGGCGCTCATCTCGTTCATCCTGCTGGCCGTGAAGGATCCATCGGTCCAGGTCCAGCTCCTGGTGTGGATCTTCGTGATGCGCGTGATGATGATCGTGGCGAGCGGCGTGTCGTACCTCGTCAACGAAGGCGTGTCGCGGAGCCGCTACGCCGCGGCTGACAAGATGAACTTCGAGGCGCCGCTCACCTTCCTGGTGTGGCTCACCTCGATCGTGTCGGTCGCGCTCACGTACCTCGTCTCCTACATGCTGGTCCCGAGCCTGGGCGGCGACGACACGCTGTGGTGGAAGCTTTCCACCGTGATCACCTGCGGCACGCTTGCCGGCGCGATCATCCCCGAACTGGTGAAGGTCTTCACCTCGATGGAATCCCGGCATACGCGCGAGGTCGTCACCTCGTCGCGGGAGGGCGGGGCGTCGCTGAACATTCTCTCCGGCCTCGTGGCCGGCGATTTCAGCGCCTACTGGCTCGGCATCACGATCATGGGCCTCATGGCCGTGGCGTACGGGGTGAGCACCATTGGTCTCGGGGCGTTGATGGTGGCGCCGGCCGTCTTCGCCTTCGGGCTCGTGGCCTTCGGCTTCCTCGGCATGGGCCCGGTGACGATCGCCGTGGACTCGTACGGTCCGGTGACCGACAACGCGCAATCGATCTACGAGCTGTCGCTCATCGACCAGGTGCCCGGCATCAACGACCAGCTCAAGCGCGACTTCGGATTCGCCCCCGACTTCGAGCGGGCGAAACACCTCCTCGAGGAGAACGACGGCGCGGGCAACACCTTCAAGGCCACCGCGAAGCCGGTGCTCATCGGTACGGCCGTCGTCGGTGCCACCACCATGATCTTCTCGATCATCGTGGCGCTTACGAACGGCCTCACCGCCAACGTGGAGAACCTCTCGCTGCTGCACCCGCCGTTCCTGCTGGGGCTCATCACCGGCGGCGCGATCATCTACTGGTTCACCGGCGCGTCCACCCAGGCCGTGACCACCGGCGCCTATCGCGCGGTCGAGTTCATCAAGCGGAACATCAAGCTCGAGGGCGCGACCAAGGCCTCGGTCGAGGATAGCAAGAAGGTGGTCGAGATCTGCACCAAGTACGCGCAGAAGGGGATGTTCAACATCTTTCTCACCGTCTTCTTCGCCACCCTCGCCTTCGCGTTCGTGGAGCCGTACTACTTCATCGGCTACCTCGTGTCCATCGCGTTGTTCGGTCTGTACCAGGCGGTGTTCATGGCCAACGCCGGCGGCGCGTGGGACAACGCCAAGAAGATCGTCGAGGTCGAGCTGAAGCAGAAAGGCACGCCGCTCCATGCGGCGACCGTCGTCGGCGACACGGTCGGCGACCCGTTCAAGGACACGTCGTCCGTGGCGCTCAACCCGATCATCAAGTTCACGACGCTGTTCGGACTGCTCGCGGTCGAGCTGGCGGTGTCGCTCACGGCCCAGGAGGGCGCGGGGTTGAGCCACGGCTTCGCCGCGGCGTTCCTCGCGGTGTCGATGTTCTTCGTGTACCGATCCTTCTATGGAATGCGGATCGAAACGTCAACGCATTGAACGGTGGCCGCCATCAGCGCGCTCTCGCCGTCGCTCCCCGCTCCCGTTCCCGCACCCCGCGGCCTCACGCGCGATCAGCTGCTCGCGCTCTACTACTACATGGCGCTCACGCGGGCGCTCGAGGAGCGCCTCGTCGCCCTGTACCGTCAGTCCAAGGTGTACGGCGGCCTGTTCCGCTCGCTCGGCCAGGAGGCCGACGCGGTGGGCTCCGCGTTCGCCCTCGACCGGGCGCGGGGCGACGTGCTCTCGCCGCTGATCCGCAACCTGGGCTCCATGCTGGTGCACGGGGCTACGCCCGTCGAAGTGCTGCGGCAGTACATGGCCAAGGGTGACGGCCTGACGAGAGGCCGCGAGCTGAATATTCACGTGGGCGACGTCGCCCGGGGGTTCATCGGCCAGATTTCCCACCTGGGCGACATGGTGCCGGTCATGGCTGGCGTCACCCTCTCGTTCAAGATCCGCAAGCAGCCGCGGGTGGGCCTGGTCTACGTCGGCGACGGAGCCACCTCCACCGGTGCGTTTCACGAAGGTCTCAATTTCGCCGCGGTGCAGCGCTGCCCCCTCGTCGTCATTGTCGAAAACAACGGCTACGCCTATTCCACGCCCACCGCGCGGCAGACCGCTGCCAAAAGCTTCGTCGACAAAGCCGCGGGTTACGGCGTGGCGGGCGCGCGAGCCGACGGCAACGACGTGCTCGAGGTCTACCGCGTGACGAAAGAGGCGGTCGACCGCGCACGCCAGGGCGGAGGGGTAACGCTGGTCGAGCTGGTCACCTACCGGCGCAAGGGGCACGCCGAGCACGACAATCAGTCCTACGTGCCGCCGGGCGAGATCGAGCGTTGGGCCACGGAGAACGACCCGCTCGACCGCTTTGCGGGGCGGCTCACCGACGAGTTCGATGCCGAGCCGGCCGAGCTGGCCGCCATCGTTGACCGGGTCCACGAGGAGATCGACCGCGCCACCGACGCGGCGGAGGAGTCGCCGCCCCCGGCACCGGCGGATGCCCTCGTGGGCGTCTACGCCCATCCTCCGGCCGCGCCCCTCCTCTGGTACCGCCGGGGGCTGCGTGGCTGAAATCACCTACCTCGAGGCGATCCGCGACGGACTCGCCGAGGAGATGGAGCGCGATCCGGCGGTGATCTGCCTGGGTGAGGACATCGGCGTGTACGGCGGGGCGTTCAGGGTGACCGACGGTCTCCTCGGGCGCTTCGGCCCGGAGCGCGTGATCGACACGCCGATCAGCGAGACCGGGTTCGTGGGGGCGGCTGCCGGCGCGGCCCACATGGGGCTCCGCCCGGTCGTCGAAATGCAGTTCATCGATTTCGTCTCCTGCGCCTACAGCATTCTCACCAACTACGTAGCCACGGCGCGCTATCGTGCCTTTCTCCCGTGCCCCATGGTGGTGCGGGGGCCGAGCGGCGGCTACGCGCGGGGCGGCCCGTTCCACTCGCAGAACCCCGAGGCCGCCTTCCTCCACACCCCGGGCCTCAAGATCGTGTATCCCGCGACGTCCGCCGACGCCAAAGGGCTGCTCAAAGCCGCGGTTCGCGACGACGACTGCGTGCTCTTCTTCGAGCACAAGTACCTTTATCGGAGGGTGAGGGGCGACGTGCCCGCGGACGATTATGTCGTCCCGATCGGGAAGGCGCGGGTGGCGCGTGAGGGTCGCGCCCTTTCCATCATCACCTACGCGGCCACCCTATGGAAAGCGCTGGAGGCGGCCGAGCAGCTGGAGCGGGAGGACGGGCTGTCGGTGGAGGTACTCGACCTGCGCTCCCTCCTGCCGCTCGACGATGAGGCGATCGTCGCGACCGTGAGGAAGACGAACCGCGTGCTCGTCGTCCACGAGGATACCGCCACCGGCGGCATCGCCGGTGAGATCACGGCCAGGATCAACGAGCTGGCGTTCGAGTGGCTGGACGCGCCGGTGCGGCGGGTCGCGGCGCACGATGTACCGTTGCCGGCCGCGCCCGGACTCGAGGACTTCGTGCTCCCGCAAACCGGGGACATTGTCGCCGCCGCCCGGTGGCTGGCGGCGTACTAGAGGGAAGGTTCACATGGCTCGGATCGACGTCGTGATGCCGCAGATGGGAGAGTCCATCGCCGAGGGCACGCTGTCCCGTTGGCTCAAAAAGCTCGGCGACCCGGTGAAGCGGGACGAACCCATGTTCGAGATCTCCACCGACAAGGTCGACGCGGAGATCCCGGCGCCGTCCGCCGGCGTGCTGGCGGAGATCCTGGTCCAGGAGGGCGAGACGGTCGCCGTGCAGACGGTCGTGGCTCGCCTGGAGACGGAGGTCGGGGCGGCCGTGGCCGCGCCGTCGGCTGCGGACCCTCCTGCACCCACGCCGGCAAAGGCGGCGCCCCCACCGGCGCCTGCCCCGGCAGTCGCCGCTCCGGCCAAGGCG
>CAZXKD010000192.1:0-4317 GCA_964641215.1 uncultured Gemmatimonadaceae bacterium
AGTCCTGTCTTCAGGCTCCAGCCCACCTGCCACTCACGGTCTTCGAACGACTTGCCGTCGAGCGCCGCGACGAGTCGCCCGTCCCCGAAGTGGCCGAGGCGGACGAGCGGCGCGGGGCGGCGGTACTCCAGGCCAGCGTGGACGACCGTGGGCTTCATGTCGTGGGGCGCGCGCTGGAACCGGTACTCTCCACCACCGTAGAGCCGCCAGCTCGCACGCTCGTCGGCCAGCAGCAGCTCCACGGCCTCGAAGCTCAGCAGCTGCCGAGGGACGGCGCCGTCCAGGAACGCCTCGCCGAGGTGCGAGCTCTGATGGTAGACGCGGACGCGCGCCGACTGGGCGCCCCGGCGGTAGCTGATGGGGACACCGACGATGTAGTCGGTGTTCATGAGGTAGTTGGTAGTGGACGCCATGTCGAATTGGGAGAACACGCCGGCGGCCACGGCGACCTGCCACCGTCCGGTATGAGAGGACACGAGGCCAATCGTCTGCCCGAACCCGACGCTGCCGATGCGGGGCGCCAGGCGAGGTGAGCGAGCGAACAGATACGTCGCGAAAAACGCCGGCTCGTGCGGATCGGCGAGGAGCGGTGTGAAGAGATCGCCGGCGAGGCGCTGCTGGGCGAAGCCCGACTTAGGGAGGAGGAGCGCTGCCGTTGCCAGCAGCACAGTCCATCGCGATCGGGCGCCGCTACTCATGCGTTCACGTCCCCTGGCGTCGGCCAAGGGTCGGCACGCGCCTCAGGGGCACGCCGAGGGGCCAACGCCAGCTAGTGTGAGGGTAGATACCGCTGTTTCTGTATGAACAAGAAAAGACACCGTGCCGGTTCCTGCAGGACGTCTCGGCTCAATACTCCGCGAAGCCGTCGTCCGGATAGCAGTACAGCCAGCGCTCCCCCGGCTCCGAGGACGCGACCACCGGATGACCGCTCGTCCGGGCATGCTTGCTGGCGTGGCGGTTCGGGGAGCTGTCGCAGCACAGCGTGGCACCGCACTCCTGGCAGGTGCGCAGATGGACCCACTGCGCGCGCATCTTCACGCACTCGGCGCACTCGCGGCGCTTGGCTTGCCGCACGGTGGTGACGGCACGGAGATGAGCGCAGGGACCGCCGGGCATCGCGGATCTTCCCCCCTTACTCGTGCAGCACCTGGTGAACGGCGGCGATGGCGATCGATCCCTCGCCCACGGCCGAGGCCACGCGCTTGAGGCTGCCGGCGCGGACGTCGCCGATCGCGAAGACGCCAGGGAGACTCGTCTCGAGGAGATGGGGAGCGCGGGCGAGCGGCCAGCGGGCGGTGGCCAGGTCCTCCGGCAGCAGGTCGGGTCCCGTCTTGATGAACCCTTTGTCGTCGAGCGCGAGGCAACGGTCCAGCCAGCGCGTGCTGGGCGCCGCGCCCGTCATGGTGAAGACATGCCGGATGCCGTGTGTCTCGACACTGCCGCTCTGGTTGTCGCGCCAGCCTACCCGCTCGAGATGACCGTTCCCCTCGAGGCTCACGATCTCGGTGTGCACGTGGCGGACGATGGCGGGATGGTCTTCGATGCGACGGATCAGGTAGCGCGACATGGTGTCGACCAGGCCCGCCGAGCGGATCAGCATGTGCACCCGCCGGGCGGTCCCTGCCAGGAACACCGCCGCCTGGCCCGCCGAGTTCCCGCCGCCCACGACGACCACGTCTTCACCGGCGCACAGCTGCGCTTCCATGAAGGTCGCGGCGTAGTACACTCCCGCGCCTTCGAACCGCTGCAGCCCATCGACGGGCAACTTCCGATACTCGGCGCCCGTCGCGATGATCACCGCGCGCGCCGGCAGCCGCTGCCCATCCCCGACCTCGATCCCGTACGGCCGGCGCTCGCAGGCGAGGCGTCTGGCCGATCCGACCATCAACTGGGTCCCGAACTTCATCGCCTGGTTGGTGGCGCGGGCGGCCAGGTCTCGACCGCTGACCCCGGTTGGAAAGCCGAGGTAGTTCTCGATCCGAGAGCTCGCGCCTGCCTGGCCGCCCGGCGCGATGGCTTCCACGACCAGGACATCCAGTCCTTCCGAGGCCCCGTACACCGCCGCGGCCAGCCCGGCCGGTCCCGCCCCGACGATGACCAGGTCGCGGACCTGAGTCTGATCGATCGCGTCATTGAACCCCAGGGCGTCGGCGATCTGCTGATTGTTCGGGTTCTTGAGCACGACTCCGCCGCACGTGATGACGACGGGGATATCGGCGGCCGTGACGTGGAAGCGGTCGAGCAGCTCCTGGCTGCTGGCATCGCGGTCCAGGTCGAGCATGGTGTGGGGATGCCCGTTCCTCGTGAGGAACTCGCGGATGCGGAGCGTCCCCTGGCAATGCGTCGACCCCAGGACCACGACGTCGCTGACGTTGTGGTTGATCAACTCCACGCGCCGCAGGATGAAGGCGCGCATGAAGATCGTGCTCAGCTCGCCGTCGGTCTGGATGAGCGCCAGCAGGTCGTCGCGACCGACTTCGATGACCTCACCGTCCGTTCCTGCCCGGATCTGGGCGAGCCCGGGGCGCCCCGACAGCATGGTCGCTTCACCCGTAAACATCCCCGGGCTGAACGACACCACGAGCTCTTCGGCGGCGGACGGGCGGACGACGTCGATCCGGCCCGCCACGACGACAAAGAGACGCGCCGTCGGCTCGCGGGGCTGCCCCAGCACCTCGCCCCGCTCGACGTGGCGCCGGCGCCCACGCGCGGCGACGCGGGCCAGCTGCTCCGGCGTCAGCGTCGGATGGATGTGCTCGGCGCGCCGCCCGGAGGACGGAGGCGACGGAGGGGCGGGGGGCGAGGGGGGAGGAACGAGTGTCATGAGATCACGCGGCACTGGGTGGCGGTATTCACGGACCAATAGCGAAAGGTAGTACCACGCGCCAGAGGCTCAGGAGGTCCGGTTGGCTCAGGGCTTGCCGCGATCGCGGTTACCGCGCCGGTAGACCGACACATAGATCGCCGCATCCCAGGCGTTGTGGATGCCGATGTACAGAAGAAACAGCGCGGACGCGGCCACGAGGACCAGCGCCGTCGCCGTCCGCCACCACAAGCCGGCGCCGCCGGCGAACATGCAGGCGTAGGCCAGCGCCGGCATACGCACGTGCCACATCCAATCCGCGGCGATGGGGGTGTACACGGTCTGTCGCCGCATCTGCACCACTACCCAGCGGGTGAACCCCAGGCCGGCGATGCCGCAGACGCCGATGCTGCTGCTGAGCGTCAGCACGGTGTGGCCCGGTGTGGTGAGCAGAGCGGCGAGCAGCAGGACACCCCCGAAGTGCACCACGGTGGGCGTACTGAAGGCGCGAATGGCCGTGACCGTGTCGGGCGCCGCATTGGCTTCGCCGGTTAGCGCGACCACGACGAACATCAGGCCGGTCAGGGCCGCGGCCGACGATCCCGTGATGACGTAGAAGCTGTCCCAGCCGGCGAGCTCGGGCATGACGGCTCCGTTCCTGAGGCGGTTGCAGCGAAACTTGTGTCGTGGGCTGAGGCGAGGCCAGGGCGTATCGACTCCACCCCTCTAGCGATCAGAGATCGCCTTATCCCATTATCTCCCTATGGAGAAGAAGACAACGCGTCCCTACGTCATCTGCCACATGGCCCCGTCGATCGACGGCAGAATCGTCACGGCGAACTGGGGTCCCCTTACCATCCTCGCCGCCGAGTACGAGCGCATGGCGCGAACGTTCGCCGCCGACGGGTGGATCGCCGGACGGGTCTCGATGGAGCCATATGCGGGGAAGACCACACAGTCGCGCCGCAAGGTGAACCATCGCATTCCGCGAACGGATTTCATCGCCGACGCGGAGGCGGAAGGGTACGCCATCGCCATCGATCCGTCCGGCAAATTGACTTGGCGATCGAACGCGATCGACGGCGAGCACGTGATCACGATCGTGTCGGGGCGCGTATCGAATGACTACCTGGCGTTCCTGCGCGCGAAGGGCATCTCCTACCTCTTCGGCGGTCGAGCGAGCATCGATCTCAAGAAAGCGCTCGAGAAGCTGGCGAAAGCGTTCGGCATCCGGAAACTGCTTCTCGAAGGCGGCGGCAAGATCAACGGCTCGTTTCTGGCGGCCGATGTGATCGACGAGGTGAGCGTGTTGATCGCACCGGTCGCCGATGGCGGGGTCGGCACGGCCACCTTGTTCGACACGGCGGCGAGGCGAGGTCCATCGCGCCACCTCCGCCTGATCTCCGTCGAGCGGCGCAGAGGCGACCTGGTGTGGCTGCGGTATCGCGTCCGGCGCTGAGCCAGCACCATCCCTAGCGACGGCTGGTCACGAGGGCCTGGTAGACCAGGGTGGG
>CAZXKD010000193.1:0-1942 GCA_964641215.1 uncultured Gemmatimonadaceae bacterium
GCGGCGGTGGCGTCTCATCCCCTTTGTCTACTAGGACGCGGCGCAGTCGGGAGCCGCCTCGATACGGGTCGCGCGTTGACCCCGACTCCGCAGCCGACTGAAACCACGGATCACCGCCCTCGTTGGGTCGGTAGCCACGTCGAACCAGCCTGGCGTGCCCGACGGAGGCTTTCGTGCGGTGCCTCCCTAGCGGGATGGATCGCCAGGCGGCAGCATTGACCAGCAGGTGAAGCAGGAGCCGAAGCGATGCAAGATGCTCTCGTCCCGATCATCGGAGTCGTCGCCGTCATCGGCGCCATTGCCGTCAGTGTGATCGTCGTGCGCTTTGCCACTGTACTCGTGAAGCGGCTGGAAGCCCGCCCGCCCGCCGTCGCCCCTCCCGATCCGGCGATTGGGGACCTGCGCGAGGAGCTCGATGCCTTGCAGGAACGGCTCGATTTCCTCGAGCGCGCCCTGGTCGCTCAGCGGCACCACGGCCCAGCGCTGCCGGCAAAGGGTGAGTGAGGAGACCTATGACCTTCAAGCCCGCGATTTGGTTTCCGATCGCCGTCGTGCTGAGCGCGCTCAACCTGGTTGCAGTCGGATTCTACATGGCCGACCCGTGGCATGCCGCGATGCACGCGGCGCTCGCACTGGCCTTCGGGGTATGGGCCCAGCGCCTGCGCAGGGGCCCCCGGGAGGGGGGGGCGGGGGGGGAGGGGCTGAGTGAGCTCCCGGCTCGGCTGGAAGCGCTAGAAGCCGAGGTGAGCAGGCTGGGCCAGGAGCTCACCGAGACGCAGGAACGCCTGGACTTCGCCGAGCGGGTGTTGGCGAAGGGACGGGACGCGCAACGATTGGGCCCGCAACGCTAGGTGAGACTCCTGCGGCCGTCCGTGTTCGAGGTCGCAATGACTCCAGGGAAGGGAGCGTGTGAGCGATGGTGCACCTGAACTACTGGGCCGTCCTGGTGGCGGCCGTCGCCGTGTTCGTGCTGGGCTGGCTCTGGTACAGTCCCCTGCTGTTCTTCAAGCCGTGGATGCGGCTACGCGGCATGGACCCCGTCGCGGCGATGGCTGGCGCCAAGATGCCCGCGGGGAAGCTGCTCATCGAGCTGGGGCGGTGCCTCGTCCTCGCGTACGTGATCGCACGCTTCGTGGTCCTCCTCGGCGTCAGCAGTTGGATGGGGGCGGTTCACTTCGGCCTGTTCCTGTGGATCGGCTTCCCGGTCATCCTGCTCACGGGATCGGTCCTCTGGGAGAACATCCCCTGGAAGGTGGCGGCGATCCATGCCGGTGACTGGCTCGTGAAGATGCTGGTGATACCGATCATCGTGACGGTGTGGCGCTAGGGAGCCGTTAGGCCACACCCCGTGGACCCATCACCTCGCGGACGGTGGCTGCGGGCGGTGATACTCCTCGCCGTCGTGTACCTGGTCATCGGCGTCACCTTCTCCACGCTCGCCGGGTCGGCCGCATCCCAGCAACTGCGAGTCACCTGGCGGCTGGCCGCCTGGTTGGCGAGCGCTACTGCCTTCGCGGCGCACGTCGGCTACGAACACTTTCGGCTGCGGAGCGCGCCGCGGATAACGGCGTGGCACGCGTCCTTGGCCGTGGCCCTGGGCGCCCTCGCTCTCGCGGTCGCGGCGAACATCCATGCGCAACGGGCCGCCTCGACCAGCCCCCGCCTGCACGTCTTGGCCCTCGTGCTTTGGCCCGCCCTGTGCGGGCTGCCGGCGTTTGTGGTCGCCCTCGCCGCGGCTGCCGGGCTGGCGCGCGCGCGACGAGGGGGGGAGGGGGAGGGGGTGGGGCCGGGAAGCGACTCCCCGGCTGACGCAGACGGCCCCGGTTGACCACTCCCCCCCCCCCCCCCCCCGGCAAGACCCCCCGGCCTCGCCCGTGGCCCCGCCGCGACCTCGACAACCCATATCACGTCTGCCACGGGGGGAGTGCGGCCCAGCACACAC
>CAZXKD010000193.1:1952-4268 GCA_964641215.1 uncultured Gemmatimonadaceae bacterium
GGCCGCCCTGTGGGGGGTGGCCGGGTTTGGGCGTGGCCCTCGCCGGGGCTGCGGGGGTGGCGCGGGCGCGGCGAGGGGGGGAGGGGAAGGGGGGGAGGGGGGAGGCGACTCGCCGGCTGACGCCGACGGCCGCGGTTGACCACTCCCGGCCCCCACACCCCCGGCAGGACCGTCCGGCGCTGCGCCTGGCCCAGCAGCGAACTCGACATCGCCTATCACGACTGCGAGTGGGGTGTGCCGGTCCACGACGATCGGGTGCACTTCGAGTTCCTCATCCTCGAAGGCGCGCAAGCCGGACTGAATTGGTCCACGATCCTCAAGAAGCGAGCGAACTACCGGCGCGCTTTTGCTAGCTTCGATCCCGCGCGCGTGGCGCAGTACGAGCCGACGACGATAGCCCGGCTGCTTGAGGACCCTGGCATCGTGCGCAACCGCCTCAAGATCGAAAGCGCCGTATCGAACGCGCGGGCATTCGTGGCCATCCAAGACGAGTGCGGCTCGTTCGATGCCTACGTCTGGCGGTTCGTCGGCGGCCAGCCCAAGCAGAACCGGCGGCGCTCCCTCCGTCAGATCCCACCGCGCACTCGTGAATCCGACGCGCTCAGCAAGGACCTGCAGCGCCGGGGGTTCCGATTCGTCGGCTCGACGATCTGCTACGCGTTCATGCAGGCGGTGGGCTTGGTGAACGATCATGTGGTCAGCTGCTTCCGGCATCAGCAACTCTCCCGTCCCAGCCGACCGCGGCGGCGGCGCGCCTCGCGGGCCGGTGGCCGATAGGCGGGATTGAGTCTTTCCTCAGGGCGCTGCAGCTTATGCGCTGACTGTAAGCGCTTGCTCGACGAGGTACTTCATGACTGACAAGGTCGCTCGGGTGATCCGGACGGCCGAGGGGCTGCGTGCCGGATGAAGCTGGCTGCCACGCTCGCTCTGGCGCTGATCCCCGGCTCCGTCCTTGGCCAGGCGCCGACGTCCGCACGGGAGGAAGTCGTCTGGCACTGGTTCGGCGGTTGCGCGAGCAGCGACTCCCTGGTTCTGGACGTCTCGCTGGACGGCAAGTCTCTCTACAGCTCGACGTTCCCCATCTGCCGGGCTCGCCGCACCGACATCAAGCCCGAGCCGCAGCAACGGATCCTCGAGTTCCGATTCGACGGCGAGCCCCACCGCTTTCGGAGACGCAACCCGGCGACCGGACCGCAGCCCATCCAGGGCAACATCTGGGAGGTCGGCGGTGAACGGTACGCTATCCTGCTGGGCGTGTCGTTCGCCACCGGGGATCAGGTGCTGCTCAACACGGTGCACATCGCTCGAGCGGATTCCCCATCGCGGTCTGAGCGGGTCCGTGGACTCGTGATCACGACGCGCCCGTTACGGGCGAGGGGGCGGGGCGGTCGGACGCCGCCCGAGCGTTAGGCCACGAACACCACGGGAGCCGCCCCAAGAGAGGGAGAGCCATTATGAAGCCCAGTGTTGTTGCCAGACCGCGCGGTGCGTCCGTGCGCCCGCCACGGGCTCTGCTGGTCGTAGCCGTTCTCGCACTTGGTCCAGCGGTGGCCGTTGCCCAGCAACCGAGGCCGACACCTGTGCCGCGCGACACCGCTTCCGCTGCCCAAATGCAACAGATGATGGGGATGTTCAATCAGATGGGCCCCATGTACGAGACGATGATGAAGTCGATGATCGAAGGCACACTCAAAGCGCTTGCGGAACCGGAAAATGTCGAGCGCATGGCGGTCTTTACCCGCCGCTACCATCAAGCCCTGATGAAGCAGGGCTTCACGAAGGAAGAGGCCTTACAGATCGTGGCGGGGGTCGGTGTGCCCGCCATGCGAATGGGTCGGTAACCAAGGGGGGTCACAGGTGAAGTCCTCAGCAGCGTCGCAGACCAGCGCTAGACGGGCCGTGGACCGGGTGCGTGCCTATCTT
Organism: uncultured Gemmatimonadaceae bacterium; assembly: GCA_964641215.1. GTDB lineage: Bacteria > Gemmatimonadota > Gemmatimonadetes > Gemmatimonadales > GWC2-71-9 > 13-1-40CM-70-15. Next base: position 3,876 of record CAZXKD010000193.1, read on the forward strand.
GCGTCCTTGCCGCCTGGTGCGCGGCGGCGGCTTCAGCAGCTGCGCACTGGCATTCGCGCCGCGGCGCCAGGCGCCGTGGAAGCTTTCAGTTACGGGATTCCCGCATTCAGGCTCGAAGGACGAATCCTGGTGTGGTACGGCGCTTTCAAGCACCACTGCAGCTTGTACCCGATGACCGCGGCGATCAGACGCGCCCACGCCGCAGAGCTCAAGGGATATGCGACCTCGAAGGGTACCATTCGATTCCCCCTGACCAAACCACAGCCGCCCGCTCTCGTGAAGAGACTCGTCAAAGCGCGAATCGCTGAGTTACGACGAATGAAGAGGGGGACGTGAGCCTCGTGCACCTGAATCTGAGCGACCTGCTGGAGTACACCGATTGGGAGCGCCAGA
>CAZXKD010000194.1:0-4261 GCA_964641215.1 uncultured Gemmatimonadaceae bacterium
TCGAGCCCGGCGATCTTGCCGGCGTCCTTGGTCGCCTGCCGCTGCGAGTCGTTGAAATACGCGGGGACGGTGATGACGGCCTTCTCGACCTTGTGCCCGAGGTAGTCTTCCGCCGTCTGCCGCATCTTCTGGAGGATCATCGCGGAGATCTCAGGCGGGGTGTAGCGCTTGCCCTGGATCTCCACCGAGGCGAGGTCGTTCTGGCCGGTGACGACTTTGTAGGGGACGCGCTTGGTCTCCTGAACAACCTCCCCCATACGCCGTCCCATAAACCGTTTGATCGAGAAGATCGTGTGCTGCGGGTTCGTCACGGCCTGGCGCTTGGCGACTTGCCCCACCAGCCGCTCTCCGTCCTTGGTGAAGGCGACGACCGACGGGGTCGTCCGGCCGCCCTCGGCGTTGGGAATGACGACGGGATCGCCGCCCTCCATCACCGCCACCACCGAGTTGGTGGTCCCGAGGTCGATGCCGATGATCTTCTCAGGCATGGTCTTGCTCCCTATCTGAGTGATTGATGCGTAATCCTATCCGCTGGTCGCGATAGCAAGCCCCATGCCCTAAAAAGGTGCCAAATCGGCATGCGGGGAAGTCCTGTGGGATTGCTGGGGTTAGGAGTAGGTTTGTCGCAATGTTTCCCTACAGGGACGAGAACCCGACGGTGCTTCCCCCGGTCGTGACCGTGGGGATTATCGCCGTGAACGTGCTCGCGTGGGTGTTCGTGCAGGGCTTGGGTGCGCCGGGGCCGCTCGCCCGCTCGGTCTGCCACCTCGGCCTCACTCCCGGCGAGCTGCTGCGCACCTTGCCGCCCGGCTTGCGGACCCCCCTGGGAGAGGACTTCGCATGCGTCATCGAGGCGCGACCGCACTACCTCACCGTGCTGACTTCGATGTTCATGCACGGTGGCTGGTTCCACCTCATCGGCAATATGTGGTTCCTGTGGATCTTCGGTAACAACATCGAGGACGCGATGGGCCATGGGCGGTTCGTCGTGTTCTACCTGGTCTGTGGGGTAGTCGCCGCGGCGACGCAGGTCGTCGTGCAGCCGCATTCGCCGGTCCCGATGGTGGGTGCCTCGGGCGCCATCAGTGGCGTGCTGGGCGCCTACCTCCTGCTGTACCCGCGCGTGCGCGTGCACACCGTCGTGTTCCTCGGGCTGTTCGTCACGACCATCACCCTTCCCGCCTACCTGATGCTCGGCTACTGGATCCTGCTGCAGGTGCTTGGCGGCCTGCCGGCGCTGGCGAGTGCCGATACGGGTGGGGTCGCGTTCTTCGCCCACATCGGCGGCTTCGCGGCGGGGATGCTCCTCGTGGGGCTGTTCGCCAGGCCCGCCAACCTGCGCCGGCGGCCTACACCCCCGGCGCTGTACCGTTCGTGGAGTTGATCGCGCGATCGCGTCAGGACCCGTCCAGCTCCGCGTGATGCTTGATCGTCTTCCCTTCGACCAGAAAGACCACGTCCTCGGCGATGTTCGTCGCGAGGTCGGCGACGCGCTCCAGGTTGCGGCTCACCAGGAACAGGTCCATCCCGGCGCCGATGATGTGCGGGTCCTCCATCATGTGCGTGAGCAGGATCCGGAACACGGAGTGATGCAGGGCGTCGACGCTGTCGTCGCGGCGGCAGATGGCTCGGGCCGCCTGCGCGTCGCCGCGGACGAACGCCTCCAGGGCGTCGGCCAGCATGGTACGTGCCTGCCGCGCCATCTCCACGAGCTCGGGCTCGGGGGCGATGGGACGGGTGGCGATGAGTCGCTCGGCCGACTGGGCGATGTTGACGGCGTGGTCGCCGACGCGCTCCAGGTCGTTGGAGATCTTCATCGCCGCCGTGAGGAGCCGCAGGTCGCGCGCCATCGGCTGCTGGGTGGCGAGCAGCTTGATGACGAGCTCTTCGATCTCGATCTCGAGCGTGTCGATCTCGGCGTCGCCGGCGATGACGGCTCCCGCCTTGTCCCGGTCCCGCTCGAGCAGCGCCTGGACGGAGGCCGCCAGGGCGTTCTCGGCCTCGCCCGACATGGTGAGGAGCATGACTTTGAGCTCCGACAGCTCGTCGTGAAAGTGGCGGTGCGCCGCCTGGGTGCTCATCCGAACCTGCCTGTGATGTAGGCCTCGGTCCGCTCGTCCCGGGGCCGGGTGAATACCTGCTCGGTGTCGCCGAACTCTACGAGCCGACCAAGGTAGAAGAAGCCCGTGTAGTCCGCGATCCGGGCCGCCTGCTGCATGTTGTGCGTCACGATCACGATCGTATAGGTCCGCTTGAGCTCGACGATCAGCTCTTCGATGCGCTCCGTCGCGATCGGGTCCAGCGCCGAGCACGGCTCGTCCATGAGCAGGACCTCGGGCTCGTTGGCGAGCGCCCGCGCGATGCACAGCCGCTGCTGCTGGCCACCGGACAGCCCGGTGCCGGGCTCGTCGAGTCGGTCCTTCACCTCGTCCCACAGTACGGCGCGGTGCAACGCCCGTTCCACGCGCTCGGGGATGTCGCGCCCGGCCGCGAGAGCGTTGAGGCGCGGTCCATAGGCGACGTTGTCGAAGATCGACTTGGGGAACGGATTGGGGCGTTGAAAGACCATGCCGACCCGCCGGCGCAACGCCACCGTGTCCATGCCGGACGAGAACACCGACACTCCCTCGAGCAGGATATCCCCGCGGTGGCGGGTGCGCGGGATCAGCTCGTTGAGCCGGTTGATCGACCGTAAGAACGTGGTCTTGCCGCAGCCCGACGGGCCGATCAGGGCCGTGACGGCGCGCCGGGGGATGGCGAGCTGCAGGTCGAAGAGCGCCTGCGACGCCCCGTACCAGAAGCTGTAGTCGCGCACATCAATGACCGGCGTGGGACGCTCGGACGGCCGGGCGGCGGGACCGTGAAGATGCGCTCTGCGACCGACTGTCCGACTGTCCATCTGTCCGACCGCGCTCATCCGAACCTCCCCGTAATGTACGCTTCCGTCTGCTCCCGCTGCGGCTTGGTGAACAGCTCGGGCGTGAGGCCGACCTCCACTAGCTCGCCCATATAGAAGAAGGCGGTGTAGTCGGACACCCGCGCGGCCTGCTGCATGTTGTGGGTCACGATCACGATGGTGTAGCGCGTCTTCAGCTCATGACACAGCTCCTCGATGCGCTGGGTGCCGGCAGGATCGAGGGACGCGGTCGGCTCGTCGAGCAGCAGCACTTCCGGCTGCGGGGCGAGGGCCCGCGCGATGCACAACCGTTGCTGCTGGCCGCCGGACAGCGCCAGCGCGCTGGTGTGCAGGCGGTCCTTGACCTCGTCCCACAGCACGGCCTGCCGCAGCGCGCGCTCCACGGCCGCCGCCACGTCCGCATTGCTGCGCCGCCCGTTGACACGGAGCCCCGCCGCCACGTTGTCGGCAATCGACATCGTGGGGAAGGGGGTGGGGCGTTGGAACACCATGCCGACGCGGCGGCGCACGTCCACCGGGTCGAGCCGCCCGCCATAGATGTCCTCGTTGTCCAGCAACACCTTGCCCGTGACCCAGCCGGCCTCGGAGAGCTCGTGGAGGCGGTTGAGGCACCGCAGGAAGGTGCTCTTGCCGCACCCCGAGGGGCCGATGATCGCGGTGACGGTATTGGTCGGGAAGAACAGCGAGACCTCGCGCACGGCGACCTTGCGGCCGAACAGCGCGGTCAGCCGTTGGGTGGCGAGCCGGACCACGGCGTTAGGACGCGTCATAGCGTCGCCGGGTCGCCCAGCGGGCGGTGATGGCGAGGACGAGCACGAGTCCCATCAGCACCAAGGCCGCGGCCCAGGCGAGCCGGTGCCATTCTTCGTAAGGGCCGAGCGCATACACGTAGATTTGCAGCGACAGAGTCTGCATCGGCTGGGCGATGTTGGTGGTGAAATTGAGATTCCCGAGCGCTGTGAACAGCAGGGGGGCCGTCTCGCCGGCGATGCGGGCCACGCCCACCAGGGCGCCCGTCACGATGCCGGTGAGTGCGGTGCGCACCATCACCCGGACGGACGTTCGCCACCGCGGGAAGCCGAGTGCCAGCGCCGCCTCGCGCAGGGAGTTCGGGACCAGGCGCACCATCTCCTCCGTGGTGCGGGCGAGCATCGGGATCATGAGCATCGCCAACGCCGCCCCGCCGGCCAGGGCCGAGAACCGGTGCACCGGGCGCACCAGCCACGTCCAGGCGAAGATGCCGATCACGATCGACGGCGTCCCGTTCATGACATCGGCCACGAAGCGCACGATCCAGCCCAGCCTGCCGGAGCCGTACTCAGCCAGGAACACGCCGGCGCCGAT
>CAZXKD010000195.1:0-4181 GCA_964641215.1 uncultured Gemmatimonadaceae bacterium
CGGCCGCTCGCCGGCGCGGACGTCCTCGTGTACTCGTTCGACAGCCAGATCACCCGCACCGTCCGCACCGACGCCCGCGGCCGGTACACGGTGGTCTTTCCCGACGGCGGCGGCCAGTACCGCGTTACGGTCCGCTTCATCGGGATGCAGCCCGTGCAGGGCACGATCCAGCGGGCCGCCGACGAGGACCGCCTCGTGTTCGACGTTCGCCTTACCAACGCGCCGATCACGCTGGAGCCCATCACCGTGCAGGCCCGCCCCCAGCCGGTGCGCGTGCCCGACCCCCCCACCCCCGGGTCGATGGAGCGGGCACTGAGCCAGGAGCTCCTCGCCCGGCTGCCGGTGGACCAAAGCGACCTGAACCTGTTGGCCGCGCTCGCTCCGGGCGTGTTGAGTCTCGGGCCGACCGACTCGTCGACGGCGGCGTTCTCGGTCGCCGGCCTGCGGCCCGATGCCAATGCCATCACGGTGGACGGTCTGACCTTCTCGGGGGCGTTGCCGCAGGACGCCCTGCGCACGACGCGCGTCGTCACGAGCACCTATGACGTGTCGCGCGGCCAGTTCTCGGGCGGCCTCATCGCCTCCACCACCCGCAGCGGCACCAATCGCGTCCAAGGCTCCTCCAATTACGCGCTGCGCGACGACAACCTCGCCGTCGCCGTGGACGACACGTCGGCCTTCAGCCAGGGGTTCAACCAGCATCAGCTGAGCGCCGGGCTGGGCGGCCCGCTGATGCGCGACCGCCTCTTTTACTTCGTCTCGGGGCAGGCGCGCCTGCGCGGCGATGCTTCGCAGACGCTGCTGTCCGCGACCCCGCTCGACCTGGCGCGTCTGGGCGTCGCCCCGGATTCGGTGACGCGCTTTCTGTCCGTGGTCTCGGGACTCGGGGTCGTGCCCACAGCGGACGCGCCCCCGGGCGATCGGGCGACGGATGATTACTCGGCGCTGCTGCGCTTGGATTACCTGCTGTCCAACGATCACACCCTCACGCTGCGTGGCGACTGGCGCAACAGCAGCCAGGATCCCAGCCGCCTGTCTCCGCTGGCGCTGCCGCAGACCGCTGGCCGCAACTCCAGCTCGGGCGGGGGCGCGATGGTGGTGCTCACCTCGCGCTTCGGCGTGCACCTGCTCAACGAGGCCCGCACCTATCTATCCGGGTCGCGCCGCGACGCGGACGCCTTCCTCGCGCTCCCCGCGGGCCGCGTGCTGGTGACGTCCGCGCTGCCCGACGGGGCCCAAGGGGCGACGACGCTCACCTTCGGGGGCAGCACCAGCATGCCCACGCGCTCCCGCGCCACGACCCTGGAAGCGAGCGACGAGGTGTCGTGGCTCCCCGGCGGCGGCCGCCACCGCGTGCGACTCGGCACCCTGCTCGATGCCGCGCGCTCCACCGACCTCGTGTCGAGCAACATCTACGGCACCTACAGCTTCAATTCGCTCACGGACCTGGCGCAGAACCGGCCCGCTTCGTTCCGCCGCACGCTGGCGCCGAGCGACCGCTCGTCCTCCAGCGTGAACGCCGCGGGCTATCTCGGCGACGTATGGCGCACCTCGTCGCGATTGCAGCTGACGTACGGTGCGCGCCTCGAGTGGTCGGGGTTCCGGCACGCTCCTCCCTACGACGCGGCGGTGGACAGCCTGTTCGGGCGGCGCAGCGACCGACTGCCGTCGGAGTGGCACGCCAGCCCCCGCGCGGGGTTCACCTGGACTCCCGGCCTCCCTCCCGCTGGCTCCGGCGGTGCGTTCCGCCAGGCGCCGTGGATCGTGCGCGGCGGGGTCGGCGAGTTCCGCAGCCCGATCCCGGTAGATCTCGTGGCCGCGGCCCAGAGCTCGACGGGGCTCGCCGCCTCCGAGGCGCAGATCGTTTGCGTGGGCGCGAATGTGCCGACGCCTGATTGGAGCGCCTACCTCGGCGACTCGAGCGCAGTCCCCTCGCAGTGTGCCGGCGGCCCCGGGCTGCCGCCGCCCAACCGCAACGTGGCGCTCTTCGCTCCGGGCTTCGAGGCGCCGCGAGCGTGGCGGGGCTCGCTGGGCGTGGACCGCAGCGTCACGGACCTGCTGCGGCTGTCCATCAATGCCAGCTACGCGCGTGGCGTCAGCCAGTACGGGTTTCGCGACCTGAATCTGATCGCGACGCCGCGCTTCACCCTGGCCGGCGAAGGCGGCCGCCCTGTCTACGTCGATCCGTCGCTGATCGCCGGCACGGGAGCAGTGCCGCTGTCGGGGTCGCGGGTGGACCCACGGTTCGGGCAGGTGCTCGAGATCGGCTCCGACCTGGCCTCCGACACCCGGCAGGTCACCGTCGGCTTCAACGGCGTGACGCACAACGGGGCGCTGCTGCAGCTCTCGTACACCTGGACGCGCGCCCGCGACCAGTCGTCGGCGTCCCGGTTCGGCACGTCGGGGTTCGGCAGCGTCACCACCGCCGGGGACCCCAACGTGCGAGAGTGGGCGACCAGCGACTACGACCGGCGCCACGCGTTCCTCGCGACGGTCACCTATCCATTCGGGCCGGCGCTGGAGCTCACCTCGATCGCCCGCCTCGCGTCCGGCGCCCCGTACACGCCGCTCGTGGGCTCCGATATCAACGGCGACGGCGCTCGCAACGACCGCGCGTTCGTGTTCGACCCGGCCGGGGCCCGCCCCGAAGCGGCGGCCATGGGCCGGCTGCTTGCCGAGGCCGCGCCGCGCGTGCGGGACTGCCTGGAGCAGCAGCTCGGTCGGGTGGCCGCGCGCAACAGTTGTCGCGGGCCCTGGCAGGCGGCGTTCGATCTCCAGCTCAACTACCGGCCGCGCTTCCTCGGTCTCGACCGGCGCCTGATGCTGTCCGTCGTGACCGTCAATCTGTTGCGGGGCATCGACGACCTGGTGCACGGCTCCGCGAACGCCCACGGTTGGGGACTCACGCTGCGGCCGGACCCCACTCTCCTGTACGTGACGGGGTTCGATTCCACGAGTCGGTCCTTCAGCTACGCCGTGAACGAGCGGTTCGGCGCCACTGGCAGCGGAGCGAACGCGTTGCGGACGCCGTTCCAGATCGGCCTGCAGCTCCGCATGACGATCGGTCCCGACCGGACGCGGGAGGCTCTCGATGCGCTACGGGGAGGAGGAGGAGGGGGAGGGGGATTCGGCGGTCGCGGTGGAGGTGGCGGCGGACGCTTCGACGCCGGGGGCGCGGGGGGCGGGGGGGCCGGCGGAGGCGATCTCGCCGATCGCTTCCAGACGCTGCTGCCCAATCCCGCGGCCGCCGTACTTGAGCTGAAGGACTCCCTGGGGCTCAGTCCTGACGAGGTCGGCCGGCTGGAGGTGGTGCGTGACACGGTCTATGCGCGGTTCGCCGCGATCACCGATACGCTCCGCAAAGTGCTCGCGAACGAAGGCGCCAATCCGGACCCGATGCGGCTGATGGGCCTGGTACGACCACGTTTCGAGGCAGGCCGGGAGCAGGTACGGCAGGCGCTGGAGCAGGTGCGCGCCATCCTCACGCCCGAGCAGTGGCAGCGCGTTCCCGAGCGGATCCGGACGCCCCGCAACCGCGGGGCAGCGCCGAGTGGAGGACCGGCTCCGGGCGGAGAGCGTCGCCCTTAGCGGAACAGCCGGTAGCGGTACGGCCGGCCGAAGACGAATCCCACCCGCAGCCCGAACCCCGGGCCACAGCCGAAACACGGATAGTAGAACGGGTCGACCCACGGATTGTACCAGCCGGCGTAGCGACGGTAGCGCGGCTGGTTCGAGACCGTGTAACTCACTACGTCGTAGTCGAAGTGATCGCCGGACATGCGTTGCGCGATCTCGAGGAGCGCCCCTTCGGCGTCACTGTCCGCGGCCTGGGCGGAGAGCGTGTGGTAGTCCCAGTGGCCGCCCCGCGTGAACTCGTCGAACTTGAGAGGCGTGGAGGAGCGGGCCGCCAGCACCGTCCCCGAGCCGGCGCGCTCGTCCACGGTGAACGCGTCGCGGTCGCCGCGTCCGCGGATCTCGAGCTTGTGGCCACCGCGCATGAAGTTGCTGTCGCCCGGGTCGACGGGGAACAGCACGCGGATGTGGCCGTCGGCGTCGGCGCGCAGCACGACCAGGTAGCCGTCCTGGGCGGTCTGCACGTGGAGGCGGGCCCGATCGCCGCGCATGAACACGTCGTCGGAGAGCCACACCTTGATAGGCGGGGGCGGGTCGGCAGCGGACGG
>CAZXKD010000196.1:0-3678 GCA_964641215.1 uncultured Gemmatimonadaceae bacterium
GCCGGGAAGGTCACCGTCTTGCTCTGCGGCCGGGCGATCAGCGTGTCGCTCGACGCGAGCTTCACGATGAGAGGGCCGACGCTCGGCGGCCGGGTCAGCGACAACGCAATGGAGATGTTGCCCCCGTTCCCGACCGCGACGGAGTCGTATGCCCACTGGATCACTGGCGGCGGGGTAGGTACGACCGAGACGAGAGTCGAATCCTTGAACCCATCGACCGAATCGACGGCGTAGGTCGGGCCCAACGCGACGCCGGTCACGTTGCCGCTGGCGTCCACGGTGGCGATGGTGGGCACGCGAGTGGTCCAGCCGAAGGTCTTGCCGGGGATCACGAAGCCGTTGCGATCGAGGGCATGGCCGACGATCTGCGCTCGCCCACCGACACCCACTTCGATACTGTCCTTGGGAGTGTTGATGATCCCGAAGGTCACCTGATTCACGTGCACGGTGGCCGAGCCCTGGACGACGAGCAGCGGATCGACGGAGTCGCGCACCACTAGGACGCCGTTGCCAGCGCCGACGCTCCTGATCCGCCCAGTGGCCGGGTTCACGACCACCACGCTCGGCGAGGCGGAGACGACGTGGGTCGTGAAGCCGCTCGTCATCACCGCGCCGAAGTTGTCCTTGGCAGTCGTCGTCAGCGGGAAGGAGTCGTTCACGGCCGTCACGACCGTGTCGGCGGGGCTCACCGTTACCGTCCGCAGCGCCCGCACGTACAGTTTGGCTGTGTCGGCATGCCCGCCGGCCCCCGCGATGATGAACGTCGAGTCGCCCGCCACCGCCGTGGCGAGACCGGCGGCGTCGATTTTGGCGATCGTCTGAACCGTGGAGATCCAGTTGAACGGCGTGCTCACGACGTTGCCGAACTGATCCTTGGCGACCGCCGTGTACTGCCGCGTCTGGCCCCGGGCGATGGTATCGAGCTTCGGGCTGATGACCACCTGCGCGACCGTGCCAGCCGTCGCCGTCACGGTGAACGTCTGTGGCGAGCCAGATAGCCCCACCACCGCTGCCTGAACTGTCACCGTGCCGAGGCCACCGGGCGTGAGCGTCGCGAGCGCGTAGCCTGTGTCGTCGGAGATCGTGAGCGGCGCCCCCAGGGTCGCATTTGCCGTGGTCACGGTCCAGCGCACCGTGTCGCCCTTGAACCCGCCGTTCAACGCATCGAGCACCCGCACCACGAGAGGATTCTTGAGCGCCGCGCCGATGATGGCGGTCTGGCCATCCCCCGACACCTTCTGGAGCGCGGCCGCCGGCGGCACGATATGAATCCGCGTCGAGTCCTTGAGATGCGTCGGCGTCTCGGCGATCAGCCACACGCTGTCCCGCACGGCCGGCGCGGCGGTGAAGATGGCGCTCAGGAAGCTCTGGGTGATCGAGCCGCGCGTCGCATCGCTCAGCCGGTACCCGACCGGCACACCGGGGATGGGGACGTTCGCAGGATCGTAGACCACGCTGCGGAGCGGGAAGCTCGTCCCCCCGATCACCGTCGTATCCACGGGGAGGACATGCACCAGTTTGGCGTTGTAGCCCGGGCCGACATAGGTGGCGAGAAAGGCGGCCGGCGTCGCGGTCGCGCCGGCGGTGAGCTGCACCGTCGCCGTGAGGGCATACCAAACGACGTTCGCCCCGAAGGTCGTGACGTTGAGGATGAAGGCTTCCGTGGTCTGCTGGAGCTGGACATCCAGCTTGAGCACCACGGAATCCCCGGTGATGGTGTCGGAGCGGACGTGGATGGTCTGGTCGTAGGCGTAGGCCGCTTCCGTGGGGCGACGCAGGGTGACGCGCAGGCTGTCAAAGGGGATGGACGGTTGGCCGGGCGCCCGGGCCACCAAGGCGTGGATGTCCAGCGACAGGCGCCCCGGCCGCGTGGGACCGGTGACCTGCTCGTTGGTGCAGGTGAGAAGAACGAGGGCCAGCCCGAGGCCGGCCCCTAGCTGGAGCGCGCGACGCACGTGTCCGTCAGCGGCGAGACTTCTTCTTCGCTTTGTGCGCTTTCCTGGATCCTGCCTTCGCTTTGGCGCCGCGCGCCGCTTTGCGCTTCGCCTTCAACGCGGCATGAACATCCGCCAACACGCGGTCCCCTTCGTCCGGGCCGATCAGGCCCCGGCGGACCGCGTACCGCACCAACTCTTCGGCGTCCTCGACCGCGAAGTCGCCGATGCCCGCCGCGGCGCGAATCGCCTTGACGAGCGCGTCCGCCACGGGGCTACGGAGGACGCTGGCGATACCGGGGAGAGCCTCGAGCAGCGAAGAGATTTGCGACCCGCCCAGCTCGGCTGGCATCGGACGCGCTGCTCCGGCGTTGAAGGTGGCGCCAAGCTACTACCCACCCCCGGGACCGTCAAGAATTCCGCTACCGCTGATAGCGCACCCACAGCGTGAAGCCGCTGCCCGTCACGTGCGCGAAGCCCACGCCGCGACTGTCCACCCACCCCGTATCCAACCGACCCGACACACTCGCCGAGAGCCGATCGTTGATGCCGTAACGGGTCGTGAGACCCGCCGAGTAGAGACGGCCGCCGCGGTAATCGGCGGGGCTCCACTGCCGGAAGCCCACCATCGGCTCCACCTGGAACCGCGGCGTTGCCGGGTAGTTCATGCGCAACTCGCCGTTGAACACGTTCTCCCGCGTCTCCGGGTTCGACCCGGCGTTGGAGAGACCCGCCCGTCGGTAGAAATCCCAGGCGAGGGCGGTGACGGTGGCTCGGCCCACGACGCGAACCAGCGCCGCGTCGCCAATCACACGCGCTCCCGGGGAGTACCACCCCGGAAGGATTCCGGTCGAGCCTGAGTAGACGTCGGTCGAGAACGAGCTCACCGTAACGCCCAGCAGCAGCCGTGCCTTCTGGCCTAGCAGTCGGTCGGCGCCCGCGCGCACCCGCCCTTCGAGTCCCGGGCTGTAGGTGAGGGTGTCGCCCGAGAACGGCGCATACGAACCCAGGTAGCGCAGGCTGCCCGAGAGGCCGAGGTTCCAGCTCCCCACCTGCAGCGCGTAGGCGAGTCCGCCCGTCACGCCGAAGGCCGTCCCGAAACTCGAGACCGGAAAGGCGAGGTAGTTCGAGCCGACCGCCCCGTTCACCCGCGACTGGCTGGTCGAGAGCGAGTGCTGACCCGTCGGCAGATTGAACGACAGGGACGCCACCGCTCGGTCGCGGCGCAGCGTGTACAACATGCGCAGCTGGGTGTCCGTGAGCCCAGAGAGCGTCTGGTTGCCGCTGCCCCCGTAGGTCTCGACCCTGCCGCTCACGAAGTAGCTCGTGAGATCCACCGAGATGCTGCGGCCTACAGGCGTCACCAGCACGAGCGGCAGGCTCCATTGCGTTATCGACTTGATGCCGATGCCGGAATCGAAGGCGTAGCGTCGAAACTCCCCGCCGGACAGCGCATTGAAGCGATCGTACAACGCGTCGCTCGCCTGGGCGCCGAGGGGCGGCGGGGCGGCCAGGGCGGCCAGGGCGGCCAGGGCGGCCAGGGCGGCCAGGGCGGAGAGGCCTGTGACGGAGGCGAGGCTGGTGGGGGGGGGGGGGGGGGAGGGGGGGGGGTCGGGGCCGCTTGGTGGTGGTGGGGATGGTGCCTTTGAGAGGGGCCCGGGCCGGACCGCGGCCCCCCCCCGCGCCTCACCAGCGTCGGTGCGGAGCTGTCGGGGGCAACGTTTGACTTCCCCCCGTCCGCGGG
>CAZXKD010000196.1:3688-4086 GCA_964641215.1 uncultured Gemmatimonadaceae bacterium
GGGGGGGTGGCCGCGGGGGGCCAGGGGCGACGGGTGGTGGGGGGCGGGGAGGGGAGGGAGGGGGGGGGGGGAGGGGGGGGGGCGCATGGGGATGTCAAGGCCGCTTGATGATGATGATGATGGTGCCCTGGAGAACGGTCCCGGACCGAACGCCGGCGCACCCCGCGCCTTCACAGATGCGGTTCGGATCGGTCGGCGGCAACTGTTGAATCGCGCCGGTCGTCGGAGGGGCGGTCACGTTCGCCGCCCCCGACGGCACAGCGCTGTTGATCGCGTTCGTCAGGGTTCCCTGATTGGGCGCCGGCGGCGCCGCGCCGCCCGCCCCCCCCGCCCCTCCCCCTCCCCCAGCTTCCCCGCCGCCGACGGTCGCAGCGATCTCGGCAGGCGGCGTCGCCGTG
>CAZXKD010000197.1:0-2645 GCA_964641215.1 uncultured Gemmatimonadaceae bacterium
TTGCGGGGTCCAGATCTCGCGAGCCCCCGCTGCTTCCAGCAGCTCGGCGGCGGCGGAGATGGCGTGGCGCAGGTGCGCCGCGTCGTAGTCCGAGACGCGATACGACACGACGGGGTGCCCGTCGCGGTCCGCGGTGACCCGACCGCCGTCCCGATCGCGCAGCAGGATGCCCGCCAGCGCCACGTGCGGCAGCCGCGCCATCAGGGCGCGATGGTCGCGGGCGGACTCCCACGGGAAGGCGAGCGCGGCGAGCGACGGGTGGATCGGCACCGTCTCGAACTTGAAACCGTAGCCGCGATCCAGATCGGCGAATTCGTCCGAATAGTGCCCCTGCAGCGTCCCGGTCCAGGGGCGGGTCTCCTCGTCCATCAGACCGAAGACCGCCGTCGCGGGATGCAGCGCGAGGTGCCGTCCCAGCGCCGGCGCCGTCACGCCGGAGCGCAGCAACAGGGTGGGGGAGTGGATCGCCCCGCCGGCGACTACCGTCGCCCGCGCCCGCACGCGCACCCGGTGCGACCCGACGCGCGCCTCGACGCCGACCGCGTAGCGGCCTTCCAGGATCACGCGCTCCACCTCGCAGTCGACGACGATCCGGGCGCCGCGGTCGGCCGCGTCTTGCAGGTAGGTGACGAGCGTCGACTGCTTGGCGCCGCGGCGACAGCCGAAGCCGCAGTAGCCGCACTCGTCGTCCTGCGGGCAGCCCCGCGTGTCGCGCGGCAGGAAGCCGTGGTCCCACTCGAGACGATCGAGGCCGCGGATCAGCACCTCGTCGCGGCCACTGGGCCGGCCTTCGTCGGTGTTCACGTTGAGGCGCCGGGCAACCGCGTCGAGCGAGGCCGAGAACTCGGGACTCAGGAAATGGGGCAAGTCATGCTCGCCCGCCCACTCCTCCAACACGCCGTCAGGAGTACGGAAGCTGGTCGTGTAGTTGATCACCGTCCCGCCGCCCAGGCAGCTCCCCTGCAGGATGATCACGCCGAGGTCGTCCGTCGCACGGAGGCCGCCGGCGTCGTAGAGCCGCCGCAGCGCGTCCGCTTCGAGGTGGGTGAAATCGGGCTCCGCGACGTAGCCTCCCCTCTCGAGCACGATCACATCCTTGCCGAGAGCGGCGAGCTCGCCGGCGACCACGCCGCCGCCGGCCCCCGAGCCGATCACCACCACGTCGCAGTCCAGCGTCGTGTCGTCCGCGATCGCGAGCGGCCGAATGCGCCGCGGTGCCTGGGGTGGCGGCCCGAGCGGGCCGGGGTACCCGAGGTCGGCCCACGCGGGGCTCTTTCCGAGGGTGTCGGTCGCCGTGTAGTAGAGCACGGTCGCGAGCCGTTTGAGCGCCTGGAACCCCTTGCGGCGCACGGCGAGGCGGCTCGTCGCCCAGGCGGCCAGATACCGCTCACGCTGCGCGGGGGCCATCGCCGTGAAGGGGCGGGCGATCCCGGCGAGCGCGAGGTTCACGACTCGGCTCTCTAGCATGCCGAGGAACTGCTCTAGCTCCGAGCGGTCGGCAGCGCGCGGCAACCGGCCGATCGCCTCGGCCAGCCGCTCGGCGAGCTGCACGCGCGCGCCGTCCGGGACGAGCGTCTCGGCGACGGCGCGGAGGGCGCCCAGGGATTGCGATCTCAGATCGTCACCTCGACGCCTCGCTGATCACGGCTCGCGTCGAAGGGATACGCGCAGCTCACCGCTCCCGGCTGACGTTGAACTTGAAGCCGTCGGGGTCGCTGATCGAGAACACGCGGGCCCCCCAGGGCATGTCCCGGGGCTCCCGGTCGAGCACTCCCCCGTGCGCCTTGATCCGTGTCGCGAACGCGTCGATGTCCTGGACCGTGCCGAGCCACAACCGCAGACCCTCGCCCTTGCGGCGGTCCCGACCTTTGGCGAAGTCGTCCTGGTTCAGCACGATCGAGGCGCTGCCGGCCACGAGCTCGACCCCCATCAACTTCCCGCCGTCCTCCCAGCGGTCCTGCACGGTGAATCCAAGCACGTCCCGGTACCAGGCGATGCTGCGCTGCAGGTCGTTCACCGTCAGGGATGGGGACACGCCCCGGGCGCGAAACGATTCAGGTTGCTTGCGTTGGGGCTTCTTGACGGTGCGGGCCGCGGGGCGTTTGGCCTTCTTCTTGGTGACCATGAACTCTCCTGGTGCGTTGCGGGACGTGAAGCGTAGCCACTGATTGACGCCGTCGCCAGATTACCAGACCCTACTCTAGCGAGGCGCACGTGGCGACGACCAGTACCGCAACAGCGGTCTGGGAGGGGAAGCTCAAGGATGGGAAGGGGACTTTCAAGGCTGGCAGCGGAGCATTCGGCGGCAGCTACACCTTTGCGACCCGGTTCGAGGGCGCCAAGGGGACGAACCCTGAGGAGTTGATCGCGGCGGCGCACGCCGCCTGTCTCAGCATGGCACTGTCGGCGGGACTTGAGAGGGCGGGCACGCCGGCGACCCGGATTGAGACGCAGGCGCGGTGCACCATGGATACGGTCGGCGGTAGCTCGAAAATCACCACGATCGCGCTGAGCGTGCGGGGCAGGGTGCCGGGAATCGACCAGGCGGGTTTTCAGCAGGCGGCCGAAGCCGCCAAGAACGGCTGCCCGGTGTCGAAGGCGCTGCAGGGAAACGTGAGTTTCACGCTGGAGGCGAAGCTGGGGTA
>CAZXKD010000197.1:2745-4041 GCA_964641215.1 uncultured Gemmatimonadaceae bacterium
CATCAACGGCTCGTCAATCCGTACGTCCTCCGCCTTTCCAGGCCGCATAGCACCAAATGCCTCCGCCCGCCAGGACGGCGATGGGCAGAATCATCACGGCGGTGCCGAGGGAGCGGGCGTCGGAGATCACGCCGACGAGAAACGGCGACGGCACGTCCCCGATCATGTGAGTCGTGAAGATGCTCATGGCGACGGCGGTGGCGCGGATGCCGGGAGACACGACGTTCACGATCATCGAGTTGATCGGCCCGGTGGACGCGAACAACAACACCTCGGCCGCGATCATCGCTCCCCAATAGATCGCGGGCACGGGTGACAGCAGCGCCAGGGCGAAGAGCGGCGCGGCCGCGAGCGTCGCGACCCCCGAGAGCCAGAGGTAGGCCTGCCGGCTGCGGGCCAACAGCTTGTCACCTAGCCAGCCGCCGGCGTAGGTCCCCGCCAGCCCGGTCACCACCACGATCGCGCCGAAGCGCACCGTCGCGTCCGGCCCCGACAGCCCGCGGATCCGTTCGAGAAACGGCGCCATCCACCACGCGATCCCGCCCAACGCGAAGGTGTACGCGGCGTACCCCAGCACGGTGAGTCGGTAGGCGCGGTTTCGGAGCAGCGCCCCATAGGCGGCACGCGCCAGGACAGGGGCGGGGTAAGTCGTCGCGTCCTGAGCGCCACGCGGCGGGTCGGGGAGCTTCAAGGTGAGCGCAGCGAGCAGCAGCCCCGGAACGCCGGCCACCAGGAACGCGGCGCGCCAGCCGAAGCGATGATCCACCAGCCCGCCGACGATGTAACCCAGCGCCGCTCCGACGGGGATCGCGATGAAGAAGATCGCGAAGGCGCGCCCGCGGCTGCGCCGGGGGAAGTAGTCGGCCAGGAGGCTGGGGGCGATGGTACCGTAGGCCGCTTCGCCGATGCCCACGGTCGCGCGCGCGATGAACAGCGCTGCGTAACTCCAGGCGAGCCCGCCGAGCGCCGTCGCCGCGCTCCACAGCGCGACGCCCGCGGCGAGCGCCCGCGGTCGTCGCCCGGTGTCGCCCAGGCGACCGAACAGCGGCGCAGCCAGCGTGTACACGATGAGGAATCCGGTGCCGAGGAGACCCAGCTGTGCGTCGCTCGGGTGGAGCGACGAGCGCCGCAGACTCTCGAGCAGCGCCGAGACCACGTAGCGGTCGAGATAGTTGCAGAGGTTGATCCCCGTCAGGACAGCGAGCCCGACGCGAGCTGCCCGTGACGACACGGGAGTGACCGGGGAGGGGGAGGGGGGGAATGGGGGGGCGGCTGGCACGAGAGGCGAAAATGGCG
>CAZXKD010000198.1:0-4033 GCA_964641215.1 uncultured Gemmatimonadaceae bacterium
CCGCACACGATGATCGCCGACTCCAAGGAGCTGGCGGCGATGGGCGGCTCGCACCACCCACTGCTCGGCGCCCTGGGCGTGATGAGCGCCAAGAACACCGCCGTCAACCTGATGATCCTCACCACCTTCCTCTCGTTTCTCCTGTATCGCCGCGCCAACAAGCGGCCGGTGGTGCCGTGGGCGCGCACGGGGACCCTGCTGCAGGCGTCGATGTTCGCGCTCGCCACGGCGGTGGTCCTGTTCTTCGGGATCCGCGGCTACTTCGTCGACGCGATCGTGCGCATCGGGTTCAGCGTCTATCAGGTCGGTGCCGTGCTCAGCTGCATCCTCTTCGTCACCATCATCGACGTGCTGATGGCGCGCGGCGCGCAGTCGCTCGGCGTCATCCAGTGGGGCAAGATGCCGGCCCGCTCGCAGTACGCGCTGTTCGTGCTCGCCGTCACCTTTACCTGGCTGATGGGCCTGATGGGGTTCGCCCGCAGCGGCATCCGCCAGAACTGGCACGTGTGGCAGGTAATCCAGGACACGAGCCCGTACGCAGCCACGCCCGCGTTGGGCTACGCCTCGCGGATGATCAGCCTGTGCGTGCTGATCTTCCTTTCGCTCGTCGCGTTCGTGTTCTGGGTCGGAGGGCTGGCCGAGAAGTCGACGTACGTGCCGGACGGAAAGGGCGCGGGGAGGGAGGGAGCGTATGTGGGCCACTAACCTCAAGATCGTGGGCGTCGTCCTCGGCACACTGGCGCTCTATACGTTGATCGCCAACAAGATTCCCCAGCTGCAGTCCGAGGTGCCCCAGGCGCTCACCCTTGGCGCCAACGTGACCCCGGAGCAGCTCGTGGCCGCGGGCGAGAAGCTCTTCAATGGCGCCGGCGGCTGCACCACCTGCCACGGCCTGGGCACTCGGGCCCCCAACCTGCTCACCGACGAGAAAGGCACCGGGCCGATCGGCGCACGCTGCGGCAAGCGCGAGGCGAGCAAGACCTGCAAGGAGTACCTCTTCGAGTCGCTCGACCAGCCGGCCGCCTACATCGTCTCCGGCTACCAGCCGATCATGCCCGTGATGACCAGGCAGCTCTCCCCGCCGCAGATCTGGGCGCTGATCGCCTTCCTGGAATCGCAGGGTGGGACCGTGGATGTGACGGCGTCGGATATCCCGGCGCAGGCCGCGCCGGCCGCGGGAGGCGGGAGCCCCGGGGGCGGGAGCGCCGGAGCTGGAGCGGCCACGCTCGCGGGCGGGAGCACCGACCCGATGGCCATCGTCACCGCCGCCGGCTGCCTCGGCTGCCACAAGTTGAACGGCACCGGAGGCCAGATCGCCCCCGACCTGACGCACGTGGGCGCGCGCCGCACCGCGGACTCCATCCGCCGCAAAGTCCTCGACCCGGCGTCGTCCGTCGCCAAGGGGTACGAGAAGATGGCCGGGATCATGCCCAGGACCTTCGGCACCATGATGACCGGCGCCCAGCTCGAGGCCCTCGTCCAGTTCCTGGCGAGCCACAAATGAGCATCTCTCCTGACGTGCGTCGCTACGCGCGACATCCCTTCTGGCAGGCCGTGGGGATTCTCGTGCTGGCGTTCGTGGTGATCGAGTGGGGCATTCCCGCGCTGCCCGGGAGCGCTCTGGTGCCGGCCAGCGTGGTGCTGCAGTACATGGCCACCGTCCTGGTCGGCGTGCTGATCTACGTGAGTGACAGCGAGGAGCGCTGGACGCTCTTCAAGGCGCCGATCATCGCCGCGTTGGTGCAGCCGCGCCTGAAACCGGTGCGCGTGGCGGGGCTGGTGCTGCTCCCCCTGCTCGTGGGAATGGTGACGCTGGGACAGGTTCGCTCCACGGTGCAGGCGCCGCCCAGCCTCCGCTCGATCCACCCGGCTCCCCCGGCGGAGATCACCTTCCGCGGCAAGACCATGACCCTGACGGGCCTCGAGAACCCGCTGCGCGCCCACCCCGACTCGCTGCCGGGGTTCGTGGCGGAGGGCAAGCGGATCTACTATCAGAACTGCCTGCCCTGCCACGGCGACCACCTCGACGGGCTGGGGCATTACGCGACGGGGTTCAATCCGCTGCCGGCCAACTTCCAGGACAACGGCACCATCGCGCAGCTGACCGAGAGCTTCGTGTTTTGGCGCATCGCCAAGGGTGGGCCCGGGCTGCCCGTCGAGGGCACGCCATGGAACTCGGCGATGCCGCGGTGGGAGGACTTCCTGACCGAGCGGGAGATCTGGTCGGTGATCACGTTCCTGTACGACCAAACCGGCTGGAGGCCGAGAACGTGGGAGAAAACCGTGAGCGGTGCGCGGTAAGGGGTGAGCGGTCATGACTGAGGGAGCCTTCGTCTGTGTCGCGCTGCTTATCGCAGCGGGGAGCACACCGCTCACCGCTTACCGCTCCCCGCTCACGCTCCAGGACACGACTCGGGGCAAGATCGTTTACGTCAAATGGTGCGCCGGCTGCCACGGCGACGGCGGGGGGGGCGACGGGCCGGCGGCGGCCACCATGCTGCCGCGGCCGCGCAACTTCACCGGTGCGGTCTACAAGATCCGTTCGACGGCGAGCGGGCAGCTGCCGACCGACGCCGATCTGATGCGGGCCATCGATGAAGGCCTCCCCGGCACCGCCATGCCTGCCTGGAAGAGCCGCCTCTCGGACGGCGAGCGGCGGGACGTGATGGCGTACCTGAAGACGTTTTCCGCCTTTTTCGCCGACACGAGCCAGCACGCGACGGCGCTGCGGTTCCGCTCCGCCCCCGGCGGCGGCTCGGGAGCGGAAGCCTTGCGCGTCGGGCGCCAGTTCTACGATTCCATCGGCTGCCGCAAGTGCCACGGCGATCAGGGCCGCGGCAACGGCCCGTCCGCCCCGACGCTGAAGGACGACGCCGACTTCCCGATCTTCGCCGCCGATCTGCACCAGAACTGGCGGTTCCGCGGCGGCGGCACGGTGGAGGACATCTACCACCGGCTGCGCACCGGGCTCGACGGCACGCCGATGCCGTCGTTCAGCGACCTGATCGACCAGAAGTGGCTCACCGACGAGCAGTTGTGGCGGGTGGCTCAATACGTCCGCAGCCTCTCCCCGGCGTCGCCGCCCGAAGTCCGTGACGTCATCCACGCACTGGATCTGCGCGGTGGCCCGCTGCCCCTCGCGCCGGACGACTCGGCGTGGAACCGCGTGGAGCGCTACTGGTTCCCGCTCGTCGGACAGGT
The DNA here is from genome assembly GCA_964641215.1 of uncultured Gemmatimonadaceae bacterium. Classification (GTDB taxonomy): domain Bacteria; phylum Gemmatimonadota; class Gemmatimonadetes; order Gemmatimonadales; family GWC2-71-9; genus 13-1-40CM-70-15. The sequence continues at coordinate 3,202 of CAZXKD010000198.1, forward strand.
GATCCGCAAGCCGCGCTGGTTCGACCCGGCGGTGAGCGGCGTGTGGGTGCAGGCGGTACACGATGGGACGACGCTGGCGCTGCGCGTCAGCTGGGACGATCGCTCGCAGAGCCCCGACAGCGCGTGGCGGCCGTTCGTGCAGCGCGTGCTGAATACCGTGGCGAGCGACGACACCGTGAGGCCGGCGCCGCAGCTCTGGCCCGACCAGCTGATCGTCCAGTTCCCCGTGGCGATCCCCGAAGGGCTGGAGCGACCCTATTTCCTGATGGGCGCGCCTACCCAACCGGTCTACCAGTGGCGCTGGACCAGCGCCCCCCGCCGGGCGGTCGCGGGACTCGCGCGCGGACTCGAGCGCTTCGACACCCTGACCACCGCGCAGGCCCCCGCGGCGCAAGCGGTGTATGACCGGGGGGGAGGGGAGTGGCGGCTGGTGCTGAGCCGCGCTCTTGCGACGGCGGACACGGCGAACGAGCTTCAGTTTCGGACGGGTCGTGCGATTCCCGTAGCCTTCTTCGCGCAGGACGGGTCGAACGGGGAGAGCGGCTCACGAATGGCCGTCAGCACCTGGTACTTCCTCGCCCTCGATCAACCCACCCCCCCGCGGGTCTACATTTCACCCGTGGTCGCGATGGCGCTCACGCTGGGTCTTGGCCTCACGGTGGTGTGGCGGGCCCAGCGGCGGGCGGGAGCTCGCTAGAGTCTGAGGCTTCTCACAGGAGGCATGATGCGTAAGCTCGGAATGGTGACGGCGGTGGTGCTGGCCGCGGCGGCGGGGACGGGGGGGGGGGGGCGGGGGGGGGGCGGGGGGGGGGGGGGGGGGGGGGGGGGGGGG
>CAZXKD010000199.1:0-4023 GCA_964641215.1 uncultured Gemmatimonadaceae bacterium
CTCGCGCCGCCGAGCGCCAGCGCCGCCTGCTCGCCGCCGCCGCCGCACTGGTCGCGCCGGGCGGGGTACTGGTCTACGCGACGTGCTCGCTCGAACCTGAGGAGAACGCTTTGGTGGTGGATGACTTACTGCAGCGGCATCCGAAGTTCCGGCGAGCTCCTGCCCCTACCTTCACCGCCGGCGCCAGGGAGGACAGCTTGCTATCCGGCGATGGTGACCTGTTCGTGTTCCCGCCGCGCCACGGGATAGACGGCGCGTACGCAGCCCGCCTCGTCCGGAGCCGGTGATGCAGTTTCGGCGACACATGCCGCCCCTCCGCGAGTGGAAGGTGCCCGAGGCGAGCCGTCGCCGCGCCACGCGCTGGGGCGCGTGGGGGATCGGCGCGCTCCTTGCCGGCTACCTCACGGCCTACCTCCTCATCTTTCCCACGCCGATCCTGCACGGCCGGCAAGTGGTGCCGCGAGTCCTCGGGATGTCGGTGCAGGACGCGGCACAGCAGATCCGCACGGCCGGCTTCGAAGTCCGGGAAGGCGGCGGTGAGCCGCACCCCTCAGCCCCGCCGGGTACGGTCATCTGGCAGGATCCGCCCCCCGGCGTCAACGCACCGGCGGGTCTGCGGGTCACCCTGGTGGTCAGCGCCGGCCCACCCAAGATTCCGGTACCGGATGTGGCGGGCCTGGACGGGTCTTTGGCGCAGCGACTGGTGACCGCGGCGGGGCTCACCGTGGCTCAGGTCGAGTCGATCCAGGCGCCCACCCCGACGGGCATCGCGATCCAGACCCAACCGGGGGCCGGTTCGCTGCTGCCGCCGGCGGCCGGGGTGACCGTGGTCGTGAGCCGCGGCGCGCCGACGATCCCCGTGGCCAATCTGCTGGGGATGGCCGTCTCCGATGCGCGCTCGCGCCTCGAGACCGACGGGCTGAAGGTCGGCAGTGTGACGCGACGGCACACCGCAGAGGCGAACCCCGGCACAGTGGTGGGTCAGAGGCCGGCGGCCGGGACGCTGGCGGCGCCCGGCACCGTGGTAGACTTGATCGTCGCCCGGAGCCCGTAATGAGCAACGGTGTGCGCATCGCTCCCAGCATCCTGGGCGCCGATCTCACGCGGCTCGCCGAGCAGGTGCGGGCGGTCCTCGAGGGGGGCGCCGATTGGCTACACGTGGATGTGATGGACGGCCGGTTCGTGCCGAACCTGACCTTCGGCGCCGACATGGTGGCGGCGCTGCGTCGGCTCACTGACGTGCCGATCGACGTGCACCTGATGGTCGTCGAGCCGGAGCACCACTTCGAGCCGATGGCGGAGGCGGGCGCATCGGTGCTCACCTTCCATCCGGAGGCGACGACCCACGTCCAGCGGCAGCTCGCGGCGATCCGGCAGCGCGGTCTGCTGGCCGGCCTGGCGCTCAATCCCGCGTCGTCCCTCGCGCTCGCGGAAGAGGTCGTCGGCGACCTCGATCTGCTGCTCGTCATGACCGTCAACCCCGGCTTCGGCGGGCAGGTGTATCTCCCGGGAGCGAACGACAAGATCCAGAGGGCGCGGGCCATGCTGGCCGGGCGCGGCTCGCGCGCGTTCCTCGAGGTGGACGGAGGGATCACGCGGGAGACCATCGCCGCCGCCCACGTCGCCGGCGCCGACACGTTCGTGGCCGGCAACGCCATCTTCACCAGTCGCGACCCCGCTCGTGAAGTGGGCGAGCTGCGGCGCCGCTGTCTCGTGACCGTATGACCAACCGTCAGCAATGGACCATCGTGGCGGGGATCCTGACGACCGCCGTCTTCGGCATCGTGCTCGCGCTCAAGCTCCGCTCCGAGATCAATCTCATCGGCGTGGGGTCGCGCGCGCCCGAGTTCCGGGCCGTCCGCCTGTCCACCGGCCAGCCGGCCTCCCTGGCCGACTATCGTGGCAAGGTACTGCTGCTCAACATCTGGGCGACGTGGTGCCTGCCCTGTCGGGTCGAGATGCCGTCATTGGAGCGGTTGCAGCGGAAGTTCGCCGGCACTGACTTCCGGCTCGTGTCCGTCAGCATCGACCAGGACGACTCCACGGTAGTGCGCCAGTTCGCCCAAGAGCTCGGCCTGACCTTCGAGATCCTGCAGGACCGGCCGGGGAGGATCCGAGATATCTACCAGACGACCGGGGTTCCGGAGAGCTTCGTGATCGACCGCGACGGGGCGATCGTCAAGAAGGTCATCGGCCCCGCCGAGTGGGACAGCCCGGTGAACGAGACCCTGCTGCGGCGGCTCATCGATGGCCGGTAGCCTGACGCGGCTGATCACCCGCAACTGGCCGATCAAGCTGGCGGCGGTGTTCCTCGCCCTGATGCTGTACGTTGCCGTCGCCGCGCAGCAGCCGATCAGCCAGTCCTTCGACCTCAAGGTCACGGTGCTCGTGCCACCCGGGCGGGCGCTGCTCGCGCAGCCACCCACCGTGTCGGTGGTGTTCACCGGCCGAGGCGCCGAGATCCTCAAGCTGCGGTCACTGGGCCGAGTGATTCGCCTCGCCGTTCCCGACACCTTTTCGGGTTCGACCTACCGCGTGAGCCTGCGACCGACGGACGTCGAGTATCCCAAAGGCACCGACGCGCAGGTGTCGGACATCTCGCCGCGGGAGATCACCCTGACGCTCGACTCGGTGGCGCGCAAGGAGGTGCGCATCGTGCCACTGGTCACCGTGGTGCCGGACTCGGGGCAGGTGTTGCGCGGCGGGCTGACCATCAGCCCGGCGGTCGCGCGGATTGTCGGCTCGGACCGCGCGCTCGCGAAGATCGACTCGGTGACCACGGTCTCCACCCGGATCTCGAGCGTGACCGGCAAGTTCAGCGAGCAGGTGCCGATCGATACGTTGCCACTCGGCCCGGTGCGGATCGCTCCCAAGTCCGTCGAGGTCACGGGCGAGCTGGGCCCCGTGCACCAGCGTCTGTTCGCCGGCCTGCCGGTCGAGACCGGTGCCGGCAAGATCACCAGCTTCACCATCGTGCCGGCGCGCGTGTCGGTGACGGTCCGGGGCCCCGACGACCTCGTGCAGTCGCTGACGCGCGACAATCTCAAGGTGATCGCCCATCTCGACGGGCCGCCCGTGGACGGCGCGTGGGCCCACCTCACGGTCGTCGCACCCGCCGGCGTCAGCGCGCGAGCCACCCCCGACTCCGTGGCCCTCCGCAAGAAGACCGGCCGTGGCTGAGGTCGTCCTCGGCATCGAGACGTCGTGCGACGAGACGTCGGCCGCCGTCCTCATCGGTGGGAGTCGCGGGGAGGGAGGGCTCGGGGCCGGGTCGCCCCCCCCCGCCCCCCCCGAGCTGGCCAGCCTCATCATCCTGTCGCAGGACGTCCATCGGGTGTTCGGCGGCGTGGTGCCCGAGCTCGCCAGCCGGGCGCACCTCGCGGCGCTGCCGACCGTAGTGGACCGCGCCCTCGCCGAGGCGGGGATCGTGTGGAGCGCCGTGGACGCCGTGGCCGTCACCCAAGGCCCCGGGCTCGTGGGCGCGTTGCTCGTCGGCGTGGTGTACGCCAAGGCGCTGGCGTACGCCGGGGACCGGCAGCTGATCGGGGTGAACCACCTCGAAGGGCACCTGTTCGCGCCGGCGGTGGAGCATCCCGAGCTCGCTCCCCCGTTCGTGGCGCTGCTGGTCTCGGGCGGCCATACGCTGCTGCTCGACGTCCCCGCCTGGGGGCGCTATCGGCTGCTCGGTGCCACACGCGACGATGCCGCCGGAGAGGCGTTCGACAAGGTCGCGACGCTGCTCGGCCTCGGGTATCCGGGCGGTCCCCCGATCGAGCGGTTGGCGAGGGAGGGAGACCCGGCGCGCTTCACCTTCCCTCGTCCGATGCGCGACGAGGGCTTCGAGTTCTCGTTCTCAGGGCTGAAGACGGCCGTGCTGCAGGCGGCGCGCGCCAGCGGCGACCTGGACCGTGACCGTCCGCACCTTGCCCGGGCGTTCCAGGATGCCGTGCTCGACGTCCTCGTGACCAAGCTGGAGCGGGCCGTGCGCGTCACGGGGCACCGCGTCGCCGTGCTCGGCGGCGG
>CAZXKD010000200.1:0-4013 GCA_964641215.1 uncultured Gemmatimonadaceae bacterium
GAGATAGGGCCCCGGCGAGTAACGGGGGGATTTCAGACTGCATCGGGCCTCGGCAAGCCCGAATCCGCGCCTGGGCTGAGCGACGCGGCTTGCCGCACCCCAGCACGGGGGGTAACGTAGCCGCTTCCTTTCTCCGGACGAGGGTCGCCGAGGTGCCACCGTTGTCGATCGCCGTCACCGTCAACGCAGTCCCGTACCGCCGCGACGTGGAGCCACGGCTGCTGCTCAGCGACTTCCTGCGCCAGGAGCTGGGGCTCACCGGCACCCACGTCGGCTGCGAGCACGGCGTGTGCGGGGCCTGCACCGTGCTCCTGGACGGTGAGGCCGTGCGCGCCTGCCTGATGCTCGCGGTCCAGGCGGACGGCCACGCTGTGGAGACGGTCGAGGGCTTGGGCTCCATGAGCGACCTGCACCCGTTGCAGGCCGCCTTTCGGCAAGCCCACGCGCTGCAGTGCGGCTTCTGCACCCCCGGCATCCTCATGACGCTCGTGCCGTTCCTGCGCGAGCACCCGAGCCCTGATGAAGCGGAGATCCGCGAGGCACTGAGCGGGAATCTGTGCCGCTGTACCGGTTACCAGAACATCGTCGACGCGGTGAAGCTTGCTTGTGGCGCCGCCCTCCCCCCCCCCTCCCCCCCCGTTCCAGCCGGTCGGTGAGCGGGTCCTGAGGAACGAGGACGCGCGGCTGCTTACCGGCCGCGCGCTCTTCGTGGATGACGTGCCGCTCGAGGGCGTGTTGCACGTCGCCTTCCTGCGGAGCGAGCACGCGCACGCGCGGCTGCGCGGCATCGACGCGGCCGCCGCCCGCAGGCGACCCGGTGTGGTCGCAGTCTACACGGCGGCCGACCTGGGCGACTACTGGCAACCCGGCCCGCTGCTCGTCCCCCCGCCCCCGATCCCCGGTCTGGTCTTCTACCCCTGCACCCAGGGGCCGCTGGTCAAGGACAAGGCCCGCCACGTGGGGGAGCCGATCGCGATGGTCGTGGCCGAGAGCCGCTACGTGGCCGAGGATGCCGTCGCGGACATCGTCGTGGACCTGGAGCCGCTCCCGGCGGTGGTTGAGCTGGAAGCGGCCCTGGAGCGCCGCGCGCCCCTCGTTCACGAGCACCTCGCCTCCAACGTCGCCGCCCACGTCGTCCAGACCAAGGGCGATTATGCCGCGGCAGCGGCCCGGGCCCACGTCGTCGTGAAGCGCCGGTTCCTGTACGACCGCGGCATCTCGGCCGCGATCGAAAACCGCGCCGTGGCGGCGCTGTGGGACGCCCGCGCCGAAGACCTCACGGTGTGGGACACGACCCAGGCACCGATTCCTATCCGCAACGGCCTGGCCCGCATGCTCGGGCTGCTCGAGTCCCGGGTCCGCGTTATCGCGCCGTTCGTCGGGGGCGGGTTCGGCCCCAAGATCATGATGTTCTATCCGGAGGAAGTCCTCGTGCCCTGGGCGGCCATGCGCCTGGGCCGCCCGGTGAAATGGACCGAGGACCGCCAGGAGAATTTCACCGCCACCACCCAGGAGCGCGGCCAAGTTCACGACGCCGAACTCGCGGTCACCCGCGACGGCAAGATCCTCGGCGCCAAAGACGTGTTCCTGCACGACAGCGGCGCGTACGACTCCTACGGCCTCACTGTGCCGATCAACACCCAGTGCACCCTGCTCGGCCCTTACGACGTTCCCAACTATTACAGCGAGTTCACCGCGGTCTTCACCAACAAGACCCTGGTGACGCCGGTGCGCGGGGCCGGCCGCCAGCACGGCGTGTTCGTGATGGAGCGGCTCCTCGATTTCGCCGCCCGCGAGCTGGGCATCGACCGGCTCGAGATCCGGCGCCGCAATTATCTGCCAGCGGGCGCTTTCCCGTTCAACCACAAGATCATCTTCCAGGATTCGGCTCCGCTGGTTTACGACAGCGGCGACTACGCCCCGGCGCTGGAGCAGGCGGCCCGGATGATCGGGTACCAGCAATTCATCCGCGAGGAACAGCCGCGGCTGCGCGTCGCGGGACGCCACCTGGGGATCGGCCTCGTCTCCTACATCGAGGGCACGGGGATCGGACCCTACGAGGGCGCGCGGGTCACCATCGAGCCCAGCGGCCAAGTCCGGGTGGCCACGGGAGTGGGCACGCAGGGGCAGGGCCACTTCACCGCCTTCGCGCAGATCGTCGCCCAGGTGGTGGGCGTCCCGGTAGAGCGGGTCCACGTGGTCACCGGCGACACGCGCGAGTTCAACTGGGGCACCGGCACGTTCGCGAGCCGCGGCGCGGTGGTGGCGGGAACCGCCTGCCACGCGGCGGCCGCTCTCGTGCGGGACAAGATCTTCGCGGTGGCGAGCCGCGTGCTGGAGACACCGGCGGAGCGTCTGCAGCTCGCCGGCGGGCGGGTCACGGTCCAGGGTACGGACCGCGGGATCGAACTGGGCGTTCTCGCGGCCCGCGCCAATCCCCTGCGCGGCGCCGTGCGCCCCGGCACCGAGCCGGGGCTCGAAGCGACCGCGTACTACGGCCCCGACCGCGGCAGCACGGCGAATGGCGTCCACGCGATGATCGTCGAGGTCGACCCCGAGACCGCGCTCGTCGCAATCCGGCGCTACGTGGTGGTCCACGACTGCGGCCGCCTCATCAATCCGATGATCGTCGAGGGACAGATTCAGGGCGGGGTCGCCCACGGCATCGGCAACGCGTTCTACGAGCAGCTCGTGTACGACGACAACGGTCAGTTGCAGAACGCCTCGTTCATGGACTACCTGCTCCCCACCGCGACCGAGGTGCCGCGCGTGGAGGTCGCCCACCGGGAGACGCCATCGCCGTTGAACCCGGTCGGCTTGAAGGGGGTCGGCGAAGCCGGATGTATCCCCACCGGGGCCGTGTTCGCCCAGGCGGTGGAAGACGCGCTGGCCGATTACGGCCTCGAGATCACCGAGATCCCCTTGAGTCCCGGCAAGCTGTTCGACCTCCTCAAGAAGACGCGCCCCAAGAAGCGCAACGTCGTGGTTATCGAGGGCAGCTTCGTGTTCCGGGGGCCTCGCCCGGCGGTGTACGCGTCGCTGCAGGACCCGGAGGTGCTGGGCAAGTCGCTGCCCGGTGCCATGCGCCTGAGCCGCACCGGCGATGGCCGCTACGACGGGCTGATGCGCGTCGGCATAGGGCCGGTCACGGCCGCGGAGTTTTCCGTGAGCGTGACGCTGCACGACCGCACGCCGCCATCCGGATACGGCATGATCGTCCAAGGGAAAGGCGGGTTCGGGTTCGTCCGCGGCACCGCGCAGGTCGCGCTGGCCGACCATCGCGAAGGCACGGAGATGACCTACCGGGCCGAGGTCCAGGTCGGCGGGACGATCGCGGGCGTGGGACAGCGACTGCTCGATTCCGTCTCCAAGCGGATGACGCGGCAGGGCCTCGAGGCCCTCAACACGGCCTTGGCCGCCCGGCTGTGAAGCCCGCCCCGTTCGCTTACCACCGGCCTCGAGCCGTGGACGAAGCGCTCGCGCTGCTCGCCCAGCACGGGGGCGACGCGAAGCCCTTGGCCGGCGGTCAGAGCCTCATCCCGGCGATGAACTTCCGATTGGCGCGGCCCGCGGTACTCGTGGACTTGAACGGGATCACGGAGTTGTCGGGCATCCGCCGCGAAGGCGACGGGTTGCACCTCGGCGCCATGACGCGCCAGCGCGCCGTGGAGCGCGACGCCACCGTCGCGCGCGACGCGCCGCTGCTGCACGAGACGATGCCCTACATCGCGCATCCCCAGATCAGGAACCGCGGCACGGTGGGCGGCAGCCTGGCGCACGCGGACCCCGCGGCCGAGCTTCCGGCCGTGATGGTGGCGCTCGACGCGAAGTTCCAGGCGCGCGGACCGCGCGCCGCCCGCTGGATTCCCGCCGCGCAGTTCTATACCGGCCTGTTCGAGACGGCGCTGGCGCCGGGCGAACTGCTCGTGGACATCGCGGTCCCGAGGGCCGCGGCGCGCAGCGGCGCGGCGTTCGCGGAGGTGGCGCGGCGGCACGGCGACTACGCGCTGGCG
>CAZXKD010000201.1:0-3947 GCA_964641215.1 uncultured Gemmatimonadaceae bacterium
GCGCGCTGGGCGCGGCGGACGTCGTCGTCGTGGCGCCCATCTACGGGGCCCGTGAGCAACCGCTCCCCGGCGTGACGGCCGAGGTCGTGGCCCGCGGCGCCGCCCGGGCCGGCGCGACGACGGTCGCAGTGCGCGAGCGGGTGGCGCTCACGGAGCGGGTCGCGAAAACGACGCGGCCGGGCGATGTCGTGTTCACGTTGGGCGCGGGAGATGTGACGCGAGTAGGCCCCGAGCTCCTGACGTTGCTGGGGCAGCCCCGAAACGGGCGAAAGGAGACGGGCCGGTGAAGTGGACGCGGCCGCGGTGGATTGCCGGCGCGGGCGCCCTGGTCGCGGTCCTGTGGGTCGGCACCCCCACGGTGCTCCGGCGGCTGGCGTTCTTCCGCGTGCGGCAGGTGGAGCTCGTGGGCGTGCAGCACCTCGCGCCCGACGCGCTGATCGCGGCGCTGCGGCTGCCGGCGCGGGCGAGCGTGTTCGACGATACGCGCCGCCTCAGCGATCGCGTGGAAGGGCTGCCGGGGGTCGCGACGGCGCGCGTGGCGCGCCGGTTTCCCGGCGCCCTCAAAGTGATCGTGCGGGAGGTGGAGCCGGTGGCCTTCGTGCCGGGCGCGCGGGGCCTGGCAGTCGTGGACGCGCGCGGGCGGAGGTTGCCGTTCGACCCGTCGCGCACGGGGCTCGATCTGCCGGTCGCCGCGACGGCGGACTCGGGCGTTCTCGCCGTGCTGGCCTTGATCCAGTCGGTGGACGCGGTGTTGTTTCAGGAAATCACGGCCGCGCGTCGAGTCGGGAGCCGCGGCGACGTTGAGCTCGCATGGGGGCCCCGGCGCGTGCTGCTGCGCCGCGACGCGGGGCCGGAGGTCATACAAGCGGTGGTGCTCGTGGCGCAGGATCTGGCGCTCAAAGCGCGGCCCTACACGGAGCTCGACGCGCGGTTCGCCGGCCAAGTGGTGGTGCGGCGACGGCCCGGGCGGGGGGAGAGCGGCGCGTGAGTCGCGAGCGTCGCGTGGTGGCCGGGCTGGACCTGGGCAGCACCAAGACGTGTGCGGTGATTGCCGAAGTCGTCGGAGATCTGCCGCGCCTGCCGCTCGCGAAGGTGCTGGGGGTGGGCCTGGCCAAGAACCAGGGCGTCCGGCGCGGCGTGGTGCGGGACATCGAAGAGACGTCGCGTTCGATCGTCGCGGCGCTGCGCGACGCCGAGCGCATGGCCGGGGCCAAAGTGCCCGGCGTCACGTGCGGCATCGCGGGGGAGCACGTGGCGGCCCGGACCTCGTCCGGCGTCGTGGCGGTGGGCGGAGACGAGATCGTCCCCAACGACGTCGCCCGGGTGAACGAGGTGGCGCGGGCGATCTCGCTGGGCCGGGACCACGAGCTGCTGCACGACATCCCCCAGGAGTACATGGTCGACCAGCAGCACGGCATCAGCGATCCGGTCGGGATGACGGGCATGCGGCTCGAGGTCGAGATGTACCTGGTCACGGTCCAGTCCACCGCGGCGCAGAACCTGCGCAAGAGCGTTCAGAAGGCGGGCTACCGCGTGGCGGACCTGGTGCTCGAGCCCCTGGCCGCGTCCTACGCGGTCCTGAGCGACGACGAGAAAGAGCTGGGCGTGGCGCTGGTCGAAGTCGGCGGCGGGTCGACGGGGGTCGCGATCTTCCACGAAGGAAAGATCCGGCACCTGGCGTCGATCAAATTCGCCGGCAATATCGTGACGAACGACGTGGTGCAAGGCCTGGGGGTCACCCAGGCGGACGCCGAGCGGCTGAAGGAGCGGCACGGCGCCGCCTACCAGCCGCTGGTGGACGCGGCCGAGATGATCGACCTGCCGTCCACGCCGGGGCAGGGCGCCCGCCAGGCGTCGCGGGAGCTGCTGGCACACATTATCCACCAGCGCGTGGACGAGGTGTTCCACCTGGTGGGCAAGGAGCTGGAACGCGCCGGGTACGACGGCCGGCTGCCGGCGGGCGTGGTGCTCACGGGTGGCACGGCCCACCTGCCGGGGATGGTGGAGCTGGCACGGGACGTGTTCGCGGTGCCGGTGCGCGCCGGCACCCCCGAGGTCGGCATCTCGGGCCTCGTGGACAGCGTGCAGGCGCCGCGCTACGCGGTGCCGGTGGGGCTGGTGCTGTACGCGGCCCGCAAGGCCGCGCAGGGCGCGGCGCCCGGTGGGGCGACCGTCGGGGCCGGGAGTCTGGACCGCTGGTTGGGGCCGATGAAACGGTGGCTGCAAGACTTCTTCTGATCACGGGGACTCGAGGAGAGCCATGATCTTCGAACTCGAAGAGACCGTAGCGCAGAACGCGCGGATGAAAGTCGCCGGCGTCGGCGGCGGGGGCGGCAACGCCCTCAACCGGATGGTCGACGAAGGGGTGCGCGGCGTCGAGTTCATCTCCGTGAACACCGACGCCCAGGCGCTGCTCAACAACAAGGCCGACGTCAAAGTCCAGATCGGGAAGCGGCTCACCCGTGGGCTGGGCGCCGGGGCGCGGCCCGAAATCGGCCGCCAGGCGATCGAGGAGAACCGGGACGAGGTGCTCCATGCGCTGCAGGGCGCCGACCTCGTGTTCGTCACGTGCGGCATGGGCGGCGGCACCGGCACCGGCGCCGCACCGATCATCTCGCAGGTGGCGCGCGACCTGGGCGCGCTCACGATCGGCATCGTCACCAAGCCGTTCCTGTTCGAGGGCCGCAAGCGGATGCGCCAGGCGGAGATGGGCATCGCGGAAATGCGCAAACACGTCGACACGATGATCGTCGTGCCCAACGAACGGCTGCTCGCGGTGGTCGGGAAGGGCATCCCCTTCCAGGACGCCCTCAAGAAAGCCGACGAAGTGCTGCTGCACGCGACGCAGGGTATCTCGTCGCTGATCTGTGTGACCGGACTGGTCAACGTGGACTTCGCCGACGTCCGCACCGTCATGCAAAACGGCGGCTCCGCGCTGATGGGGACCGGTACGGGACGGGGCGAGAACCGCGCCATGGAGGCGGCCCAGCAGGCGATCTCGAGCCCGCTGCTCGACAACATCTCGATCGCCGGCGCGACCGGCGTGCTCATCAACATCACCGGCGGAGAGGACCTCACGCTGGGCGAGGTGACCCAGATCAGCGAGGCGATCCACGATGCCGCGGGCGACGAGGCCGAGATCATTTTCGGCGCCGTGAACGACCCAGCGATGCACGGCGAGGTGCGCATCACCGTCATCGCGACCGGCTTCGACAAGGCCGGCGCGCACGCCGAGGCGGCCCTCGTCGGCCGCGCCGCCCCCGGCGTGCTGCCCTTCGAGAAACGCGCCTCACGGCCCACGCCGGTGCCGCCCCCCGGCTACCCCAAGGCGGCCGACCTGCCGGTCCGGCGCCCCGCCCCCCCGCCGACCTCCGAAGTGAACGAGATGGAAATCCCGACGTTCATCCGGAGGCAGATGGACTGATGGCCTGGCGGCGCAGCCATTACGTCGTCGCGACGGGGCTGGCCGCCGTCGCCCTCTTTTGGGCCGCCCGGGCGGCGTGGTCGCTGCGCCGGACGCTCCGGGCCGCCCCGATCGTCGTCGCCCACGCGTACGCCGACTTCGACGATACCCTCGGGCGTCGGGAGACCGTCTCCGCCGTGCTGGCCCGCGCCGGGATCACGGGCCAGGAGTACGCGCGCTTCCTGCGGGCGGCGACCAAGCTCCCGGTGCGGCGCCTGCTGCCGGGGCTGGTGTTCCACTTCCGTCGCCTGCGCACCGAGCCGATGGTGAGCCGGGTGATGGTCCGGCCCGCCTACGACCGGCGCCTGTGGCTCGTGCGCGGCGACTCGGGCTGGAGCGAAACGGAACAGTCGATTCCCTGGACGATCGCCCGCACGCGCATCAGCGGACATATCCAATCGTCGTTGTACGATTCGCTGGACTCCGCCGTGGCCGACAGCATCCTTCCCGTCCGGGAGCGCGTCGGCCTGGCCTGGGCGATCGC
>CAZXKD010000202.1:0-3934 GCA_964641215.1 uncultured Gemmatimonadaceae bacterium
CGCGCGTGCGGCCCGCGCCGGCCGCGCGCGCGGCGGTGGGGCTCGGCGGCGGAAGAGGGGGCGGGGCGAGCTCCTGGAAAATGTTGTCGAGCAGTCGCTGGTCGAAGTTGAAGTCGCTGCCCAGCGCCTCCGCGCTGACGTCGGCGGAGATCTCGGGCGTCACACCGATCGTCGCGTCTTCGAATTGGAGGTCGATGGTCAGGACGAACTTCTGCGCCACGTAATACGGATCGAGCTCGAGCGCCCGCTTGGTCGCCCGCAGCGCGCCGTCGAAATCACCCAGATTGGAGAGGGTGAAGCTGAGATTGTAGTGGGCGCCGGCGTTGCTCGGGTCGGCCTCGACCGCGCGGACGAACGCGTTGCGGGCATCGGCGAAGCGCTTGAGCTCGACCAGCACGATCCCGATGCCGTTCCAGGCGCCTGACGAGTCGGGCTTGTCCGCCAGCACTTGACGGTAGGCCTCGAGCGCGAGCTGGAAGCGGCGCAGGTGGAAGAGCAGCAACGCCAGGTTGAGCCGCGCGGCCACGAATCCCGCCCGCAGCCGCAGCGCCGTGCGGAAGCCCTCGATCGCATCTTCGGTGCTGCTCTGGTGGGTCAGCACCACCCCGAGGTTGTTCCAGCCGAGGGCGTACTGAGGGTCGACCTCGATCGCCTGGCGGTAGGACGCGAGCGCGTCGACCGCGCGCCCCGTCTGGTGCAGCACGACGCCGCGCTCATTCCACAGCTTCGGCGAGTCGGGGACCTCACCGATGAGCGCTTCGTACAGCTCGAGGGCCGCCGGGAAGTCGCGCCGCAGCAGGTGCACTTCGGCCATCGCCTGGAGCACGAGGCGCCGGTCCTCACCACGGTCGAGGGCGAGTCGGTACTCGCGCAGCGCCTCGACGTAGTAGCCTTTCTGTCGAAAGGCCAGCCCGAGGTTGTAGTGGGCGAGCTCACTCCCCGGGGCCACCTCCGGCTGCGGCTGCTCGCGCAGGCGCTCCTGCTGGCTGCGCCGTTCGGCGTTGTAGCGCTCGAGGGAGAGGTTGGTCTGGGCGCGCGCCAGCGGCGGATTCAGCGCTACGGCGCGCTGGGACGAGGCTCGGGCCTCCTGATGGCGGCCCATGTCGCCGAGGACGAAGGCCATCAGGTAGTGCGCGTTGGCATTGTCGGGGTTCAGCTCCACGGCCCGCTGGAGCGCGGCGAGCGCCGCGTCGTTGAGGCCGCGGTTGTAGAAGACCTCACCCAGGTAGAATTGCACCACACTCGAGCCGGGCTCGTATTCCTGGGCCCGGGCGAACCATTCCGTCGCCTCCTCGAGCCGCCCCCGGCTCTTCTCGGCGAGCCCGAGCTGGATGATGGCGGCGACGTCGCGCGGGCGGTGGGCCAAGAGCTGCTCGAACTGGTCCACGGCGTCGTCGAACTGACCGAGGATCGCGTAGGCGTGTCCCAGCTCCCAGCGCGCGTCGCGGTCGTCGGGCGCCTGGCGCAGCCCCTCCTGCAGCTCCGCCACCCGGCGGTCGTAGAAGCCGGTGCTGTGGTAGGCGATCTCGAGGTTGCGCTGGGCCACCTGCATCTTCGGGTCGAGCTCCAGCGCCCGGCTGAACTCGGCGATCGCCTCGCGCTCCAGGCCCTTGTGGTAATACAGCACGCCGAGGTTGTTGTGGGCCCCCGCGTCCGAAGCGTCGATCCGGCGGGCGAAGGATCGGAGGACGGCGAGGTCGCGTTCCGAGAGCGCGGGCGCCGTCACAGGTCAGGTCACGCGGATGGCGTCGAAGATGGCCTTCAGGGAGGCCAGATCGGGGAGCAGCAGGAAGTGGCCGCGCAGACCCTCGGCGCTGTCGATCCGGAACTCGGTCTCGACGCAGAACACGAAGTCGCGGTCGTGGCCGAAGTTCAGATACGTCGTCGTGAGCACCGCAGCCGACAGGTCGACCACCAGGCTGGGCACGGACGGCAGCAACAACATGCCCATGAAGTCCGACAACGCGTTCATGTAGGCGCCGGAGAGGATGTTCCCGGCTTCCTTCAAGGCCGACTGCTCGATGGCGTCGAAGGCCGTGGTCGCGCCCGGGTCGCGGCGCAGCAGCATGTCGCACAGGCGCCGAGCCACGTGCTCGGGGAAGAGCAGCAGAGTGCGGCCCGTCAGATCCCCCAGCATGTGCATCAACACGGCCGCCACCACGTCCTGAGGGGTGCCGAGCAGGTCCGGGACTTCCTCGAGCCGCGCGATATTGATCTGCGGCACGCTGATCATGATCCGGCGGTTGGTCATCTGCGAGAGCGCCGTCGCCGCGTGGCCGGCCCCGATGTTGGCGACCTCGCGCAGCGCGTCGATCTGCAGCTCCTTCAGGTCCCGGACATCCTCCATGGCCCGCCCCCCCCCCCTTACACGAGCCCGCCGGCGTCCAGAATCAGTGCCGGGACTCCGTCTCCCATAATGGTCGCCCCGCTGAAGACCGGGAGCGTGCCCAACGGCGCCTCGAACCCCTTCACCACGATCTCCTGCTGGCCGACCATCCCATCCACGACCACACCGGTGCGCCGCTCGCCCATCTCGAGGACGATCACCGGCCGTCGTGGCGGCGGCGGGGTCCCGGTCACACCGAGGAGCTGGCGCAAGTGGACGAGCGGCACCACCCGGTCGCGCAGCACCATGGCCTCGCGCCCTTCCACAGTGGTGACCGGCGCCGCCCCGAGCTCCACCGTCTCCGACACGAAGCTGAGCGGCAGAGCGTAGCGCTCCGAGCCGACCGCCGCGATGAGGGCGCGCACGATCGCCAGCGTCACGGGGAGCCGCAGGACCATGGTGGTCCCCTTCCCCAGCTCGGTCCGGATGTCGATCGTGCCGCCGAGCATGCGGATCTTCGTCATCACGACGTCGATGCCCACGCCCCGCCCCGAGACGTTCGTCACCGCCTCCGCGGTCGTGAACCCCGGTCGCGCGATCACCCGCAGCAGCTGATCGTCGCTCAGCGCATCGGTGTGCGGGTCCACCAGCCCTTCGGCCTTCGCCTTGGCGAGAATCCGCGCGCGATCGATGCCGCGCCCGTTGTCGCTGATGCTGATGGCCACGCTGCCGCGCTCGCGCATCGCCGCCAGCACGATCTCGCCCTCGGCCGGCTTACCGACGCGCCGCCGCTCGGCGGGCGGCTCGATGCCGTGATCCACCGCGTTGCGGAGCAGGTGCACCAGCGGGTCGCCGAGCTCGTCGAGGATCGCCCGGTCGAGCTCAATCTCTTTGCCCTCCACCCGGAACGCCACCTGCTTGCCCAACTGGCGGGCCACATCGCGCACCAGCCGCGGGAACCGATCGAACACCTGCCACACCGCCGTCATGCGCGCCTGGATGATTTCGGCCTGCAGGTCGGTGGACAGCCGCGAGATCTGCAGCGCCACGTCGTCCATGGCGGGGTCGCGGCGCTCGGCGGCCAGCTCGTTCAACCGCCCGCGCGAGGTCACCAGCTCCCCGATGAGGTCCATCAACCCGTCGAGTCGGCGGAGGTCGACGCGGATGTGCCGACTACGGCCGAGCTCCGCGAGCGGGCCTCCCCCTCCCCCCCCCGCCCCTTCCATCCGCGGCACTCCCGGGGCACCACCGCCGCCGGGCTCCTCCGTCACGACGAGGACGCGCTCGACCTCGCCCGCCGCCAGCAGGGATTTTTCGATCGCATCGGGTGCCGCGGCCGTGTCCAGGCGGAAGGTGAAGTGACCGTCGAAGTCGTCGCTCTCGATCGCGCCCTGGGATGGCGTCAGCTGACTGACCGCGCCCAGGGCCTGCGCTCGCTTGAGCACGAGCACTGCCCGCACGCCCTTGAGCGCGGCATCCACATGCAACGCGACCTGGATCAGCCGTCCTCCCCCGCCGCCCGCCCCTCCCCCCGCCGCCTTCCCCCGACCGGCGGCGGCGGGCGCCGCGAGCTCAAGCGTCGCGCCCTCGGGGTGAGGGAGAGGGCCG
>CAZXKD010000203.1:0-3508 GCA_964641215.1 uncultured Gemmatimonadaceae bacterium
GCCGACGAAGGTGTGGACCCGGACGCGAAGGCGCGCGCCCTCGCCGAGCAGCGCGTGCGCCGGCTGGAGGACCTGCCACCGGCGACTCGCAAGCGGCGGCTCACGGCATTTCTGCTGCGGCGCGGGTTCAGCGGCGGGAACGTGCGAGCGCTGGTGGAGGAGTTGTGCGGGTAACTCCTGGCTTGCCATTCAGTGGCCCTCGGAAGCCAGCTATATTTCTCCGCCATGCACGCCGCCACCATCCGCCGCCGCTTCCTGGACTATTTTCTGGCCCGCGGCCACCGCGCAGTGGCGAGCTCCTCCCTCGTCCCGGCCGACGATCCGACCCTCCTGTTCACCAATGCCGGCATGGTGCAGTTCAAGCGGGTGTTCCAGGGCCTGGAGCGCCGTGACTACACGCGCGCCGTGACCTGCCAGAAATGCGTGCGGGCCGGCGGCAAGCACAACGACCTCGAGCAGGTGGGCCACACCGCGCGCCACCAGACGTTCTTCGAGATGCTCGGCAACTTCTCCTTCGGGGACTACTTCAAGCGGGAGGCGATCGAGTTCGCCTGGGAGTGGGTGACGGGCAAGCAGTGGCTGGGGATCGACCCTCAGCGGCTGTACATCACGGTCCACGAGCAGGACGCGGACGCCCGGCGGTTGTGGCGGCAGGTCACCGGTATCGCGGACGACCGCATCTACGGCCTGGGCGACGCGGACAACTTCTGGCAGATGGGGGACACCGGACCCTGCGGCCCGTGCTCGGAGATCCTAGTCGACGTGCGCGGGATGCGGGATGCGGGAAGCGGGATGCGCGGGAAGGCTGCCGCCAATTCCCTCCCCCTGAACGAATTCGTTGCCGCGACCGAGCGGGGTGAGCTCCTCGAGATCTGGAATCTCGTGTTCATGCAATATGATCAGCAGCCGGACGGATCCCGCGTCCAGTTGCCCGCGCCCTCGGTCGATACCGGCGCCGGGCTGGAACGCATCGCCGCCGTCATGCAAGACGTCCCCTCGAATTTCGACACCGATCTGTTTACGCCGATCATCGAGCGGGCGGCCGAGGTGGTGGGCAGGCCCTACGAGCGTGGGCCGGCGGGCGCGCCGTTCCGCGTGCTCGCCGATCACGCCCGGGCGGTGGCGTTCCTGCTCGCGGACGGGGTTTACCCGGCGAGCGACGGCCGCGGCTACGTGCTCCGCCGCATTCTGCGGCGCGCGGTCCGCTACGCCTGGCTGCTGGGCCGGCGCGAGCCGACGCTGGTGCACCTCGCCAGCTCGGTCACCCACACGATGGCCGACGTCTATCCCGAGCTGAGCGCGAAGCGCGCGCACATCGAGCAGACGACGCGTGCCGAGGAGGATCGCTTCCTCGAGACGATCGAGGGCGGGCTGCGGCGGCTGGACGAGCTCACCGGTGCGCGGACGATCTCCGGCGAGGACGCGTTCAAGCTGTACGACACCTATGGGTTCCCGCTCGACCTCACGCAGATGATCGCCGGCGAGCGCGGCCAGCGGGTGGACGCGGAGGGCTTCGAGCGCGCGCTCGCCCAGCAGCGGGGGCGCTCGCGCGCGGCGCGGGCCGGTGGGAAGGGGGGCCGCGGGCCGCTGGTCAAGACGAAGCCCAGGGGGATGGGGGGGGGGGAGGGAGCTTGGGTCACCGTCAAGCCCAAGGGGCGCCAGAAGTGGGTCGGCTACGAGACGACCCGCGCAGAAACGGAGCCGATCGCCTTTCGCCAGGAGGGGGAGCGACTCGAGCTGGTGCTCGAGGAGAATCCGTTCTACGCCGAATCCGGCGGCCAGGTGAGCGACACCGGCGTCGTGCGGGGCGATGGCTGGGAGCTGACCGTCGAGGAGGTCGAGAAGGTGGACGGCAAGAGCGCCGTCGTGGGCGCCTTCGGCGAGCCGTTCGCGCCCACGCCGGCGCTGGCACAGGTGAACGAGACGCGGCGCCACAACATCGAGCGCAACCACACGGCGACGCACCTCGTGCACGCGGCGCTGCGCACGGTGCTCGGCCCGCACGTGAGCCAGCAAGGATCGGTCGTGGACCCCGAGCGCCTGCGCTTCGACTTCAGCCATCACGGGCCGATCGCCGCCGACGTGCTCGGACGCATCGAGGAGGAAGTCAACCAGCACATCTGGGATAACCTGCCCGTGCAGACGCGCGAGATGAAATACCCGGAAGCCATCGCCGCCGGGGCGATGGCACTCTTCACGGAGAAGTACGGCGACGTGGTGCGCGTCGTGGATGTGCCCGGCGTCTCCCTCGAGCTGTGCGGCGGGACGCACGTGCCGACCACAGGGCAAATCGCCCTGTTCCGGTTCACGCACGAGACCGGCGCCGCGGCCAACGTGCGCCGCATCGAGGCGATCACCGGTCCCGCCGCCTACCGCTACGCGCGGGAGCTGGAGGAGCGGCTCAAGCAGGCGGCGAGCGTGCTCAAGACCCAACCGGAGCACCTGGCCCGGCGCCTGGAAACCCTGCTTGAGCAGCAGCGCAGGCACGAGAAGCAGATCGCGGAGCTCCTCAAGACGACTGCCGGGAGCGGCTTGCAGCAGCAGGAGTTCGTCCTGCCCGGGGGGGGGGGTACGAAACTGTATTACGGGCCCAGCCCCCTGGAAGATCGCGACCAGATCGCCGCTGCCCTGGACCTCTTCCGCGAACGCCACGCGAATGCAGTTTCTGTTGTCGTTTCGGGTGCGGCGGGTGGCCGTCCCGGCCTCTATGTGGCGCTGACCGACGACCTCGTGGCCAAGGGACACAGCGCGGGTCGCATCGCCCAGGTGATCTCGTCTGCGACCGGGGCCAAGGGGGGGGGGCGCCCGCACTTCGCCTCCGGCGGCGTGGGAGAATCGACCACGGTGGACCACCTCATGACGCAGATCCCCAGCCTCGTGTCCACGGTGCTCACGCCGTGACCGGGTACGACATGCTCACTTGGCTCGGGCAGCGGCGGCCGGCGCCGCCGCCGACATTTGCAGCACACCTGGCCGCGGCCGCCGCGGTCTCCGTTAGCCCGACCACCCCCACCGCCGCCCAGTCCCTCCCGCGTCATCTGGTGGGGCTCGGCCAGCGACTGCTGGCCCGTGTGACCGCAGCTCCGGGGGGGGGCCGGGAGCTGGCCCTCGACCTGCTGGCCGCGGATGCGTTCGTCACCTACGGGTTCGAGGCCCAAGCGGAGGCCGACGTGAACGCTCTCACCGTTCTCGCCGACCCAGTCGCGGGGGCGGGGAAACGGTGATGACCGTGCTGCTCGATCCCCGCCCTGCCTTCCCGGGAAACCAAGACCCTGCTCGAAACCTTAAAGTCTGCGCCGCGGCCTTCGGTGCACATGGACACGCTCTATGACCGCTCGCGGACCATCCGCGATTCCTACCGCGACGTCGAGTGGACCATGCTGCTCACGCTCGGCCTGGTGATCGGCGTCATCTTCCTGTTCCTGCGCAATTTTTCGGCGACCGTGATTCCCAGCCTGGCGCTGCCCTTCTCGATCATCGGCACCTTCGCCGTGATGTACATGCTGAA
>CAZXKD010000203.1:3518-3886 GCA_964641215.1 uncultured Gemmatimonadaceae bacterium
GATCGCCGTGGCGGCGCGCCAGGCGGGGGCCACGGCGGTGCTGATCGGCTCCTCCTTCGACGGCACCCGCGACACGCACGTCGTCGCGACCGCATTGCGAGCGGCCGTCCCCGGCTTTCCCCTCGTGCTGTTCCCCGGCTCCGCGATGCAGCTCACCGACCAGGTGGACCTGGTCCTGTTTCTCTCGCTCGTCTCCGGCCGCAATCCCCAGTACCTGATCGAGGAGCACCTGCGGGCAGTGCCGTTCCTGCAGCGCCACCCCGTGCCGACGCTCTCGACGGGGTACCTGCTGATCGACGGCGGCCGCGTGACGAGCGTCGAGGCCGTGAGCCAGACCCGGCCGCTTCCGGCGGACAAGCCGGAGCTCG
>CAZXKD010000204.1:0-3867 GCA_964641215.1 uncultured Gemmatimonadaceae bacterium
GCGCGCTCGAGGCCGCCCTGATCGCCCGCGGCGTCGCGCGCCACGCCCGGGCGATGAGCGACGGCGAGATCGCGCTGGCAGCGGCCTTCGGGGAGGGTGGGGCCGGCATATTCCTGAACGCCGGCACCGGATCGGTGGCATTCGCCCGGGACCCGCGAGGCCGCGTGCACCGCAGCGGCGGACTTGGCTGGCAGCTCGGGGACGAAGGCGGGGGGTACTGGCTGGGCCGGCGGGCGCTGCAGGCCGCGGGCCGCGCGTTTGACGGGCGGGGGGAAGGGTCCACCCTGCTCTCGCAGCTGCTCGCCGCGCTGGGGCTGGCAGACTTCGATGCCCTGGTGCGCTGGGCGACACTCGCCTCGCCGGCCCAGGTCGCGGCGCTGGCGCCCCACTTGCTGAACGCCGCCCGGGATGGTGAGGCCGTGGCCCAGCCTATCGTGGAGGAGGCGGCGCGCGAGCTCGTCGCGCTCGTGCGGGCGCTGGCCCGGCACTTCCCCGCGGCGGAGCCCGTGCCGGTCGCTGCCGGCGGCGGGCTGCTGCAGCCGACGTCACCGCTGCTCGTCGCCTTCCGGGCGTCCCTGACGGCAGACTTGCCGCGGGCCGTCCTCGCCCGCGGGCCAGTGGACGCGCCGCTCGGCGCACTCAGGCTGGCAGCCCAGATGAGATGAAGGTGCGCGGTGGGCGGTGCACGGTCGTGCTCAGTCACAGACCGCGCACCACTTACCGCGCACCAGGCACTTATGCCGCCGTCGGCAGCTTGCGCTCCCCGTCGAGCTGCGCCGGGTCCCAGTCGGTCTCTGTCCGGGCCACGTACACCGCGGCGGTCAGGTCGCCGCAGACGTTCAACGTGGTGCGCGTCATGTCGAGCACGCGGTCGAGCCCGTAGACGACCGCGACCGTTTCGGGCGGGACGCCGACGGTCGCGCACACCACCATCACGAGCGGCAGCGAGCCGCCCGGCACTCCGGCCGTGCCCACCGCCGTGATCACGCTCATCACGATCGCGATCACCTGCTGCCCGATGGTGAGGTCGATCCCGAAGAGCTGCGCCAGGAAGAGCACGGTCACGCCCTCGTAGAGCGCCGTGCCGTTGTGGCACATGGTGGAGCCCAGAGGCAGGACGAAACCCGCGATCGACGGCGGGATCTTCAGCTCCTGCTCGGCGACCTGGATGTTGGTCGGGAGCGTCGCGTTGCTGGAGCTGGTGGAGAACGCGGTCACGATGCTTGGCCCGATACGACGCCAGAACGCGAGCGGCTTGAGGCCGCCCAGGAACCGCACCAGCAGCGAGAGGCTCACGGTGCCGTGGATCAGGAGGCCGGCCAGCACGACCAAGACGTAGACGATCAGCTTTTTCAGGATGTCCCACCCCAGGAGTGAGGTGACGACGAAGATCAGCGCGAAGACGCCGTAGGGGGCCACGCGCATCGCCATGCCGATGATCTTGATGATCGCCTCGCCGATGGCCTCGAGGAGTCCGATAGCGGGCCGCGCCTTCTCGGACGGGAGCATCGTCAAGGCGGCGCCGAACACCAGCGCGAAGAAGATGAGCCCGAGCATGTCCAGGTTAGCCGCCGCCTGGATCGGATTGCGCGGCACGATGTTCACGAAGAAGTCGACGCCGAAGGTCGTGCTCCCGCCGGCCTGTAGGCCGCCGACCTGGCCGCGATACGTCTCGAGCAATTGCTGGCGCACCGCCACCGGCACGCCACGACCGGGATGGATCATGTTCACCAGGACGATGCCGATCACCGCGGAGATCACCGTCGACAGCAGGAAATACCCGATGGCACGTCCCCCCACACGACCCACTTTGCGGATGTCGCCGAGCTGGGCCACACCGAGGCTGATCGAGGTGAAGACCAGGGGGACCACGGTCATCAGCAGCAGCCGCAAGAAGATCTGTCCCGCGGGGCCCGCGATATTCCGGTCTGTCCAGCGCACCCAGTCGGCGCCGCCGGCCCAGTAGTTCGCCGCCAGCCCGCACAGGCCCCCAGCCGACAACCCGAGGAGGATCTTGGTGTGGAGCTTCACCCGCCGACTTCCCCCTCGCGGCGGACGCGGCTGTGCCGGATGCTGTACAGGAAGTAGATCCCCGTCCCCAGGACCAGCCAGGCCACGAACCGCACTTTGGTCAGGAGCGGCAGGCTCACGATCAGATAGAGGCAAAAGCCGATCGACACCAGCGGCAGGAACGGCACCCAGGGGGTCCGGAACGGCCGCGGTCGCGCGGGGTCGGTGCGCCGCAGCACGATGATGCCGAGGGCGACGAGGATGAAAGCGAACAGCGTCCCGATGTTGGTCAATTCGAGGACGATGCCGATCGGCGCGACCGCCGCGAACACGGCGACGAAGATGCCGGTGACGATGGTGGTGATGTACGGCGTCTGATAGCGCGGATGCAGGCGCGCGGCCCACGGCGGGAGCAGGCCGTCGCGCGCCATGGACATGAAGATGCGCGCCTGGCCGAGCTGGAACACCAGCAGGACGGAGGTCATCGCGGCGACCGCGCCCAGGGCCAGGATACCGGCCGCCCAATCTGCGTGGATGTACTGGAGCGCGACCGCGAGCGGGTCCGGCACGTTCAGCCGGTCCCAGGGAATGAGCCCGGTGAGGACCAGGGCGATCGCGACGTACAGCACCGTGCAGATGATCAATGAGGCGATGATCCCGATGGGGATGTCGCGCTGCGGGTTCTTGGCCTCCTCCGACGCCGTACTCACGGCATCGAAGCCGATGTACGAGAAAAAGATGATCGCCGCCCCGACGCTGATGCCGGTGAACCCGTTGGGCGCGAAGCTCGGCGTCGTCCAGTGCTCGGGCCGGACGTACTTCACGCCGACGACGAGAAACAGGCCGATCACCGCCACTTTAAGGATCACCATGAAGGTGTTCACCCAGGCCGATTCCTTGGTGCCGATGACGAGCAGCCAGGTGATCACCGCGACGATCGCAAAGGCCGGCAGGTTGAAGACGATCGGGATCGGGCCGAGGTGCGGCGCGGCGGCGAGCAGCGCGGGATCGTGCCGGGCCGTGAGGATGTCGGTGACGATCCAGCGTGGCAGCTCGATGCCCAGGCCCCGCAGCAGCGAATCGAAATAGCCCGCCCAGCCGATCGCCACCGCGATATTGCCCACCGCGTACTCGAGAATCAGGTCCCAGCCGATGATCCAGGCGATCAGCTCCCCCAGCGTCGCGTAGGCGTAGGTGTACGCGCTCCCCGAGATGGGGATCATGGCCGCGAACTCGGAGTAGGTGATCGCGGCGAAGGCGCTGGTGACGCCGGCGAGCATGATGGAGAGGATGATCGCGGAGCCGGCCCCGAGGTGACCGGAGTCGCCGCTGATGGCCGTCCCGATCGCGGCGAAGATGCCGGCCCCGATGATGGCGCCGATCCCCAACGCGGTCAGCTGCACCGGTCCGAGGGAGCGCCGCAGGCCGCCGCCGATCGCACCGTCGGCGACGCACTGGTCCACGGTCTTCCGCGCGAAGAGCTGGGACATGAGCCTCCGAGGCGCGCGCCGCGCGCCGTGAGCCGACTCTTCGACTGCCGCTTAGCGCGTGATCTGGACCGGGTAAACGCTGGCTACCGGCTGGCCGTCCCGGGTACGGGCGGGGGCGAACTTGTACGCCTGCATCCGCCCCACGAAGTCCCGCCGGCAGGAGGGATCCTTGGGCATAGGATCGATCTCCACGTCGGTCACCCTGCCGTCGGCGGCGACCCAGAACCGCAGCTGGTAGCGGCCGCGAGGGGCACAGTCGGGCGGGACAATCAAGCCTTTCAGATCGGCGCGGAAAATGTAACTCCCCTGGCCGCCGCTACCAGGGCCGACATCGCTGCCGCTGCCCGGGCCGGTGCCCGTGCCCTGC
>CAZXKD010000205.1:0-3849 GCA_964641215.1 uncultured Gemmatimonadaceae bacterium
GGGTACTTGCCGGCGAACCACGCCAGCGCCAGCAGATACAGCCCACCGAAGAAGCAGGTGACGCCGAGCTCGGGAAGGCCGATCGCCGGCCCCGCGCCGCCGTTGATCGACGGCACGACCTCGAGATAGCGCTCCAGCCACACGCCGACGAGACCGGTCAGCGCGAAGCCCAGCATGGTGGGGGTGAACTTTTTCGGCCGGACGCCCAGCAACCCGACGAAGGGAATCAAGAAGACCAGGAAGAAGACGGCGACACCGACCGGCTTCCACGCTCCCCACAGCCGATAGAAGATGAAGTATGTCTCCTCCGGCAGGTTCCCGTACCAGATGACCAGAAACTGCGCCCACATCAAGTAGGCCCAGAACACGGTGAAGCCGAAGCACAGTTTGCCGAGGTCGTGCTGTTGCTTGGCGGAGTAGAGGTCGCCCAACCCCATCGCGCGGCGCAGCACGATCGCCGTCACGGCGAGCGCCATCAGGGCGGCGAGGAAGCTGCCCATGAAGTAGAAGGCCCCGTACAGGTTGCTCACCCACTTGTGGGCGAGGGACATCACGAGGTCGAAGCCGAGCAGCGAGGCGCCGAAGGCCCAGACGACGAGAAAGATCGCCGCGTCCCGGCTGATCCGGTCCTGGTCCTCGGTGCGCTCGGCCGGAGTGCCGCTGGCGAGCTCCCGAACGTCGGGCGCGACGTCGCGTCGGACGAACCGCCAGGCGAGCCACGACTGCAGGGCGATGATCGCACCGTCGCGGATGAAGAACCAGCGCGGGGCGAGCCAGGAGCCCACGTCGGGCCGGGGCTCGTGGATCCAGGCGTAGATCGAGCCGCGCCCGACGTACTCGGCAAGAAACAGCACCAGGGCGACGGGCGTGAACGCCACCGCCGCCTCGGCAAACCGGATGACGAGCCCGGACCAATGGCCCTTGGCGAGCTTCTGCGTCGCCGCGAAGATCACACTGGCCTGGGCCAGCCCCATCCAGAACAGCAGGTTGAAGTGCCAGGCTTGCCACAGGCGGGCGCCGTGCCCCCCCGCGAATCCCCACAGCAGCACGAGCGCGCCGAGCAGCAACGCCGCTCCGCCCCAGGCGCGGCAGGCCCCCACGGGGAAGGCCCGCGCCTTCTGGGCCAGCTGGGCGCGCACGCCCGCTGTCGTGGTGCTCACTGGGGCGCCTGCTGCTGCAGCGATCGCACGTAGTTCACCACATCCCAGCGGTCGGTGCCGCGGACCTTCTCGCCGTAGTGCGGCATCAGCCCGCGGCCCATCGCCTGGGCATTCACGATCACCGCGTAGAGGTAGCCGTCGGTTCGCTTGCGCGCGGCGTCGTCGGTGAGGTTGCGGACCCCGGGGAATGGCCCTCCGGCGAGCGCCGAGATCGGTCCGTCACCCTTGCCGTGCTCGCCGTGGCAGACCAGACAGTACGTCTGGTACAGGAACTGTCCGTGGTTCAGGGACTCCGAGGTGCGGGTGCGGGCGTTCACTAGCCGATCGGCGGTCTTCAGATCCACCGGCGGCTCGGCGCCCGTCACGGGCACGGTGCCTTCGACCGGCGCGATCGGCCGGGCGTACGGCTTCACGCTGCGCTGGTGCCGCATGGTGGCAAACCACCCGACCTTGTGCACCACGTCGTCCGGGTTGCAGGCGGCGAGCGCCAGAGCGCCCAGGCTCCAGAGGAGCACCTTACGCACGGCGCACCTCTTCGGCCCCGGCCCCGCGGAGCAGTTGCTCCACGGCCCGGGCCGCGTCCGGGCCGCACGGCACGAAGATGCCGAACTTGTCGTTGGTGAAGCGGGGGTCCCAGGCGACGGTCCCTAGGCGGCGCGCCGCGAAGAGCGCGTTGAACAGGATCCCCAGGATCGTGGTGAGCGCGCCAAACAGGATGGTCATCTCGAACATGATCACCACGTAGGGCGGGACCGAGCCCACCGGCTTGCCGCCCACGACGATGGGCCAGTCGTAGGACATGTAGAGCGTGAGCCAGGCGCCGATCGCGCACCCGGCGATCCCGCCGATCAAGGTGAACATGCGCACCGGACTCACCCGCTGGGCCAGGGCGTCCTCGAGCTCGTGCCGCGGCACCGGCGAATAGACGGTGCAGTCATGATAGTCGCCCGCCTTGAGCCGGCCGATGGCGTCGACGGTGGCGTCGAGGTGCGCGAAGACGCCTAGCACGCCGGGCGTCGGCGGGGGGTGGAACAGGCCCTTCAGCACGGCCACGGGGTTGACGGCGGTCATGCGGGTGCCTCCCTCCCCCCTGCTTTGCCTCGCCGTGGCGGCGGCAACACTTCCTTGACCTCCGAGATCGAGACGGCCGGGAAGTTCTTGGCGAACAGCAGGAACCACATGAAGAACCATCCGAAGCTGCCGGCCATGATGCCCCAATCGGCCCAGGTGGCGTTGTAGCCGGCGTTGGACCAGCGCTCGAACGGCTCGCCCGCCAGCGACACGACGATGATGACGAACCGCTCGAACCACATGCCGATGTTCACGAAGATCGAGATCACGAACAGCGCCAGGATGTTGGTGCGGATCTTCTTGAACCACAGCATCCAGGGCAGGAGCCCGTTACAGATGTTCATCGTCCAGCTGGCCCACCAGAACGAGCCGAAGGCGCGGTACCAGAAGGCGGCGCGCTCGTGGGGGTCGCCGCTGAACCAGGCGACGAAGTTCTCCACCACGTACGAGTAGCTCACGATCAGGCCCGTGAGGAGGCACAGCTTGGCCAAATTCTCGAAGTGGTGGACGGTGATCAGCTCTTCTAAGTGGAACAACTTGCGAATCGGCACGAGCAGGGTGATGACCATCGCGACGCCCGAATAAATGGCGCCGGCGACGAAGTAGGGCGCGAACAGGGTCGCGTGCCAGCCCGGGACAATGGCCATCGCGAAGTCCCAGGACACCACGCTGTGGACCGACAGCACGAGCGGCGTCGCGAGGGCGGCGAGGTAGAGGTAGCCGCGGGTGTAGTGGCGCCATTGCTCGTTGGTGCCCCGCCAGCCGAGGGCGGTGATGCTGTAGAGCTTCTTGCGCCAGCCGGTGGCCACGTCGCGCACCGCGGCGATGTCCGGAATCAGTCCCATGATGAGGAACACGGTCGAGACGGTGAAGTACGTCCCGATCGCGAACTCGTCCCAGATGAGCGGCGACTTGAAGTTGGGCCACAGGCCGCGCTCGTTGGGATACGGGAGCAGCCAGTAGAAGTACCACTGGCGGCCGATGTGGATCAGCGGAAACAGGCCGGCCGTCATCACCGCGAACACCGTCATCGCCTCGGCGGTCCGATACACCGCGGTGCGCCACCCCGACCGAAACAGGAACAGGATCGCCGAGATCAGCGTGCCCGAGTGCGCGATCCCCACCCAGAAGACGAAGCAGGTGATGTAGACGGCCCAGTAGACGGGGTGCGAGTACCCGGCGAGTCCCAGGCCGTAGCGCAGCAGGAAAAGGAGGCAGATGATCCCGATCGCCAGCAGGGTCACCGCGCTGCCGAGCAGCGCGAAATACCCCTTCCCGGGGCTGCCGAGGGTGCGCGCGATGGCGCGCGTTACGAAATCGTACGTGACTTTCGAGGCCGGTGCCCGGGCGATTCGCTCCGTCACGTTTCGGCTCCGGCGGCTCGGACCTTGGCCAGGTAGGTAATCCCCGGCTTGGTGTTGAGCCCGGCCAGCACGTGGTAGCCGCGCGGGTCCTCGGCCAGGGCGTGGACGCGCGAGCGCGGGTCGTTCAGGTCGCCGAATACGATCGCCTCGGACGGGCAGGACTGGGCGCAGGCAGGGACGATCTCGCCGTCGCGCACCGGGCGGTCCTCGAGCCGGGCCTGGTTCTGCGACGCGCGGATGCGCTGCACGCAGAA
>CAZXKD010000206.1:0-3828 GCA_964641215.1 uncultured Gemmatimonadaceae bacterium
GCGAGGTCGAAGCGATCGTGAAGCGGGCGTCCGAGATCGAAGCGACGAGTCCGACCGCCGGCGGCGCGCTGACTATCGGCGGGGTGGAGGCGCTGGCGGCGGAGGTGGGGATCGCGCCGGACGTCGTGCGCGCGGCGGCCGAGTCACTCGCGCCGGCCCAGGGGACGGCGCCGCCGATCGGGCCCCTTCGTGCGAACCGCTGGCTCGGCGGGCCGACGGCCCTGCTGTTCGAACGTGTCGTGGAGGGCGAGCTTCCCGACGCCGAGTGGCAGGTCATGGTGGACGAAATGCGGCGCGCCCTGCGGAACGTCGGGCAGGTGAGCCAGTTCGGGCGCTCGTTCTCGTGGGTCGCCCAGCGCCGTGGCGCGTCACAGCGAGACCTCGAAGTCGCGGTGTCGGTGCGCGGGGGCCACACCCGCATCACGATTCAAGAGAGCCTCGGGCCCCTCGTCGGGGCGGTTTACGGTGGGATCGGCGGCGGAATGGGTGGGGGGGGCATGGGGCCTATTATCGGGATCCTGGCGGGCGCCCTGCACATTGCCGGGCCGGCGGTCGCCGTGATAGTGCCGCTGTGGCTGGCCACGACGTTCGTGACCGCGCGGACCGTGTTCCACCACAGCACCAGGCGGCGGGCCCGTGAGTTGGAAGGACTGGCGGACCGCTTGGCGGCGTTGGCCCGCGAGCTGATCCCGCCGCCGCAGCGGCCGGCCGTGCGCGCTGGGACGCGGCCGCTGCCCCCGTGAGCCACGTCACACACACGCTCGCCACGCGTGTGACCCGAGCGGCTGTGATCCGAATGAACGCCGCAGAACGTTGACCCGCCGCCGCTCCCGACTCTATACTGCAGCGCGCCCTGGGCGAACCATCACGCGTGAGCCTGTCTCGCTGCCCTGGGGTCCGTTTCCCGCCCGAATCGAGATCGCGACACGTGGCGCACGGCTAGTGCGAGGGAGGTCGTATGTCCCAGCGCAGCCGAGCCCTCTTCTTGCCCCTGACGGCGGTGCTCGCCTTCGGCAGCGCCTGCGAGCTAGGGACGCCTACTGCCCCTGGACCTGCATCGAGCAGCAAAGAGCCTGCACCCCTGAGCACCCCCGTTTCGCTCGCGGCCATCGCTCACGCGCTGGGCGGGCCCTTGTCGCACCTCACTCAGAGTCAGCGCCTCCTCTTCGAGCAGGGCAGCACCGAGTTCCAAGTCCAGTTTACTCCGGCTACCGGTCTGGGACCGCTCTTCAACAACAACGCGTGCAGTTCGTGCCACGAGGCTCCCGTCGTCGGTGGCGTAGGCGAGGAGGTGGAGACGCACCAAGCCGCGTTCCACGGCGGCACGTGTGACGACCTCAGTGCGATCGGAGGGCCCGTCATCCAGGACAGCGTGACGCCTGCCCTGCATAGCGCGCTCAACATCGACAAGGAGGCGTTGCTCCCGGAAGCCACCGGGACTGCGCATCGGACCACGCCCAGTGTGTTGGGGTTCGGACTGCTGGAAGCCGTGCCGGACGGGGAGATTCTGGCATTGGCCAGGTTCAACAATCGCAATGGGGACGGCATTTCCGGGCGCCCCAACCGGACCGCCGACGGCCGCCTCGGTCGCTTCGGCCGCAAGGCGCAGATCGCGACCTTGAGCGAGTTCACGGCCGGAGCGTTCATCAACGAGATGGGGATCACCAGCCCGACCCAGCCCACCGAGATGACGATCCGGGGCAACCCGCTTCCTGCGGGCGTCGATCCGGCCCCCGACCCGGAGCTGTCGCAGGACGCTGTGGACGCCACGACCGCCTTCGTGCGGTTCCTTGCCCCACCAGACCCGTTGCCGCGCACGCTCGTGGAAGCGCGGGGCCGTGTCATCTTTTCGCGAATCGGGTGCGCGTCGTGCCACGTGCCCGTGCTCGTCACCGGTCGCAACCGCGTGGCTGCGTTGAATCACCGGGCCTTTCAGCCGTACACCGATCTGCTGCTGCACGACATGGGGCCGGACCTGGCCGACATCTGTCTCGGCCGGGCGACGCCCTCGGAGTTCCGCACCGAGCCGCTCATGGGGCTGCGCTTCAAGACGGCCTTTCTGCACGACGGCCGGGCGGCATCTATTGACGCGGCGATCCAGGCGCATGGCGGCGAGGCCACGGCCGCCCAGCACCGGTTCCTGCGGTTGTCGGCCGGCGAGCACGACGCGCTGATCAGGTTCCTTAGCGGGCTATAGCCACCCCGCCGCACGACCAGGCTGAGGGGCGGGGCGCCTCCTCAGCCGTAGGCGCCTCGCCAGGTTAAATTCCGCGAGCCCTGTGGCCGATGACCCGACACGCCCCAAGAAGAAGGCCATCACCCGCGGCGCCTGGGAGGAAGCCCGGGCGCTGATTTACGCGCACCGTGCCCGGCTGGGGCTGGGGCTCGTGCTCATGCTCGTCAACCGGCTCGCCGGCCTGGTGCTGCCCGCCTCTTCCAAGTGGGTGATCGACCGCGTCATCAACCAGCATCACCCGGAGCTGCTGCTGCCGCTCGCTGGCGCGGTCGGCGCGGCGACGCTGGTGCAGGCGGTCACGGGATTCGGCCTCTCTCAGATCCTCGGCGTGGCGGCGCAGCGCGCCATCACCGACATGCGCCGTACAGTGCAAGCCTACGTCCTCCGGCTGCCCATCGCCTACTTCGATTCCACGAAGAGCGGGATCCTGATCTCCCGGATCATGACCGACGCCGAGGGCATCCGCAATCTGGTCGGCACGGGGCTGGTGCAGCTCGCCGGCGGACTGCTCACGGCGGCGATCGCCTTGACGGTGCTGTTCTATCTGAACTGGCGGCTCACGGCGATCGCGATCCTCATTCTGGCCAGTTTCGGCGTTGGGATGGGCCTCGCCTTCACCAAGCTGCGGCCGCTGTTCCGGGAGCGCGGCAAGCTCAACGCCGACGTCACGGGCCGGCTCGGCGAGACGCTGGGCGGTATCCGCATCGTCAAGGCGTACCGCGCCGAGCGCGGGGAGCGGCTGGTGTTCACGCGCGGGGCGCACACGCTGTTCCGCAACATCGCCACGACGATGACGGGGATCTCGGCCGTCGGCTCGTTCGCCACGGTGATCATCGGCGCCATCGGGATCCTGCTGATCCTCGAAGGCGGGCACGCGATCCTGTCCGGCGCCATGACGCTCGGCGAGTTCTTCATGTACGGCGTCTTCATCGGCCTCGTCGCGATGCCGCTGATCAACATCGCCTCGATCGGCACGCAGATCACGGAGGCGTTCGCCGGGCTCGACCGGATCCGCGAGATCCGTCGGCTCGCCACCGAAGATGCCGAAGATGGCGTCCGCGCCCCGCTCGTCGATGTGACCGGCGACGTCGCCTTCGAGGACGTCAGCTTCGCCTACGTCCCCGGCAAAGACGTGCTGAAGCGCGTGTCCTTCCACGCGTCGCCGGGCTCCACGACGGCGCTGGTCGGCTCGTCGGGGGCTGGCAAGAGCACGTTGATCGGCCTGGTGCTGGCGTTCAGCCGGCCCCGGGCCGGGCGGATCCTGGTGGACCGCCGCGATCTCGCCGCCGTCCGGCTCGCCGAGTATCGGCGCCAGCTCGGCGTGGTGCTCCAGGACAATTTCCTGTTCGACGGCACCATCGCCGAGAACATCGCGTTCGCCCGGCCCCACGCGACCCGTCACGAGATCGAGGCGGCGGGGCGCGTTGCCCACTGTGACGACTTCGTCCGCAAGTTCGACAAGGGGTACGACACCGTCGTCGGGGAGCGGGGGGTGAAGCTCTCGGGCGGCGAGCGCCAGCGGGTCTCGATTGCCCGGGCGATCCTCGCCGATCCGCGCATCCTGATCCTGGACGAGGCGACCTCCAGCCTCG
>CAZXKD010000207.1:0-3802 GCA_964641215.1 uncultured Gemmatimonadaceae bacterium
CGATCGAGCGCGAGCTGCAGCAGCAGCTGTTCCAGAGCGAGGACGCCAAGGAAGGCATCGCCGCCTATAACGAAAAGCGGGTGGCGGAGTTCAAGGGCCGGTGAAGACCGACCTCTTCATCAATAACGAGTGGCGGCCCGCGCTCTCCGGGAAACGCTTCCCCGTCGTCAACCCCGCCACGGAGGCTGTGATCGCCGACGTGGCCGCGGGCGACGCCGCCGACGTCGACACCGCGGTGGCCGCCGCCCGCGCCTGCTTCGAGTCCGCCGCCTGGCGCGACCTGTCGGCCCGCAAGCGCGGCCGCATGCTGTCCACGGCGGCAGACCTTTTGGAGGCCCGCCTCGAGGAATTCGCGCGACTCGAGACGGCCCACAACGGCAAGACGTTGTTCGAATCGAAGATCGAGCTGGCCATGACGGTCGCGACCCTGCGCTATTACGGGGGCTGGGCCGACAAGATCACGGGCGCGACGCTCCCCGTCGAGGGTCCGTTCTTCACCTATACGCTGCGTGAGCCCATCGGGGTCGTGGGTGCGATCGTGCCCTGGAACTTCCCACTCAACATCGCGAGCTGGAAGTTGGCTCCCGCCCTGGCGGCCGGCTGTACCGTCGTCCTCAAGCCCGCGTCGGAGACGCCGCTCACGGCGCTCGCCTTCGCGGAGCTGGTCCTGGAAGCCGGCTTCCCGGCCGGCGCCTTCAACGTCGTGGCGGGCGGCGGCTCCAGTGCCGGCGCCGCCCTGGTGCGCCACCCCGACGTGGACAAGATCGCGTTCACCGGCTCGACCGAAGTCGGGCGGCAGATCATGAAGCTGGCCGCGGATACCAACAAGCGCGTCAGCCTCGAGCTGGGCGGCAAGAGCCCGAACATCATCTTCGCCGACGCCGACTTGAAAGCCGCCGTGCGCGGGGCGCAGACGGGCATCTTCTACGGCAAGGGCGAAGTCTGCGCCGCCGGGTCGCGGCTGCTCGTCGAGCGCGCCGTGCACGACCAGGTCGTGGAGCAGCTCGCCGCCGGGGCGAAGCAGCTGGCGCCCGGCGACCCGCTCGACAAGAACACGCGGCTCGGCGCCCTGGTCTCCAAGCAGCAGCAGGACACGGTGCTCGCCTACATCAAGAAAGCCGTGGCCGAAGGCGCGCAGCTCGTCGCCGGCGGCAAGGCGGTCAAACCGAACGGCAAGGGCTACTACGTCGAGGCGACGGTGTTCGACCGTGTCGAACCAGCGATGACCATCGCGCGCGAAGAGATCTTCGGGCCGGTGCTCGCCGTGCTGACCTTCGACGACGTGGACCAGGGGGTGCGGCTCGCCAATCAGACCATGTACGGGCTCGCGGCCGGGATCTGGACCAAGGACATCCAGAAGGCGCACCGCGCCGCCCGGGCGATTCGCGCGGGCACGGTCTGGATCAACAGCTACAACTTCTACGACTCGGGCGCGCCGTTCGGTGGGTTCAAGGCGTCCGGGTTCGGACGGGACCTAGGCCGCGAGGCGCTCGACGGATACCTGGAGACGAAGACGGTGTGGGTGAGTCTATGAACGGCGTCGGATGGTCGGACGGTCGGACGGACGGACGGTAAAATGCCGCGCGAGGCTTTCATCTGCTCGGCCTTGCGGACCCCCGTGGCGAGACATGGAGGCGCGCTGGCGGGCGTGCGCGCGGATGACCTGGCCGCCATCCCCATCAAGGCCGTGGTCGAGCGGTCGGGAATCGACCGCGCCGCGATCGACGACGTCATCCTGGGATGCACCAACCAGGCGGGGGAGGACAACCGCAACGTCGCCCGGATGGCTCTGCTGCTCGCGGGGCTTCCCGTCTCAGTGCCCGGCCAGACGGTGAACCGGCTGTGCGGCTCGGGGCTGCAGGCGGTGGCGAGCGCCGCCCAGGCGATCAAGGCCGGCGAAGGCACGGTGTTCATCGCCGGCGGGGTCGAGAGCATGACGCGCGCTCCGTACGTGATGCTGAAGACGGAGGAGCCGTGGAGCCGGAAGGCTCCCGCGATCGCCGATACCACGGTGGGGTGGCGGTTCCCCAATCCCCGCCTGCGGAAGGACTGGACCATCTCCCTGGGTGAGACAGCCGAAGTGGTGGCTGCGCAGTACCGTATCGGCCGGGCCGAGCAGGACGCCTTCGCGGTCGAAAGCCAGAGACGGGCAGAGCGGGCGCTGCAGGAGTGCGTGTTCAGCGAGGAGGTCGTACCGGTGCCCCTCCCCGACGGAACGAGCTTCACCAAGGACGAATACCCGCGCCCCGGCTCCACTCTGGAATCGGTGGGGAAGCTGAAGCCGGCCTTCCGGCCGGACGGCACCGTCACCGCCGCCAGCTCCAGCGGCATCAATGATGGAGCGGCGGCACTGCTCGTCGTCGGACAGTCGGACGGTCGGCCGGTCGGACTGAAACCGCTCGCCAGGATAGTCACCACGGCCGTCGCGGGAGTCGATCCCAGCTGCATGGGACTGGGGCCGATTCCCGCCTCGCAGAAAGCGCTCCAGCGCGCGGGACTCACCATAGATCAGATCGACCTCATCGAGCTGAACGAGGCGTTCGCGGCGCAGGCCATCGCCTGCACCCGGGAGCTGAGGCTCGATCCGGCGAAGGTCAACATCTACGGCGGCGCGATCGCGCTGGGACACCCGCTGGGAGCCACTGGCGCCCGCATCCTCACGACTCTTCTCTACGCCTTACACCGTACGCATTCTCGTTTTGGTCTGGCGACCATGTGCATCGGCGTGGGCCAGGGCATCGCGATGATCGTGGAGCGCGTGTGATGGCCGCCTACGAGCGCGTGCAGGTCGAGATCGCGAGCGGCATCGCCACGCTCACCCTGAACCGCCCCGAGAAGCTGAACGCCCTGGATCGCGAGCTGTGCGACGAGCTGATCGCGGCGCTGCGCCTGGTGACGGGGAGCGAGCAGGTGCGCGTCATCGTGATCACAGGGGCCGGCCGCGGCTTCTGCGCCGGGGCCGACTTGAGCGTGCTCGCGACGGACGGCCCCGCGCTGGTCGCGGCGGGCAAGGAGGTCGCGCTGCTCATCCGCTCGGCGCCCCAGCCGGTCCTGGCCGCCGTGAACGGCGCCGCCGCCGGCGGCGGGGCGAATCTGGCACTCGCGTGCGACTACCGACTCGCAGCCGACACGGCGGCGATCGGGCAGGTCTTCCACCACCTGGGGCTGATCCCGGACTGGGGGGGGACCTACTTCCTGCCCCGGCTGACGAGGACCTCCACCGCGTTGGAGCTGGTGTGGAGCGCCCGCATGGTGCCGGCCGCGGAAGCCGAGCGGCTCGGCCTGTTCGATCGGGTCGTCACGGCGGCGGACCTTCCGGGCGAGGCCAGGACGCTCGCCGCGGCCTGGGCGAGCGTCCCGGCGCTCGCGGTGCGCCGGGCGAAGGAAGCGTTGTACCTGGGCGAAGTCGCCTCGCTCACCGCGGCGCTCGACCTCGAGATCGTCCGCCAGAACGAGCTGTTCGCCACTCCCGAGGCGCGCGAGCGCATCGGGCAGTCCCTCCGCACGAGGAGCCGCTGATGGTCCGCAAGCTGCACAACTTCGACGATTGGATCGACTACTTCCGCTACTGGCAGGACTCGATCGGGCTGGAGCAGGACTATCTCCGTAGCTTCAAGTTCGAGGCGAAGTTCGGGGAACGGGAAGTCGCGCACATCGAGTTCGGCCATTACCGGGGCCAGCGCAAGTGGCCGACGGTGATGCACATTCCCGACCAGCGGATCCGGGACGCCTTGCTGAACCTCATCGTCTACCAGGGCGACACCGAGTTCGCCTCGGTGGAGCAGCAGCGCAACCTGCTGCA
>CAZXKD010000208.1:0-3795 GCA_964641215.1 uncultured Gemmatimonadaceae bacterium
CCGAACAGGTGGTGTTCCTCGGCACCGCCTGGAAATGGGTGTGGATGTACGAGGTGGGCGGCCGCAAGCTCGGCTATCTGCATCCCATGGAGTCCGGCGTCAGCGGGACCTTCGTTCTCACCGAAGCCGAAGAACAGGAGCTGGTGCTGGCGGACGGACTGCCGCGCGTCATCAAGCAGGCGGTGAAGGATGGCGCGGTCGACGGCGGCGTGCGGCTGTGCTGGCTTGAGTTTGCCGATCTCGACACCGTCGCCGCGTTCGTGGACGTCATCCGGCTCAAGCACCACTTCTTGGCGCGGCCCGAATAACCCTTGTGCCGGGTTCGACGGCGGCGCTACATTGCGTCGCCCGCAGCCTGTGCCGTACCGACACAACAACCGAATTCACCGATTCGCCATCGAGGCCATCCTATTGATGACGAAGAGTGGGTGGAAGGCCACCCTCGGGGTCGGGTGCGCAGTGGCGTTGGCCGTCCCCCCCTCCCCGGCGGGCGCGCAGCGCGGCCCCGCCGCGCCGCCCGCAGCCCGCGTCATCAGCGACTCGGGATCGCTCGCCGGTCCCCGCCAGCCGATCTTCTTCCGACACGACGTCCACGCGGGCCAAGACCGCATCCCCTGCTTGTACTGCCATTACACGGTGACCGTGTCGAGCGAGCCGGGGATCCCGGCCCTGCAGACCTGCATCGGCTGTCATCAGATCATCGGTGGCTCCACGCCGTCGCACCAGGCCGAGATTCAGAAAGTGCGCAAGGCCTGGAGCGACCGGCAGCCGCCCGAATGGATCCGCATCTACGCGCTGCCCGGGTTCGTGCGCTTCCCTCATCAGCGCCACATCAAGGTGCTGGGAACGAACGCGTGCGTGACGTGCCACGGGCAGGTGGAAGCGATGGCCCAGGTCTCCCAGGTCTCCACGCTCCGCATGGGCTGGTGCATCCGCTGCCACGCGGAGCGGCAGGTGACCCGGGACTGCACGGCCTGTCATTACTAAAACGGAACGAGCGATGAGCGACGGGATGAACCGGAGGCGGTTCCTCAA
This sequence comes from uncultured Gemmatimonadaceae bacterium, assembly GCA_964641215.1. Lineage (GTDB taxonomy): Bacteria > Gemmatimonadota > Gemmatimonadetes > Gemmatimonadales > GWC2-71-9 > 13-1-40CM-70-15. The sequence goes on from CAZXKD010000208.1 coordinate 1,036, forward strand.
GGTGCTCGGCGTGACGGGCGGCGGTGCCGCCGTCCTGTCGGGCTGCGGCATCGGCCCCGAGCCGACCGAGAAGCTGATCCCCTACCTCATCGCGCCCGAAGACCAGATTCCCGGCACGCCGACCTGGTACAGCACCACCTGCCGTGAGTGCGCAGCGGGCTGCGGCCTGCACGCCAAGGTGCGCGAGGGCCGGGTGATCAAGCTCGAGGGCAACCCCGACTCGCCGATCAACCACGGCCGGCTGTGCGCCCGCGGCCAGGCCGCGCTGCAGGGGCTCTACAACCCCGACCGGGTCGCGGGTCCGATGCTGCGTGACGCGCAGGGCCGTCTCGCAGAGACCACGTGGGACAAGGCGATCGCCCTGCTGGTCCGGAGGGTGGCCGAGGCGAAAGGGAAAGGGATCGTCTTCGTCACGGGGCACGAGACGGGCTCGTTCGGCGAGCTGGTGGACGAGTGGCTGAGGTCGGTGGGCGGCCGGCACGTCGCGTACGAACCGTTCGCGTTCGAGGCATTGCGCGAGGGCAACCGACGCGCCTTCGGGACGAGCGCCGTGCCCTTCTACGACTTCGCGAACGCCAGGTACATCCTCTCGTTCGGCGCCGACTTCATGGAGACCTGGCTCTCTCCGGTCGGCTTTCAGAACGGCTTCTCGGGCGCGCACGGCTTCGAGGCGGGACGGGACTCGGCGATGGCGAAGTTCGTCGCCGTGGCCCCGCGGATGTCGCTCACCGGCATGAGCGCCGACGAGTGGATCGCGGCGCTCCCCGGTGCCGAAGGCGTGCTGGCGCTCGCAATGGCCCACGTGATCGTGAGCGGGAGGCTCGCTCGCCGGGCCGCCGACGCGGTGGGGAGTCGCCTCGCGAACAATCTGGCCGCCTTTGCGCCCGAGAACGTGGCCCGGTCGACCGGGGTCGAAGCGAAGGTGATCGAGCGCCTGGCCCGCGAGTTCGCGGCCTCCGGCGCCGGCCTCGCCGTCGCGGGCGGCATGGCGACCCACTACCCGAACGGGGCGGAGATCGTCGCCGCCGTGAACGTCCTGAATTATGTCGCCGGCAACGTCGGTAAGACCGTGAAGTTCGGTCCCGACCTCGCGGCGGATGGGGGGGGGGGGGTCGTTCCGTGACGTTGCGGCGCTGCAGGCCGACCTCGCCGCCGGCAAGGTGGCACTGCTGCTCGTGCACGGCGCCAATCCCGTGCATTCGCTGGGAGGGTTCGCGCAGGCCCTGGGCAAGGCGGCCTTCAAGGTCTCCTTCTCCTGCTTCATGGACGAAACGGCGAGCGCGGCCGATCTGGTCCTCCCCGACCTGCATCCGCTCGAGCAATGGAATGACTCCCGGCCGCGGGCCGGGGTGTACGCGCTGCAGCAGCCGGTGATGCAACCGGTCTTCCCCAACGCGATGCACACGGGCGACGTGCTGCTCCGCGCGTCGGGCAGGACGGGATCGTACCGGGATTACCTGCAGGCGAAGTGGCGCGTGCTCCACCAACGCCGCGGCGGCGGCAAGAGCTTCGAGCAGTGGTGGCTGAACGCGGTGCAGCACGGCGGGCTCTATGGCGACGTCCCGACCCGCGCGGTCCGTCTGGGCACGAGCGCGGTCGCTCCCGGACCAGCGGCGGTCCTCGGCGGAGATGGTCGCTACCCGCTGACCGTCTTCCCGCACCCGGTGCTGCATGACGGCCGCGGCGCCAACAAGCCGTGGCTGCAGGAGCTCCCCGACCCGGTCTCCAAGATCACCTGGCACGGTTGGGTGGAGGTCAACCCGGCGACGGCGGGGAAGTGGCAGGTGGAGAGCGGCGACATCGTGTTGTTGACGTCGCCGTACGGAGCGGTGCGGGCGCCCGTGTGGATCACACCCTCGGTCATGCCCGGCGTCCTCGCCGTCCCGACCGGCCAGGGGCACACCGCCTACGGCCGGTACGCCCGGGATCGCTCTTTCAACGCGTTTCAGCTGCTCAGTGAGCGGCCGGCCGGGTACGGCGGTCGGGAGTTCCTGGTGAGCGTGACGGTTGCCAAGACCGGCGACCACCGCCGGCTCGCGACCGTCGAGGGCAGCGCGCGCGAGCAGGGAGAGCAGATCATCGAGGCGCTGCCGCTCGCGAAGGCGCGGCGGTTGCGGGCGGGGCAGCATCCCTTCGAGGAGAAGCAGATCCCCGACTACGCCGTGGCGGCCCGAGAGGGCTGGGCCGAAGCGCAGCACGAGCAGGCGTCGCTCGGCAATTATGCCGGGGCGCACCCGCGCTGGGCGATGGCGATCGACCTCGCCAAGTGCACCGGCTGCTCGGCGTGCGTGACCGCCTGTTACGCCGAGAACAACCTCGCCACGGTGGGGGAGGAGCTGGTGACGCGGCACCGCGAGATGAGCTGGATGCGGATCGAGCGGTACTTCCAGACTGGGCCGGCCGGCGGGTCGGTCGGCGCCCTCGTGACGCCGATGCTGTGCCAGCAGTGCGGCAACGCGCCGTGCGAGCCGGTCTGCCCGGTGTACGCCGCCTACCACACGCCGGACGGCCTGAACGGGCAGGTCTACAACCGCTGCGTCGGCACCCGCTACTGCTCCAACAACTGCCCCTACAAAGTCCGCTACTTCAACTGGTACAACTTCGCGGAGCCGGGGGGCGCGTGGGAGAGTTGGCCCGAGCCGCTGCACCTGCTGCTCAACCCGGACGTGACGGTGCGCGAAAAGGGCGTGATGGAGAAGTGCACCTTCTGCGTGCAGCGCATCCGCGCGTCGCAGAACCAGGCCCGGCTCGAGGACCGCC
>CAZXKD010000209.1:0-3785 GCA_964641215.1 uncultured Gemmatimonadaceae bacterium
GCGCCGGCCGCCCGCCCGACTGACCGCCCGACCGCCTCGGGAGCCGCCGGCGCGTCTGCCAAGGGCGACGGGACCGAGACCGCCGAGGAGCGGCTGCGCAAGAAGTCCACGCCGCTGGTCCGCAAGATCGCGGCCGAGCACCGCGTTGACATCTCCCGCATTGCGGGCACCGGTTTCGCGGGTCGGGTGACCAAGCAGGACATCCTGGGTTACATCGAGCGTGCGCCCGCAATCGGGACTCCCAGCCCGGCACCTGGCACCCGATACCTGGCACCTGGAGTCGAGCACCCAGCCGCCGAGCCCTGGCCTGGCGACCGGGTCGAGCCCTGGTCCAAGATCCGCAAGATCACCGCCGACCATATGGTGATGTCGCGCCGAGTCTCCGCGCACGTGGCGAGCTTCTTCGAGGTGGACTTTTCCCGCGTGGCCCAGCTGCGGGCCAAAGCCAAGCAATCCTATGCCGAGCGGGGCGCCAACCTCACGTTCCTCGCGTTCATCGCCAAAGCCTGCGCCGAGAACCTGCGCGGACATCCGGTGGTGAACGCCGCTGTCGCCGCAGACGCCACGATCTATCGCCGCGACATCAACATCGGGATCGCGGTGGCGCTCGAGTGGGGGTTGATCGTGCCCGTCATCAAGCATGCCGATGAGCTGTCCTTGATGGGGATCGCGCGCGCGATCAACGACCTCGGCGAGCGCGCCCGCACCAAGAGACTGACGCCCGACGACATCCAGAAGGGCACGTTCACGATCACCAACCCCGGCGGGTTCGGACCCTACGCCGGGATCCCGATCATCAACCAGCCGCAGGTGGCGATTCTGGGCGTCGGGACGATCGAAAAGCGCCCCAAGGTGGTGACGCTGCCCGACGGGACGGATACGGTCGCTATCCGGACGCTGGGCATGCTCACCATGTCCTACGACCACCGCATCGTCGACGGCGCCGACGCCGACCAGTTCCTCGCGGACCTCAAGCGGACGCTGCAGGAATTCCCGGAGGGAGCGGTCTGACCATGCCCAAAGTCCTCACGGCCTCACGGGTGCGCGTCGCGGCGCAGGCGGAGGCCGAGTACCTCACGACCCTGCGGGAGCTGGGCCAGTTCGCCGACGCCCGCGGCCAGAAGATCTGGCTGTACCGCAACGCCAAGGACCCGCGGCTGCTCATCGAGTTCTCGGAGAGCCCGACCGAGATGTCCCACCGGGCGCAGGCCTCCCGTTTGCCGGAGGAGATCAAGCTCGAGAAACGGCTCCAGGGCCTCGTCACCTACGCGCCCGATGCCTGGGATCTGTGGACGGAGGTGTCGTTGGCGGCGGAGGCGGAGGCGTAGCATGACCCAGCGCATCATCACCGTCGACGGTGAGCCCTGGGAGGTATCCCCCTCCGGGCGGGTGACGGTGTACGGCCAGGATCAATTCAGCCTCGTCTTTCAGCTCGGCACCGGGCCGCAGCGCAAGCGCCGCTTCACCCGGTACGCGCCGGTTGGCAGCCGCAGCCCGGAGGCAGCGCTCGCCGAGCTGAGCGAGCGGCAGCTGGTGGAGCTGTTCCGCCAGTCGCAACCTGGCTGGACCGCCCCGGAGGGGGCATACGGCGTTCGTTGACCTGCATTGCCACTCCACCGCCTCCGACGGGGCGTTCCCCCCGGAAGAGGTCGTCCGCCGAGCCCGGGACGCGGAGCTCGCCGCCATCGCTCTGACCGACCACGACACTACCGACGGGGTGCCGCCGGCCGCGCAGGCCGGCGCCGCGCTTGGCGTGCGCGTCGTCCCTGGGTGCGAGTTCAGCGTCCGCGCCCCGTGGGGCGAGCTGCACCTCCTCGCCTACTTTCTCGAGCCCGGGCACCCGGCCCTCGAGGCGTTTCTGCGGGAGACGCGGGCCGCCCGCCGCCGCCGCGGCGAGCAGATGATCGACAAGCTGCAGAAGCTCGGCGTGGACATCGAGCTGGAGGACGTGACGGACCAGGTCGGCGCGGACGGCGCCCTGGGGCGGCCGCACGTGGCGCGCGCGTTGGTCGACGCGGGGGCAGTCGTGGACATGGGCGAAGCCTTCTACCGATTCATCGGCCGCGGTCGTCCCGCCTACGTCGAGAAGCCCCTGCCCGAGCTCGCCCAGGTCACCGCGCTGGTGCACGGTGTGGGCGGGGTGGCCGTCGCTGCGCACCTGGGCGACCGCGGGACTGAGAGCCAGCTGCGGCTGTTTCAGGCGCGGGGCCTGGACGGGATCGAGGTCCGCCATCCCAGCCACCCCCCCGCCACTGAAGCGCGACTGACACAGCTCGCCGGACGGTTGGGCCTGGGGATTTCCGGCGGCTCGGACTGGCACGGCGACGACGAGCTCGGCGAGTCGCACGCACCACTGGGCGGCATGGACGTTCCCGCCGCCTGGCTCGAAGACCTGGAAGGGCGTCGAAGGACGCCGCGACCGACCATCGTCGAGAGGAACCTGGATGAGTGACCTCCTGCCTACCGGCACCAAGGCTCCAGAGTTCACGGCCGTAGCGTCGGATGGGAAGACCTACGCGCTCGGCACCGTGCTCAAACGGATGCACGTCGCGCTGATCTTCTATCCCGGGAACAACACGCCCGGGTGAAACCGCCAACTCTCCGCCGTGCGCGATGAGATCGAGCGGTTCCGGCAGGCCGGCATCCAGCCCTTCGGCGTGAACCCCGCGGGCGTGGAGAGCCACGCCGCTTACGTGGAGCTGATGCACTTCAACTTCCCGCTGCTCTCCGACCCCGACCGCGCCATCGCGAAGGCGTATCACGCCCTCAAAGAGGACGGGAAGGGCATTCAGCGGTCGGTGTACGTCGTCGCCCAGGACGGCAGGATCAGGTTCGCCCAGCGTGGCGCTCCGCCACCGGCCGACGTGGTCGCCTCGGTGCAGGACGGCGGTCGTGCCTGACTTCCGCGGCAAGGTCGCCCTCGTCACCGGTGTGGGGCGCGTGGGGCAGATCGGCCACGCCGTCGCCCAAGAGCTGGGCCGCGCCGGAGCCAAGCTCGTTCTCGCCGACCGCAGCATGGAGATGCTCGCGGAGCGGGTCCGGGACCTCGCGGCCCAGGGAATCACGGCCCAGGCCGCGGCCGGGGACCTCACGGTGCCCGATGCCGCCCGGGCGGCGGTAGCGGTCGCCACACGGGCGTTCGGAGGGCTCGACGTCGTCGTCAACGTGGCGGGTGGCCTCTTCTCCTTCGGAGATTTCCTCCGGCTCAAGCCCGAGCAGGCGGAGCTCGAGCTGGCCGTCAACGTCAAGACCACCCTGTTCGTCAGTCAGGCCGCCATCCCGGCGCTGGTGGCGCGTGGTGGAGGGGCCATCGTCAACTTTTCCTCCATCGCCGTGCAGCGACCCCTCGCCCAGATGGCCGTCTATAGCGCGGCCAAATGGGCGGTCGCCGGGCTCACGCGCGCGCTGGCACGGGAGTTTCGCGACCAGCAGGTGCGCGTCAACGCCGTCGCGCCGGCGACGGTCCGGACCGCGGACAACGTCGCGCAAATGAAGCCCGATGCGCAGACCTCCCTCGTCGAGCTGGCCGACCTCGTCGCCACCGTGCTGTTCCTCGCGAGCGACGAAGCGCGAGGTGTCAGCGGCCAGATCGTGCCGGTCACCGGCAGGGACATCTGACCGTGGAGCTGAGGGGGACGGGGCGGGCGGCGCTGGTCACGGGGGCCGGCCGGCGGGTCGGGCAGGCGATCGCGATCGGGCTCGCGGAGGCGGGCTGCGACGTCGCCGTTCACTATCACGGCTCCGCCGACGGCGCCCAGGAGACGGCGCGCCGCATCCGCGCCTGC
>CAZXKD010000210.1:0-3715 GCA_964641215.1 uncultured Gemmatimonadaceae bacterium
TTCGCAGCGTGAACATCGGGCTCGTCAACGAGATGGCGATCGTGTGCGACAAGCTGGGCGTGGACGTGTGGGAGGTGATTGACGCTGCCGCCACGAAGCCGTTCGGCTTCCTGAAGTTCACCCCCGGTCCCGGGGTCGGTGGGCACTGCATCCCGCTCGACCCGCACTACCTGGCGTGGAAGATGCGCACGCTGAACTACCGCACCCGCTTCATCGAGCTCGCGGGCGAGATCAACGCGGAAATGCCGGAGTACTGGGTGGGCCAGGTCGTGGACCGGCTGAACGAGCAGGGCAAAGCGGCGCGGGGCAGCACGGTGCTGGTGGTCGGCGTCGCCTATAAGAAGGATATCGACGACATCCGCGAGAGCCCGGCGCTCGACATTATCAGGCTGCTGCAGCAGCGCGGCGCGGTGGTCGTGTACCACGACCCCTTCGTGCCCCACCTGAAGGAGGACACCGTGGACCTGCGGTCGGTGCCCTTCACGCCCGCCCAGCTCGGGGCGGTCGACTGCGCCATCATCGTCACCGACCACAGCGCGGTGGACTACGCGCTCGTCGCCAAGCATGTGCGACAGGTCGTGGATACCCGGCACGTGCTGCCGCGGCGCTCCGCATGAAGGTCGCGGTCGTTGGGACCGGATACGTCGGCCTCGTGGTCGGGGCCTGCCTGGCGGAGACCGGCAACGACGTGATCTGCGCCGATGTGGACGCGGCGAAGATCGGACGGCTGCAAGAGAACCAGCTGCCGATCTACGAGCCGGGCCTGGAGCCGCTGGTCGTCCGGAACCAGCGTGAGGGGCGCCTGCAGTTCACCACGGACGTGGGCGGCGCCGTGGAGCGCTCGGACATCGTGTTCATCGCCGTGGGCACACCCCCCGACGAGGACGGCTCCGCCGACCTGCAGCACGTGCTCGACGTCGCGCGCACCATCGGCCGCCGCATGAATCGCCCCAAGATCGTAGCCACCAAGAGCACGGTGCCGGTGGGGACCGCGGAGCAGCTGCGGGCCGAGATCGCCAAGCACACCAAGACCGCGTTCCACGTGTGCTCCAACCCCGAATTCCTCAAGGAGGGCGCGGCGGTCGAGGACTTCATGAAGCCCGACCGCGTCATCGTGGGCGTGGATTCGGACGACGCGGCGCGGGTGCTCGAAGAGCTGTACGCGCCGTTCGTGCGCACCGGGAATCCGCTCATTTTCATGGACATCCCGTCGGCCGAGATGACCAAGTACGCGGCCAACGCGATGCTCGCCACGCGCATCTCCTTCATGAACCAGATCGCCCAGCTGTGCGAGGCCGTGGGGGCCGACGTCACGCTGGTCCGCAAGGGGATCGGGACCGACCGCCGCATCGGGTCGGCGTTCCTGTTTCCGGGCCCGGGCTACGGGGGATCCTGCTTTCCCAAGGATGTGAAGGCGCTGATCCGCACCAGCCAGGCGCGGGGGGTGCCGCTCGACATCCTCGCGGCGGTCGAGGCCGCGAACGAGCGGCAGAAGCGGGTCCTGTTCGAGAAGCTCGCCCGCCATTTCGACGGCCGGCTGCGGGGCACGACCGTGGCGGTGTGGGGACTGGCCTTCAAGGCCGAGACCGACGACGTGCGGGAGAGCCCCGCGCTGGTGCTGGTGGACGCCCTCCTCGGCGCGGGGGCGACGGTGCGGGTGCACGACCCGGCCGCGCTCCACACGGTGCGCCGGCACTTCGGCGACCGGATCACCTACGCCGTCCACGCCTACGACGCCCTCGAGGGCGCGGCCGCGCTCGCCATTGTCACGGAGTGGCTCGAATACCGCAACCCCGACTTCGACCGGATCAAGCGGCTGCTCGCCCGCCCGCTGATCGTGGACGGCCGCAATCTGTACGACCCAGAGCGGCTCGCGCGCCTGGGGTTCACCTACGACAGCCTCGGGCGACGTCTGGCGTGCGCGTCCTCGTAACCGGGGCTGCGGGGTTCCTCGGCTCGCACCTGTGCGACCGGCTGCTCGCCCAGGGGCATCGCGTGATCGGGATGGACAATTTCATCACGGGCAATCAGGCGAACGTCGTGCACCTGAAGGGCCACGCGAGCTTTCAGTTCGTGCTGCACGACGTGACGAACTTCATCGAGGTGCAGGGCCCGCTCGACGGCGTGCTCCATTTCGCGAGCCCGGCGAGTCCGGTCGACTACCTCGAGTTCCCCATCCAGACGCTCAAGGTCGGCTCCCTCGGCACCCACAAGGCGCTCGGGCTGTCGAAGGCCAAGGGCGCTCGCTTCCTGCTCGCCTCGACCTCCGAGGTGTACGGCGACCCGCTCGTGCACCCCCAGCCCGAGAGCTACTGGGGCAACGTGAACCCGGTCGGTCCCCGCGGCGTGTACGATGAGGCGAAGCGCTTCGCGGAGGCGATGACGATGGCCTACCACCGCTACCATCAGCTTGACACGCGGATCGCGCGGATCTTCAACACCTATGGCCCGCGCATGCGGCCGAACGACGGCCGCGTCGTGTCGAACTTCATCGTGCAAGCGCTCAAAGGCGAGCCGCTGACGATGTACGGCGACGGCTCGCAGACGCGCTCGTTCTGCTTCGTGGACGACCTGATCGACGGCATCGTGCGGCTGTTCGGCGCCACGGAATCCGAGCCCACGAACGTCGGGAACCCGCACGAGTTCACCGTGCGCGAGCTCGCCGAGCTCGTGTTGCGCCTCACGCGGAGCAAGAGCCCGGTCGTGGAATGCCCGCTGCCCGAGGACGACCCCAAGGTGCGCCAGCCGGATATCGCCCGCGCCCGCCAGACCCTGGGATGGGAGCCACGCGTGCCACTCGACGAAGGGTTACGGCGCACGATCGCCTACTTCCGCGAGCTCGTGGCGCGGTGAGCCCGCGGATCCTGGTGACGGGGGCGGCCGGCTTCATCGGCTCCCACGTGTGCGAAGGGTTGATCACGCATGGCCACGAGGTGGTCGCGGTCGACAACTTCGATCCCTTCTACGACCCCGCCGTGAAGGAGGGGAATCTCGCCGGGCTCCACGCGCACGCGCGCTTCCGGCTCGAGCGGCTCGACATCGTGTCCGACGATCTGCCGGTGGACGGCGCGGCCGCCGTGATCCATCTCGCCGCCAAACCCGGCGTGCGGCCCTCGCTGGAGAACCCCGCGGCCTACATGGAGGCGAACGTCACCGGGACCGCGCGCGTGTTCGACGCCGCACGTCGGGCCGGCGTCGGCCGCATCGTGTTCGGGTCGTCGTCATCGGTGTACGGCGAGACGACGCCGGCGCCGTTCGCCGAAGACGCCGAGGCGGTGCAGCCGATCTCCCCGTACGCCGCCAGCAAGCGGGCGGGCGAGCTGCTGGCGCACGCCTTCGCGCACTTGTACGGCATGCGGATCGCCTGCCTGCGGTTCTTCACGGTCTACGGCCCGCGCCAGCGGCCGGATCTCGCCATCCACCGCTTCACAGCCCGGATCGCGCACGGACGTCCGATCCAGATGCACGGCGACGGTTCGAGCGAGCGCGACTATACCTATATTAGTGACGCGGTGGGCGGCGTCCTCGGCGCGCTCGCATGGACGGCATCGGCCGCGGCCGGCACATGCGAGCCGTTCAACATCGGGGGGGGGGCCCGGGTGCGGCCCGATCGGCTGGTGGGGCTGAACACCGGAGCCCTGCCCCCGCCCCCCGGCATCCAGCGGCGCCCCCGCCCACCCGGGCGTGTTCCCCCCCCGGCCGCCCACCCCCGGCC
>CAZXKD010000211.1:0-3647 GCA_964641215.1 uncultured Gemmatimonadaceae bacterium
GGGGGGGGGGGGGGGGGGGGGGGGGGCGGGGGGGGGGGGGGGGGGGGGGGGGCGGGGGGGGGGGCGCGACCGCCTGCCTCGTGGCGTTACCAGACGGCGACGATCTCTCGCTCGTCCTGCGGGCGGACGCACCGCTCGCGGCGGTGCAGCACCTGGGGAAGAGCCCGGCCGTCCGTGCGCTCGACGTGGCGATCGTGGAAGCGCTGGTCGTCCAGGAGATCCTCAGCGCGGGGAGCTCCACCCCGACGCTCACGTACACTCCGGATGCGCGGGCCGCGTTCGAGGCGGTGCGGAATGGCAACGCGACGAGTGCGGTGCTCCTCAATCCCACGAAGGTGGAGCAGGTGCTGGCGGTGGCGGATGCGGGGGACGTGATGCCGCCGAAGTCGACCTATTTCATGCCGAAGGTCCCCAGCGGGCTCGTGCTACGGCCGCTCTAGCCAGAGGAGATGTGCGCTGTGACGATCACGGGCAAGAAGGTGCTGCTCTTCGCCGGACCGCTGTATGAAGACCTGGAGCTTTGGTACCCAAAAATCCGGCTCGAGGAGGAAGGGGTGCTCACGACGGTCGCGGGGTTGGGGGAGAAAACGTATCAGGGGAAGCGAGGGTACCCGGTCACTGTTGATGTGAACGTCGACCAGGTGGAGGCCGCGGCCTTCGACGGACTCGTAATTCCAGGCGGCTTCGCGCCGGACCAGTTGCGGCGGTCCGAGAAGGTCCTGCACGTCACTCGGGAGATCTATCAGGCGGGCAAGCCGGTGGCGTTCATCTGCCACGCGGGATGGGTGCCGATCTCGGCGAAGATCCTGAAAGGCAAACGCGCCACGAGCGTTCGCGCCATCAGGGACGACATGGAAAACGCCGGAGTGACGTGGGAAGACCGCGCGGTGGTCGTGGATGGCAATCTGATCTCCTCGCGGACACCCGCCGACCTTCCACAGTTCTGCCGTGCGCTGATTGCGGCGTTGGAGCGCGGTCCGCACGACTGAGGTGTGCTGACTGTCCGACGGTCCGACGCCCGGGTATCTTTCGCGCTCATGCCACGCCCCCGCCAAAAGATCCTCGACAACCTCGAATCGATCTACCGCGAAGCCTACGACCGCGCCCGCGCCGCCGGCGACCAGGTCCGCATGGCGGATCTGGACGCCGCTTACCAGCGCGAGCAGCTGCTGCTCGAGGTGCTGCTCGACGTTCGTGATGCCTTGGCCACCCCACCGGCGACCTCCAGTCAGGGCGCCGCCGACCCCATGAGCGCGCTCGAGACCATCCACCGCATCGCCAAACTCCGTTGACCGAGGTTCCCGCCATGCCGAACCGCCCGTCGGTGCTGGCCGTGCTCGTGTTGTCCCTCACAGCCTGCAGTCCCAAAGCCGATCTGGTGGTCCGCGGCGGCCTCGTCTGGACCGGGCTGTCTTCCGGAAATCCCCAGCCCGGCGCCGTCGCCGTCCGGGGCGGCAGGGTCCTTCTGGTGGGCGACAGCGTTACCGTCGCCCCGCTCGTCGGGCCCCGCACCCAGGTGGTGGACGCCCGTGGTGGGCTCGTGCTTCCCGGCTTCGCCGATGGCCACACGCACTTCATCAGCGGCGGCTTCCAGCTCGCCTCGGTCGACCTGCGCAATGCCGCCACGCCGCAGGAGTTCGTCCGCCGGCTCAGGGAGTACGCCAAGACGCTCAAGCCGGGCGAGTGGATCCTGGGGGGCGACTGGGATCACACCTTGTGGCCGGGCCAGCCACTGCCGCGCCACGAGTGGATCGATTCCGTCACGCCCAACAACCCCGTGTTCGTCAACCGGCTCGATGGCCACGAGGCCCTGGCCAACAGCGCCGCCATCAAAGCCGCCCGTGTAACCAAGGACACCCCCACCCCGCCCGGCGGCGAAATCGTGCGCGACCGTCGCGGGGAGCCCATCGGCATCTTCAAGGATCGGGCGCTGGGGCTCATCGAGCGCGCCGTGCCCGACCCGTCTCCCGAGCAGCGCGATTCGGCGCTCGTGCGGGCTCTCGCCCACGCCGCCTCCCTCGGCGTGACCGCAACGGGGTTCATGTCGGCCTCCTGGTCCGATCTCGCCAGCTTCCACCGCCTGGAGAAGGCCGGACGACTGACGATGCGGGCCGCGCTCTACCTCCCGCTGGAGGATTGGCGCGCCATCGCGGATACCGTGCACCGCAGCGGCTCCGGTGACGACTGGGTCAAGATCGGCGGCCTGAAGGGCTACATGGACGGCTCGGCGGGCTCGCGCACGGCCTTCTTCTTCCAGCCCTACGCTGACTCGGCGGGCTATTACGGTCTGCTGCAGCACCCCGAGCAGGACATGCGCACGTGGATCGGCAACGCCGACTCGGCCGGCCTGCAGATCGCGGTGCACGCCATCGGCGACCGGGCCAACGCCATCCTGCTCGACATCTACGACAGCGTCGCCAGGGCGCATGGTCCGCGCGACCGGCGCTTCCGCGACGAGCACAGCCAACATCTGCGCCCTGCGGACATCGCGCGCTTCGGCCGCATCGGCGTCGTTGCGTCGATGCAGCCGTATCATGCGATCGATGACGGCCGCTGGGTGGAGCAGCGCATCGGCCCCGAGCGCATCAAGTCGACCTACGCCTTCCGCACCCTGCTCGACACCCATGCCCGGCTCGCTTTCGGCTCCGACTGGACCGTGGCCCCCCTGGCCCCGATCCTGGGCATCTATGCGGCCGTCACGCGCCGCACGCTCGATGGCAAGAACCCCAACGGTTGGGTGCCCGAGCAGAAGATCTCAGTGGCGGAGGCGCTGCAAGCCTATACGGCCGGGAACGCCTACGCGACGTTCGACGAGGGCAAGCGGGGGACGCTCGCGCCGGGCCGCTACGCGGACATCGTGGTCGTGGACGGCAATCTGTTCGCGATGCCTCCCGATTCGCTCGATCAGGCGAGGGTGCGGGTGACGATCGTCGGCGGGAAGGTGGTCTACACGAGACACTAAGCCGTCAGCTGACAGCTATCCAGAGTACTTGAACCCCGCCTCCTGGAGCGTCAGCGGCTGCGCGCCTTCGTGCTCCAGCCCGGCGTCGATCACTTCGCCGAGTGCGATCGTGTGATCGCCGGCCGGCAGGGTGGCGACGAGGCGGCACTCCACCCAGCCCAGCGCGTCGGCGAGCACCGGCGTCCCGGCGACGCCCGCCGGTTTCGTCTTGACCCCCTTCAATTTGTGCGGCGCTTGCTCCGAGGAGCGGCCGAGCTTCCCCGCCAGATCGCGCTGGCCCGATTGCAGGACGTTCACGCCGAAATGGTGCGCGTCGCGGATCATGCCGATCGTTTTCGAGGTGTTTTCCACGGCCACCGCGATCATCGGTGGCTCGAACGCGGCCTGCGTCACCCAGTTGGCGGTCATGCCGTGCTCGTCGCCGCCGTGGGCGACGGTCACGGCATAGAGGCCGTAGGGGAACGAGCGGAGCACGGTTTTCTTGGCGGAGGCGTCCACGGGGCGATCCTCGCTGTCTAGGAGGGAGGCGCGGGGGCAGCGTAGGGAATATTGACCGGGGCGGGAGGGCGCGCCAAGTTCGCTCAGATCTGGTGCTATGAAGCCTGCCGCCGTGTTATGGCTGGGCGCCTCGCTTGCGTGGGCCGTTCCCTCTCGCGCGACCCAGGGTTCGGACGCGCCCCTCGGC
>CAZXKD010000212.1:0-3571 GCA_964641215.1 uncultured Gemmatimonadaceae bacterium
CAGGCATCCAGCGGCAGGGCGGGCCATCGGCCGCGTTGAGCGCCGGGACGGCGAGCCGCCGGGCCTGTGCGGTCGTCACGTCCGCGATCCAGAGGGCGATCGCGCTGTCGCCGGGAATCGTGAACGCGAGGCGTCGGCCGTCGGGCGACCAGCTTGGAAAGGCGATGTGACCGCCCGGCGTCGCGATCCGGCGCTGGGTGCCGTCGGCCACGCGCTCGAGCACCAATCCGGTGATGAGCGACGGCTGGTGCGGGCCGTTGTTGCGTGCGTCGATCCGGCTGCCGGCGAGCCGCAGCATGGGGCGGGCCAGCTCGGCGATCGTGGGCATGCTGCGCTGCTCCAGCAGCAGCAGCCACTGGCGATCGGGACTCACGCTGACGGTGGGCAGGGGCGGCGCGTCGAGGATGTCGATGACCACCTGCGGCGGGGTGCGGTACGTCGCTTGCGCGGCTGCGGAGCCGGCGCTCGAGACGATGCAGAGGACGAGGGTGAGGCGGCGCATGCAGGAGCTCCTATAAGGACTGCGGGCTGATGGCTGACGGCTGACAGCTACTTCAACGCGACCACAAATCGTACGGTGATCGTCTCCGCCGTCTGGGGCGAGACGGTGCAATAGCAATCCCGTCCCAACAGGCGCTTCACCCCGAGCACTTCCGCTTCCGCGATCCCGGGCACGTCGCGGTAAGTGATTTCGAAGGTCTGGCCGTCGATCAGGCGGTAGCCGACCGGCCGGCCGAGCAGGCGGTGGTGTGGGTCGATGCGCGCCAGTCCCTCGGCGAGCTGGTGTTGGAGCTCGGCGAGCCGCTCGGGTCGGGAAACGCTGGGTATGTCGCTCATGCGGACCGGCGGTCGTTGGTCAGCGCGGTCTGGGCATTGCGGCGCATCCCGGCGGGCCCGGGCCGCCCGAACGGCGTGTCGGCGTAGCGGCGCCGGAAGTCGCCATCATCCGACGTGAGCAGGGCGGCGAGGTCGGGCGCCCGGAGATCCGCGCGAGGCAGGAGCTCCGAGTCGCTCGTGGGGCGAGCGAACGTCACGTTCCACGGACACACGTCCTGACAGATATCGCAGCCGAACACCCAGTCGCCCACCATCGCTCGCTCGGGGGCGGTGAAGGCGCCGCGCTTTTCGATGGTGAGGTAGGCGATGCAGCGACGGGCGTCGAGGTCGCGCGGGGCGGGGAAGGCGTCGGTCGGACAGGCGTCGAGGCAGCGACGGCACGTCCCGCAACGGTCGGCGTCGAACGGGAGGTCGGCCGCCAGGTCGGCATCGGTCAGCACGACCCCGATGAAGGTGAAGGAGCCGAGCGTGGGGTGGATCAGCATCATGTTCTTGCCGATCCAGCCGAGGCCGGCGCGCTGCGCGAGCTCCCGCTCGGGGACCGGGCCGGTGTCCACGTAGCAGCGCGTGGCGGCGCCCGGCACGACGTCCCGGATGGCGCCGGCTAGTCGCTCGAGGCGGGCCCCGAGCACCCGATGGTAGTCCGCGGACCAGGCGTATTGAGCCACTCGTGCGGCACCCCGCGGCTCTGCTGCGGGGTCCGTCGAGCCGTGGAAATAGTTGCTGAGGGTGACGACCGCGGCCCGGGCTCCAGGCATGATGCCCGCCGGCTCTTTCCGTTTCTGCGCCTGGCGGTGGAGGTAGGTCATCGTGCCGGCGTGACCGGCGGCGAGCCAGCGGTCGAGCTCGGCGGCGTGCGCGTTCCGCTCGATGCTGGTGATGCCCACGGCGTCGAATCCGAGCGTCACCCCTCGGCGCTTGACCTCGGCGCTGCGCTCGACGGGGTTCATACGCCCATCGTCTCCCGCCGCCAGCGTGCGAAGTTCACCACGTCGTTCACAGGCGGCACCGCCTCCTCGTCGCCGTAGGCGGTGAACATGCGCCACCGCAGATACTCGCGCGGCGGCAGCGGCAGGAACGGCGCGCGACGGTACCAGTCGCGCGCGCGAAAGCTCCACGCCAGGCGCAGCAGATCGACGGCCAAGCGCGGGTTGACCGCGGCTCGGCACGCGAGCTTCGCGTAGAACACGCTCCAACTCCCCGCCGTCCGCATAGTTCCTGTATATTGAGCGCCTATGGCGCTCGCCAGCGACCTCGTGGCCGATCGCACCACCGGTCCGCCCCCCGCCCCGCATGCCCTGGCCCGTTACCGGAGCGAGTTTCCGATCTTCCGGGATCGCATCTACCTGAACACTTGCTCATTGGGCGCGCTGGGCGAGCGCACCCGCCGCAAAGTAGCCGAATTCCTCGACCTCTGGCAGAGCCGGGGGGCCTCGGCCTGGTACGACGTGTGGTGGGCCGCGCTGGACGAGTTGCGCCGGCGCTACGGCCGCATCGTGGGCGCCCTGCCGAGTGAGATCGCGCTGGCGCCCAGCACGTCGGTGGCGGTGAGCGCCGTGGCGGAATCACTCGACTACACGAAACGGCCCAAGATGGTCGTCACGTCGCTCGACTTTCCCACGGTCGCCTATCAGTGGCTCGCCAAGGAGGCCCGCGGGGTCGAGGTGGTCGTCGTGGAGAGCCCCGACCAGGTGAGCGTGCCGCCCGAGGCGATCGCCCGGGCGATCGACGGGCGGACCGCGCTGGTCGCGACGTCGCACGTCTATTTCACGAGCGGGGCGATCCAGGACATCGCGGCGGTGGCGGCCGCCGCGCACGCCAAAGGCGCCCTCTGCCTCATCGACGCCTACCAGTCGGTCGGCCAGGTGCCGGTGGACGTGAAGACCGCCGGCGTGGATTTCCTCACCGCCGGCGGCCTGAAGTGGCTGCTGGGCGGGACGGGAATCGTGTTCCTCTACGTCCGTGAGGCGCTTGCCCGGCGGCTCGCGCCGGCGGTGGCCGGGTGGTTCGGCCACCGGGACCAATTCGCCTTCGATCCGCATACGCTCGCATTCCACGACGACGCCCGGCGCTTCGAGCTCGGCACGCCGGCGCTGGCGGCGGTCTACGCGCAGCTGGGCGGGCTGGAATACCTCGAGGAGATCGGGGTGCCCGCGATTCGCGCGGTGACCGCGGCGCTCACCGAGGACCTCATCGCGCGCGCCCAAGGGCTCGGGGTGCGGCCCAAGGTGGCGGCGAGGGCGGAGCAACGCTCGGCGATCGTCATGGTGCCGGCGCCCGACCCGCAGGCCGCCGTGCGCCACCTCGCGGAGGGCGGCATCATCGCCGATGCGCGCCCCGGGCACGTGCGTCTTTCGCCGTTCTTCTACAACCTGCAGGACGACCATGGCACAGCGCTCGAGCGGCTCGCCACGCATCTCCGTCACTGAGGACGAACGCCTCCTCACCGCCACGCCATCGGAGCGACGGGCGTTCACGCGCACGGATCCGTGGCGCGTGCTGCGCATCCTCGGAGAGTTCGTGGAGGGGTTCGACACGCTGTCCGACGTCCACAACGCCGTGACGATCTTCGGCTCGGCGCGCACGCCGGTGGACGACCCCTACTACGACAAAGCCGTGGAGACCGCCCGGCTGCTCGCCCGGGAAGGCTTCCCGATCATCACCGGGGGGGGGCCCGGCATCATGGAGGCGGCCAACCGCGGGGCCCAAGAGGGCAACGGCCTCTCGATCGGCT
>CAZXKD010000213.1:0-3566 GCA_964641215.1 uncultured Gemmatimonadaceae bacterium
GGGGGGAGGGGACCCGGCGGCCGGCACGGGGGGGCTGCCGCCCTCCCGGCGGGCGGCGGCGGCCGGCGGCGGCCCCCGCGCCCCGCGCCCCCCCCCCCCCCCCCGGTCCCCACCCCAGGGGCGCGCGCCCGGTCTTGCGGGAGGGCGCCCGCCACATCATCGGCGGTGATCGCCGGGCCGGCGGTGAGAATCGCGAGCCGCTCCACGAT
Organism: uncultured Gemmatimonadaceae bacterium; assembly: GCA_964641215.1. Lineage (GTDB taxonomy): Bacteria > Gemmatimonadota > Gemmatimonadetes > Gemmatimonadales > GWC2-71-9 > 13-1-40CM-70-15. The sequence goes on from CAZXKD010000213.1 coordinate 210, forward strand.
GTTCGCCAGCTCTCGCACGTTGCCCGGCCAGGGATAGGCGGCGAGCAGCTGGAGGGCTCCGGGGTCGAGGTGCACAGGGCGGCCCAGGCGCGCCGACTGGCGCGCCGCGAAGTGCCGGACCAGCGGCGGAATGTCTTCGGAACGCTCCCGCAGCGGCACGATGTGGATCGGGAGGACGTTGAGCCGGAACAACAGATCCTCCCGGAAGTGACCCTGCGGGGAGACCTTCGTTAGGTCCTTGTTGGTGGCAGCAATCACCCGGACGTTCACCTGGATGGGCTTCTCGCCTCCACCCCCCAGCCGCTCGATCACGCCCGTTTCGAGCACGCGCAACAGCTTGGCCTGCGCCTCCGGCCCCAGGTCGCCGACCTCGTCGAGGAAGAGCGTGCCCTCGTCGGCCAGCTCGAAGCGGCCCAGGCGCCGCTCGCTGGCGCCGGTGAAGGCACCGCGCTCGTGGCCGAACATCTCTGACTCGACGAGGTCCTTGGGGATCGCCGCGCTGTTCACCGTCACGAAGGGCTTCGCGGCGCGAGGGCTCTGGCGGTGGATCGCGGAGGCCACGAGCTCCTTACCGGTGCCGGACTCGCCGGTGATCAGCACGCGCGACTCCGTCGGCGCGACCCGCGCGATCAGTGCGCGTAGCTCGTCCATGGCCCGGCTCGTGCCCACGAGCGGGTCGTTGTGGCCCAGCGCCTCGTGCAGCCGGCGGTTCTGCTGCCGCGTGCGGGCGAGCTCGAGCGCGCTGCGGATCGCCACGAGCACTCCCTCGGGGGTGAGCGGTTTCTCGAGGAACTGGAAGGCCCCCAGCTTTGTGGCACGCACCGCGTCGGCGAGGTTCGCCTTGCCGCTCATCATGATGACCGGCACCTCCGGCGCATGGCGCTTGAGCTGCTCCAGCGTCGCGAGCCCGTCGGGGCCGGGGGGCATCATCAGGTCGAGGAGCACGGCGTCGGGGGCCGCCGCCTGAACGGCGGCGAGGGCGGCGGTGCCGCTCGGGGCCTCCGCAGTCTCGAATCCTTCGGACTGCAGCAGCGCCCCCACCATCCGGCGGATGTTGGTTTCGTCGTCGACCAGCAGGATCCGGGGGCTCATGTCGCGAACGTGATCGAGAAGGTGGCGCCGCCGCCCGGCGTCTCTGACACCGTCACCGTCCCGCGGTGGGCCTCCAGTGTCTGCCGCACCAGCGCGAGCCCGAGGCCGGTGCCATCCTGCTTGGTGGTGAAATACGGCTCGAACACTCGGTGGCGCAGCTCGGCCGGGATGCCTGGTCCGTGGTCGGCGATCGTCACGGCCAGGCCGCGGCCGTCCCCCGCGACGCCGACGTCGACCACTCCCCGGCCCTGCATCGCCTCCGCGGCGTTGCGCAGCAGGTTGGCGAACGCCCGGCGCAGCGGCTCATAGTGGCCCATTACCGCACTGCGGCCGCCGTTCGCTGTGACCCGGACGCTCACCCCGGGGGGCACGGCGGTGCGGGCCAGCTCCTCGATGAGCTCCACCAGGTCGACCTCGCTCTCCGGGCCCTCCGGCAGTCGCCCGAAGTCGGCGAACTCCCGAGCCAGCCGCTCGAGCCGATCGGTCTCGGAGGACAGGACCTCCACCGCGGTCACCGCCCGACTGTCCGGCTGTCCGACGGTGCGACCGAGCTGATCGACGGCGATGCGCATCGACGTCAGGGGGTTCTTGATCTCGTGCGCCACCCGCCGCGCCACTTCCCGGAAGGCTCGCAGCCGCTCCGCCTCGAGCTCGCGCTCGCGTGCGGCGTCGAGCGCGCCCGCGAGATCGCGCAGCGCCTGGCGTAGCGCTTCGAACTCGGGGGCACCGCGCACCGGCGCCCCGGCGGGGAGCGGCTCGCGGACCTTGATGAGCTGCGTCCAGCCCACCAGCTCGTCGATCGGCCGGGAGAGTTGCCGTGACAGGTGACCCGCGAGCCGGATCGCCGAGAACAGCACGATGCCGCCGAGCAACACGATGACGATCGCGAGGCCGGCCGACAGATACTGCAGATAGGCGTCGCCCCGGCGGGCGAGACTCACCGAGTTGGAGATCTCTTCGAGGTGCCGTCGCACCGCCACCCGGGCGCCCGGGGACAGGCGGGCCGTATCCACGTGCTGCAACATGACGCGGGCAGACGCGTTGACCTGCTCGAGCGAAGCTCGCGCCCCGGCCGCTGGGGCAACGGCTCGGACCGAGAGCACCCAACCGACCACCGCCAGGGTCGTGGGGACCGCCGCCATCGCCACCAAGAAGGCGAAGATTCGCCGCCGGAAGGGAAGGGGCATATTGTTGGCCGCAATCTAGGGCCAAACCCCAGGTGAGACAATTCGACACGGCGAGGATTCGGATGAAGAGCCATACCCATTATCTGTGGTTCAACACGAAGCGGCGGCAGGAGATACTCGACATCACCGACGCCGTGGCCGACCAGGTGCGGGACAGCGGGGTGCAGGAGGGGTTCGTTCTGGTGAGCGCGATGCACATCACGGCTTCGGTCTTCGTGAACGACCACGAATCCGGTTTGTGGCAGGACATTCTGGACTGGCTAGAGGGAACCGTCGCCCCGTGGGACCCTGGGCGCTATCGCCACAACGACACGGGCGAAGACAATGCCGCGGCCCATCTGCGCAGCCTGACGATCGGGCACGAGGTGATCGTTCCCGTCACCGCCGGCGCACTCGATGTTGGCCCGTGGCAGCGGGTGTTCTACGGCGAATGGGACGGCCAGCGCAACAAGCGGGTGATCATCAAGGTAGTGGGGGCTTGACAGCGTACGGCTGCACAACCACTGTATTAGGACAGTAATACACACCTCCGACGCTTCCTTGACCCGGTGTTCGAGCGCATCGATCCCCGCAGCCCCACGCCGTTGTACGCGCAGATCGCCGGCCGCCTGAAGGTCGCGATCGCTGCGGGCGAGCTGCGCCCCGCCGCCGCCCTGCCGTCCGTGCGGCAGCTCGCCGCCGAGCTGCGGGTGAACCCCGCGACGGTCGTGCAAGCCTACCGCGACCTCGAGGCCGAAGGATTCGTGGAAATCCGCCATGGCGCGGGGACGTTCGTGCGCGAGCTGGCGCCGGCGCGCCGCGCCCGCGAGCGCGCCCGTCAGGCGATCGCCCTCGTCCGCCGGCTGCTGGCCGACGCCCGGCGCGTCGGCGTCTCGCTGCCTGAGCTGCAGGCGGCTATCGAAGAGGAGATCGGAGTGAAGACCCCATGACCCACGCGATCGAGATCGAGCACATGCGCTACCGCCCGGGGAAGGGGTTCAAGAGCCCTGACCTGGACCTTCACGTCCCGGCCGGCTCGATCTAAGGCGTCCGCGGTCCCAATGGCTCCGGCAAAACTCCCCAGACCCGGCCCGTGCTC
>CAZXKD010000214.1:0-3532 GCA_964641215.1 uncultured Gemmatimonadaceae bacterium
AGCTCTACATTCACCCCGACGAGTGCATCGACTGCGGGGCGTGCGTGCCCGAGTGTCCAGTGACGGCGATCTTCAGCGAGGAGGAGGTCCCAGCCGAGTGGACGTCGTACATCGCGAAGAACCGTGACGTGTTCCAGAGCGCCCTGCCGCCGGGGGTGCCGAGGCGGTAGCGTAACGCGGGCGTGCTACGAGCAGAAGGGCTGCCGCAGATCTGGCTGAGTGCCCCTCCAGCCCATACGTTGGAACGTCTGGGACCCCCACGCGCCGCCGAGGCGGCCTCCAGCCGTGCCACCCACCCCCTTCTATCCGCGGGGCGACCCCCTAACCGAATCGATGCCGTTCACGGACGCCGACGGCGCGTGCTGGCTCGCCTACGTCGAGGCGGTCCCCGCTGGCCCCCTCCAGCGATGGAAAGACCGGCCGATGCTGCAGGGCCGTCGCCTCCGGTTTGACTCGATCACCGAGTCGCGCACGACGACGCATGTGCCAGCGGGCTCACCCTTCCTGAGCGACGCCTGGCTGCGGCGTCTGCTCGACACGGCGCAGCCCGTCCCACGCCCGCCACCTAGCCGGCGGTCCAGCGATGTACGCCGGCATCCGGTGATCGAATTCGCGAGGCGGGCCGAGGAAGTTGGGGCGGTACTGGCGCACCCGTCGTGGCCCCGGCGGCGGACGGGAGACCGGCGGCTCGCACGACTCTACCGACTCCGGCAACTCGTCGCCACCGCCTTTAGCCGGTTCCTCAAGCCGGTCGCGGCCGCGCTCACGAGTCGGCGGGGGCGGTGAGCGGCGCGAAACGCGCTGCGCCGCGCGTACCGATGCCAGCCAGGAGACCGGCTCCAGAGCCCAAGTGGCGCACCCATCATCGCCGTCGCCGGTATCGGTGGGTGCTTCGGGCGATATTGGCCGCCGCGGCGGTCACCCTGTTCCTGCTCTGGTTAGTCAAGGCGGGGCACGGCGGGGGTTGATTCTCCAGCACTTACGAGGGCGAGTCGCCAGCGAGCGCCAGCCAGAAACGGTGGGGTTTGGCGCCACTGTTGGCACCACGGAGGGCGCGAGCGGGAGTGTTCACTGCTTCCGTGGTGAATCTGTCTACCTGAACCGACCGCGGTTGTTAGCGCCCGTCCCCTAGCCCCACCATTGCGCCCCCTGTAGTCCGCCCCTATGGTAGCGCAACCCTCACGCACCCCCAAGCGTCATAGGACCGGCCAACTCATGGACGCGATCGCCCGGCTCGCTCCTGCCCTGGCGGACCGTTACCGCATCGAGCGCGAGCTTGGCGCGGGCGGCATGGCCACCGTCTACCTCGCTGACGACCTCCGCCATGGACGGAAGGTCGCCATCAAGGTCCTTCACCCCGAGCTCTCCGCCATGCTCGGCCCCGAGCGGTTCCTGGCCGAGATCAAGACCACGGCCGGACTGCAGCACCCCCACGTTCTGCCGCTCTTCGACTCCGGCTCGGCCGACGGGCTCCTCTACTATGTGATGCCCTTCGTGGAGGGCGAAACCCTTCGTCGCCGGCTCGAGCAGGACCGCCAGCTCCCGGTGGGTGACGCTGTCCGCATCGCGACTGAGGCCGCCGACGCGCTCGAGTACGCCCACCAGCACGGCATCGTCCACCGCGACATCAAGCCGGAAAACATTCTCTTGCAGGGCGGCCACGCGCTGGTGGCCGACTTCGGGATCGCGCTCGCCGTCGCTCAGGCCGGCGGCAACCGCTTGACCCAGACCGGCTTTTCCCTTGGCACGCCGCAGTACATGGCACCCGAGCAGGCGACTGGCGACAAGCACGTGGACGCACGCGCCGATGTCTACGCACTGGGCGCTGTGACCTACGAGATGCTGGCGGGGGAGCCACCGTTCACCGGCCCCACGGCGCAGGCGATCGTCGCCAAGGTCGTCACCGAGCGCCCCCGCCCGCTCCGCCAGCTGCGCGATACGGTGCCGCCCCACCTGTCGGCGGCGGTTGGCTCGGCCCTGGAGAAGCTACCGGCCGACCGGCCTGCGAGCGCCGCGACTTTTGCCCGGATGCTTAGCGACGACGGGGCCCGTACCATCGTGCTGTCCGCACCCCGAGCGGGCCCCTGGCGTGGGGCGCTGGTGTGGGCAGCCGCGGCACTGCCCGTCATCGCGGCGGCCGCTGCCGGGTACGCTGCGGGCCGCGGCGTGGTGCCGGCCAGACAGCCAAGCTACCCGCCGTCCCGCCTCGCACTCCTCGCCCCCGCCCTCATCGGCAGCGGGATCGTCGGGCTGCACCGGCAGCTCGAGATCACGCCGGATGGCGATGCCGTCAGCTACGTCGCCGAGAACGCCTCAGGCACATATTCACTTGTGCTCCAGCGGCTGGATGCAGCCGAGCCCTCGCCGATCGCGGGGGGGATCGGATTGCTGGATCCGCGCTACTCAGCGGACGGGCGTTGGGTCATTGGCTGGGGCTCACCCAACCAGTCCGGTGCCGTTCGCGAGCAAGGTTTTCGCCTGGCGGCGACCGGAGGCATGCCGGTCCAGCTCCCGACGGGCGTGGATCCGCTCTACGGCGCGTGGGGTGCGGACGGGAGCTTCTGGTTCACTATGGCCAACTCCGGCTCCATCCGGCGGCTCTCCCCGGAGGGGCGGGTGACGCCGGTGTTTCCGGAGCGCACGGCGGGCTATCGCATCCAGCAGGTGATCGAGCCGGGTCGCTGGGCCCTGGTGGTGCGAGCGCCACTCGGGACCTCGACCGGGCCCGTACTCATGTTCGGGCTCGAGACCGGGCGGGAGGTGACCGTTCTCGACCAGCCGGTCGTCGAGGCGCGCTACACCGCGGGTTTCCTCGTCTATGCCCAGTCGGACGGCTCCTTGATGGCCGCGCCGTTTGATCCCGCGCGCCGGCGGACTACCGGCCTCCCTGTGCAGATCGCCGCCGGTGTCTCGCTCACCGGCAGTGGCGTCGCGCAGTTCACCGTCGCGCCCAACGGCACGGTGGCCTACATCCCCGAGGACCCGCACTCGCTGGTCTTCGCCGACCGCTCGGGCGCATTTCGGCTCGCGACCCCGGAGCGGCACAACTTTCACGCGCCTGAGTTCTCACCGGACGGCCGGCGCGTGTCGGTGGACTTCACCGGGAGCGACGGGCGCGACGTGTGGCTCCTCTCTCTCGGCCAGGGCACCCTCTCGCGAGCGACGTTCGACCGCGACGGGCATGACGCCACCTGGAGTCCCGACGGGCAGTATCTCACCTACGCCACGGTCAAGAATGGGGTCTTCAGCATTTATCGGGTCCGGGTCGGGAGCGCAGAGCCGGCCGAGTCGCTGATCGGGGACGGACAGCTGGGCTACACGGGGCGGTGGCTGCGTGACGGTAGCGCCTTGCTCACGACCGGCTCCGATTTGCGGCCCGGCTCGGGCGCGGATATCGTGGCGGTCCGAAACGCCGGCCATGGCCCGATCGAGCCAGTCATCGCCGATCAGTTCCAAACCAATTACCCCATGCCGTCACCCGACGGCCGCTGGTTCGCGTTCGTGTCGAATCAGTCGGGTGAGCAGGACGTGT
>CAZXKD010000215.1:0-3428 GCA_964641215.1 uncultured Gemmatimonadaceae bacterium
TCGTCGTCCACACCGACGACGCCGCCGACCGGGTGCTCGCGGGCGAACTGCCGCGCCTGGTCGGCGGCGCGCTCGGGAGTGGCGAAGTCGAGTGTCAGGAGGTTGGCCGGCTGCGCCCGCTCGAAGGCACTGGTTCGCTCGGAGGCGACCGTCAGCTCCACGCCCAGGCGGCGCGCGGCCTCGACGAAAGCGGTGGTGCGATAGGTTGTGGAAGGCAGCAGCAGGAGGAGCCGGCTCAGATTATTTCTTCGCGGCGGCGAAGTACGGGTTGGATCCGGCGGCGTGATCGGTGATATCGACGATGCCCTTGACCTGGGGGATCGACTGGCTGAGCATCGCCTCGATCCCCTGCCGCAGGGTCACGTCAGCCATGCCGCACCCCTGGCAGCCTCCCCCCAGCCGCAGCATGACCACGGCGTCCTGGACGTCGATCAGCTCGACGCGGCCACCGTGCCGGGCCACCATCGGGTTCACCTGCTCGTCGAACAGCCGCGCGACCTGATCGTAGAGCACGTCGTCGTCCACGGCCGCCCCCGATCCACCCTTCCCGTCGGCGGGTGCGGCGGCCGGCTCCGCCCGCGGCGCGATCGGCGGCTGGGCACCCGCCAAAGCGAGCCGGATCGCCCCACCGACCGTCTTGCCGATCGCTTGCCACGGCGTGGGGCTGTCCTTCACTACCGTCACGAGATTGCCCGAGACGATCACCTCGGTGATCCCCGCACCCGGAATCGTGAAGAGGTTCTCGGCGAGCGGGCTCCCCTTCGCTTCCGCGGGCGAGGTGAACCGACGCACCCCGGCTCCGTGCACCGGTACGCCCACGATGAACTTGCAGCGGTGGGTATCGATGGGCTCGGCAGTGATGGCGATCGGCTGGTCCATACGGGGAACCTAACGGGCCTCCGGATCGTAAGCCAGGTTCGCGCCCAGCCAGCGCTCTACCTCGGCCACCGACATCCCTTTCCGTGCCGCGTAGTCCGTGACCTGGTCCCGCCCGATCCGCCCCACGCCGAAATACTGGGCCGCGGGGTGGGCGAAGTACCAGCCGCTCACCGACGCCGCCGGCAGCATCGCGCACGACTCGGTCAACGTGATGCCGGTCGCCCGCGGCACGTCCAGCAGATCGAACACGACCCGCTTCTCGGTGTGCTCGGGACAGGCGGGGTATCCCGGCGCAGGGCGAATGCCGCGGTAGCGCTCGCCCACCAGCGCCGCCCGGTCGAGCCGCTCATCCCGGGCGTACCCCCAAAACTCGGTCCGCACGCGCTCATGTAGCCGCTCGGCGAGCGCTTCGGTCAGGCGGTCGGCGAGGGCCTTCGCCAGGATGCTCGAGTAATCGTCGTTGTCCCGCTCGAAGGCGGCGCACACCGTCTCGAGGCTCATTCCGGCCGTCACGGCGAACGCCCCCACCCAGTCGGGCTTCCCGCTCTTTCGCGGGGCGACGAAGTCGGACAAGCAGAGGTTCGGCCGCCCGGGCCCCTTCTCGAACTGCTGGCGCAGGCCGTGTATCACGGCCCGGACCGCGGCGCGCTCTTCCCCGGCGAAGATCTCCACGTCGTCGCCCACCGCGTTCGCCGGGAACAGGCCGAGGACCGCCCGCGCCTGGAGCAGGCGCTCGCGCACGATGCGCCCGAGCAGCGCCTGCGCGTCGGCGAAGAGCTTCCGGGCCTGCTCGCCCAGACCCGAATCTTCGAGGATCGCGGGGTAGCTCCCTTTCAGCTCCCACGCCTGGAAGAACGGCGTCCAGTCGATGTAGGACACCAGCTCGGCGAGCGGATAGTCCGTGAACGTCGTCACGCCCGGCCGGGACGGCGCCGGAGGGTCGTACGCCGACCAGTCGATGTGCGCGCGCCGGCGCCGCGCTTCGGCCAGCGGCAGCATCACCCGATCCGCGTCTCGGGCTCCGTGCTCGGTGCGCAACCGGTCGTACTCTTCGCGGATCTCCCGCAGGTACGTCTCTCGGCGCTCGGCGGAGAGCAGCTGGCTCACGACGCCCACGCCGCGCGACGCGTCGAGCACGTGGATCGTCGGCCCACGGTAGGCCGGCGCGATCTTCACCGCCGTGTGGGCCCGGGAGGTCGTCGCGCCCCCGATGAGCAGGGGAACCGTGAACCCCTGGCGCGTCATCTCGCGCCCGACGTGCACCATCTCGTCGAGCGACGGGGTGATGAGTCCGGAGAGGCCGATCACGTCCGCGTGTCGCTCGCGCGCCGTGTCGAGGATCGTCTGCGCGGGTACCATGACCCCGAGGTCGATCACCTCGTAGTTGTTGCAGCGCAGCACCACGCCCACGATGTTCTTGCCGATGTCGTGCACGTCGCCCTTGACGGTGGCCATGACCACCGTGCCGGCCCGCCGCACACCGCCCGACGCTCGCTGCTCCGCCTCGAGGTAGGGGACCAGCTGGGCCACCGCCTTCTTCATGACGCGCGCGCTCTTGACCACCTGCGGGAGAAACATCTTCCCCGCGCCGAAGAGGTCGCCCACGACGTTCATGCCGTCCATCAGCGGGCCTTCGATCACGGCGATCGGCCGCCCGGCATGCCGTCGCGCTTCCTCCACGTCCGCCTCGATGTGATCGAGGATCCCTTCGACGAGGGCGTGCTTGAGTCGCTCGGCGACGGGTAAGGTGCGCCAGGCGGCGTCTTCTTTGGCGACGGCCGTGCCGCCGCGGTATTGCTCGGCCAGGGCGGTGAGCCGCTCCGTCGCGTCGGGCCGTCGGTTGAAGAGGACGTCCTCGACCGCCACCAGCATGTCGGGCGGGATGTCCTCGTAGACGGCGAGCTGGCCCGGGTTCACGATCCCCATGTCCATCCCGGCCTTGATCGCGTGATAGAGGAACGCCGAGTGCATCGCCTCGCGGATCTTGGGGCTGCCGCGGAACGCGAACGAGAGGTTGCTCACGCCACCGCTCACCAGCGCCCGCGGCAGCGTCTCCTTGATGCGGCGCACCGCTTCGAGGTACGCGAGGGCGTAGGTGTTGTGCTCCTCGATCCCCGTCCCGACCGCGAAGATGTTGGGGTCGAAGATGATGTCCTCGGGCGGGAAGCCGGCCTGCTCGGTCAGGAGGCGGTAGGCGCGCGCGCAGATCGCCACCCTGCGGTCGGCCGCGTCGGCCTGACCCTGCTCGTCGAACGCCATCACGACCACCGCCGCGCCGTAGCGGCGCACCAGCCGCGCCTTGGCGAGGAATTCCGTCTCGCCCTCCTTCAAGCTGATGGAGTTGACGATCCCCTTCCCTTGAAGGTTCTGGAGCCCCGCCTCGAGAGCTTCCCACCGCGATGAGTCGACCATGACCGGGACTTTCGCGATGTCGGGCTCGGCGGCGATGAGCCGCAGGAAGCGCTCCATCGCGGCACGCGCATCGAGCATCCCTTCGTCCATGTTCACGTCGATGATCTGGGCGCCGTTCTCGACCTGCTGGCGCGCCA
>CAZXKD010000216.1:0-3409 GCA_964641215.1 uncultured Gemmatimonadaceae bacterium
AGGCTGAAGACGAGGCGGGTGCGGCGGGACATGGTGCCTCCAGGGCGATACTGTTGAGGTGGCCGCTTCCAGGAATGCCTCAACATGGGCGCCACGGACAGGATGCATTAGGGCGTTTTTGCGGCACGATAGGGCGATTTTGCGACATCTATGCTCGTTCTAGCGGCGGTCCCTGAGGGGCAGTTGCAGCGGCTGCGCCGTGCCACGGAGGCGCGGTTCACCTTCGTGCCTGCCGCCACCTGGGGCGAAGCGCTGGCGATCATCCGCAGCCGTCCGGTCGAGGTCGCGGTCGTGGACCCGCTCCTCTCCGGTGAAGCCCGGGCGCTGGAAATCGAGCGGCTGCGGCTCCTGTTCCCATCCCTGCCGCTCATTCTCTACACGTCGCTGACCCCCCAGCTCGGCGGCGCGCTCCTGGTGCTCGGCCAGTGCGGCATCCGGCACGTCGTCTTCTCGCGCTTCGACGACCACCCGTCCCGGCTGCGTCAGGTGCTCGAGGCGGAATCGGCGGGCGCGGCGTCGCGGCAGCTGCTCGACCAGCTGGCGGGCCACCTCGCGCCGCTGCCGACCGAATTGCGCTGGGTGCTGGAAGAGGCACTGCGCGCTCCGGGTCAGGTGCAGACGGTGCAACACCTCGCCGCCCGCGCGCGGGTGGACCGTCGGACGTGCGAGCGCTGGTTCAGCCGGGTGGGCCTGCCCAGCCCGCGGCAGTTCCTCGCCGCGGCGCGCGTCCTGTACGCGCACCGCCTGCTGCAGGACCCCGGCTTCACGATCGAGGACGTCGCGCAACGGCTGGGCTACATGCAGGTGAAAACGCTGCAACAGCACGCCCGCACGTATCTCGGCCTCACCGCGGGGGAGATGCGGCTGTCGCTGGCGCCGGTGGAAGCGCTCGACACCGTGGTGCGGCGGTTCCTGCGGCCTCCGGAGTCGCTGGGGGTCGCCTCGTGAGCGGGGCGGGCGGCGGCGAGGCCGCGGCGCGGCCCATCGTGAGCGTGCTCGTCGTAGACGACGAAGCGCCGCTGCGGCGCGTGCTGGAGCGCGCGCTCACGCGCGCGGGATTCCGCGTCCTAAGCGCCGCCTCCGCCGAGGCGGCCTACGAGCTCCTCGGCTCCGAGCAGCCCGACGCCATACTCCTCGACATCCACCTGCCGACGATGTCCGGTCTCTCCCTCTACCTCGCGGTCATCGCCCGCTGGCCCGCGCTGACCGGCCGGATCGCGATCATGACGGGGGACGCGGAGGCGGAGGAGGTATCGGCCTGGCTGGCGCGCAATCCCTGCCCGCTGATCCGCAAGCCCTTCGACCTGCGCCAGATCACCGCCTGGATCGCGTCGGTGCTCCGCTGGCGCGGGGAGCAGGCGGGGAGCGGCTGAGTCATGACCGGCGCGCCCCAGCACGAGCCGTTGCACGTCCTGCGTGAATACCGCAGCCTCGCGCCGTGGAACTTGCGCGACCTCTCTGTGCTGGTCGGTGCCCTGCTCGATGCGTCGGCCGTGACGCCGATCAACGCCGCCGCGCGGGCGCAGCCGAGCGAGCGGACGATCCGCTTCTACGTGACCAAAGGGCTGGTGAGCCCGCCGGAGGGCCGCGGCACCGCCGCGACCTATTCGTACCGGCACTTCCTCCAGCTCTTGTGGATCAAGCTGCGGCAGATGGAAGGCGCCACGCTCGCCGCGATCACGAAAGAGATGCAGGAGCAGACCGGTGACGTGCTGGAGCGGCGCGCCGCGCAGACGCTGGGTACCTCGCTCCCCTTGCCCGACCGGCTGCCGCTGCGCAGCGCCCAGGGGATGCCGCGCGGCCGTTCGGGCCGCGCGCTCACCGCCTGGCTCGCTCGGGACGCCACCAAGGACAACAGCGGACCGACCACCTGGCGGCGCATCCCGGTGACGCACGGCGTGGAGCTGCACGTGGATGCCGATCATCCCCTCGCCCGGGTCGGGCCCGAGGAAGCGGGCGTGGCCGAGGTGATCCGCCAGGCGCTCGCGAAACTGCTGCCGCACCTGCCGACGTAGGCTGAACCGCCCTTCTCCAACCGGGAGCACCGATGGGTTCGTGGATCCTGCTGATTCTGGTCGCCGTCGTCGTGCTGTGGATGGTCGGTGCCTACAACGGGCTAATCTCCCTCAAGAACCAGACGCTGAATGCCTTCAAGCAGATCGACGTCCAACTCAAACGGCGGCACGACCTGATCCCCAACCTGGTCAACGCGGTCAAAGGGGCGATGGACTTCGAGCAGTCCACCCTCGAGGCCGTGATCCAGGCGCGGAACCAGGCTGTAAAGATCAGCGCCGGCGCCGCGGGTCCGGAAGCCATGAAGCAGATCGGCCAGGCCGAAAACGCCCTGTCCGGCGCCCTGTCGCGGCTGATGGTGGTCGTGGAGCAGTACCCGCAGCTCAAAGCGACCGGCAACATCGGGCAGCTGCAGGAGGAGCTCACCTCCACCGAGAACCGCATCGCGTTCGCGCGCCAGCTCTACAATGACACGGCGACGCAGTACAACACCAAACAACAGCAGTTCCCGACCAGCCTCGTCGCAGGGCTCGCCAAGGCCCAGACAGCGGAATTCTGGGAAATCGAGGACCAGGCCGAGCGGGCGGTGCCCCAGGTCGACCTCTCGATGAAGCCCAAGGCGTGAGCGACGATACCACTCTCAACCTCTTTCAGCAGCAGGATTCCAATCGCCGGCGCACGACATGGCTGGTGATCGGCTTCATCCTGTTCTTCGCCTGGTTGGGGTTCGGCGGCGACTACATCGCTTACCTCTCCACCGCTGACTCACCCCCACAGGGCTACCATCACGTTTTCCCCTGGTTCGGTCTGCTGCTGACGGCCGTCGCCGCCGGCCTGGCTTGGTACGCCTACAAGACGGGGCCGGAGAAGGTGTTGTGGTCCACCGGCGCCTGGGAGGTGATCACCCCCGCGGACGACAAGCAGCAACAGCTCGTGAACGTCGTCGAGGAGATGGCCATCGCCGCCGGGGTGCCGCGGCCGCAGATCTGGATCGTTCCCGACCCCGATCCCAACGCCTTCGCCACCGGCACCGGCCCCCTCCACGCCCATGTGGCCGTCACGCAGGGAGTCCTCGACATCTGCTCGCGCGACGAGCTGCAGGGCGTCGTGGGCCATGAGATCGGCCACATCAAGAACTACGACGTCCGCCTGATGACCACCCTGGCCGCGTTGGTCGGGGCGGTGGCCCTGATCCACGACGGGACCAGCCGCCTGATGCGGGGCGGCGTGCGGGTGGGGGGCGGGGGGGGCGGGGGGGGCGGCGGGGGCGGCGGGGGCGGCGGGGGGGGTGGGGGCGGGCGGGGCGGAAGGGTGGAAAGGGCCTGGGCCAGCTCGTCATCATCCTCCTCGTCGTCTGGATCTTCTCCTGGCTCCTCGCGACCATCGTGACGCAGCT
>CAZXKD010000217.1:0-3350 GCA_964641215.1 uncultured Gemmatimonadaceae bacterium
CGCACGCTCGCAACAAGGGAACGGGAGATCATTCCAGGATGAATCGACATCATCGTTATGCAGTCGCGGCCGCGGTGGCGGCCTTTGTAGCGCTGCCCACCCGCGTGTTTGCGCAGCAGCCCGCCGATCGTCGGACGGTCGACTCACTCGCGGCGGAGATTCGCGCCCTCAAGGCTCGGCTGGACAGCGTGCGCGCCCAACTGGCGCGTCGGCCCGCTCCGGCGGCGCAGCCGGGCGCGGGGGAGGCCGATACTTCTCTCGCGGCTCTCAGGGCTGCCGCCGCGGCGGCGGCGGGCACCGACACCACAAAGCTGAAGGCCGACACCGCGCAGCAGACCAGATTCATCGGGCGTGAGCGTAATCAGGCTCAGCTGAACCCTGAGATCAGCGCGACCGGCGATGTCCGCGCTTACGGAACGACGCCCGGGATCCAGCGCGACAACTTCGATCCTCGGGAGTTCGAGGTAGGCTTCCAATCGCCGCTCGACCCCTACTCCAACACGAAGATCTTCGTGAGCCTCGAGCATGGCAGCGTCAGCGTGGAGGAGGGGTACGCGTATTGGACCGGGTTGCCGGGCCATATCCGGTTCGACATCGGGAAATTCCGCCAGCAGTTCGGCGAGTTGAACCGCTGGCACCTCCATGCGCTACCCGAAACCGAATACCCACTCGCCCTCCGCACTTACCTTGGCGACGACGGGCTGGGCGGCACGGGCATTTCTTTGTATCGCGCGATTGGGGGCCTCGGCACCCACGAGCTGACGGCGCAGATCACAAAGAGCGAGAGCGATGCCGAGCTCTTCGGCGGGGGCGGCCGGCCCACGTACCTGGTCCACCTCCTGAATTTCTGGCAGCTCACGCCGTCCACCTACTTCCAAGTGGGCGGCACCGGCTTGTACGGTACGAACCCCAATCAGGCGCTGCGAACGAAAGTTGGCGGGATCGATTTCCGGCTGACCTGGCGGCCGCCGGAGCGAGCCCTGTACCGAAACTTCACGCTGCGCGGCGAGCTCTATGCCTTACGCCGCGACACGTCGGGCGTCGGGAAGACACACCTCGGCTGGTACGGCGATGCCGCCTACCGCCTCGATGGGCGCTGGATTGTCGGCCTGCACTACGATTACGTCGAAAACCCTGTAGATAGCTTGGGGATCACGCGTCAGATCATTCCGTCGCTCACTCTATGGGAGAGCGAATGGGTCGAGCTGCGCGCGCAGTATACGTGGTCGAAGACGATGGGACTTCCGGCCTCACATCAGTTCGCCTTGCAGGCCGTCTGGGCGATCGGACCTCACAAACACGAGACGTACTGACATGCTGCTACTGATAGCGGTACTCGGAATGATCCATGGGACACCTGTCGCTCCGGCGGACAAGGTCAAGGTGGTGACCTCCTTGAGCTCTTACGCCGCCATCGCGCGCGAGATCGTGGGGGATCGCGGCGAGGTGACCTCGATCGGCGGGGGCTACGACAACCCGCATTACGTGGAGCCCAAGCCGAGCTTCGTGCCCGCGCTCGCGAGCGCCGATGTATTCGTGACAACGGGGCTCGACCTTGAGCTCTGGGTCCCCGCGCTGCTCGACAAGGCGAACAACCCGAAGGTGACGGAGGGCGGGCCCGGCTACGTCGCGGCGTACGCGGGCATCGATCTCCTCGACGTGCCGGCGAGCTACTCGCGCTCACAGGGCGACATCCACGTGTTCGGCAACCCGCACATCTGGACCAGTCCCCTGAACGGCGTGCAGATCGCCCGGAACATCCTCACCGGGCTCAGGAGGGTTTCTCCTGAGAACGCGGAGTACTTTGCGGCACGGGAGAAGGACTTCGAGGACCGCATGTATCGGGCCCTATATGGTGACGAGCTGGTAAAGCTCCTGGGCGGGCCGGCGTTGGCCGAACTGGACAGGCGGGGCAAGCTCGTGGACTTCCTCTCTTCGAAGCAGTACCAGGGATCGTCGCTCATCGGTCGACTTGGCGGATGGATGCGGGAGGCCGAGCCGTTCCGGGGGAAGCAGATGGTATGCTACCACAAGGAGTGGGACTACTTCTCACGCGAGTTCGATCTCCCGTGCGTCGACTACATCGAGCCGAAGCCCGGCATTCCGCCCACCCCGAGTCACGTGCAGGAAGTCATCACGGAAATGAAGGACCGTCACATTCCGGTGCTGTTCTCGGGGAATTACTACGATCGGAACCAGGTCCAAGAGGTCGCCGCACGGACCGGAGCGAAGGCCGTGATTGTTCCCGGCAACGTCGGGGGCGGACCGGGCGTCAACACCTATTTCGATTTGATCAACCTGTGGGTGTCGGAGCTGGCGGCGGCGTTCGGGAGCCCCAGCACTGGTGCTCGACAATAGCGGGAGAGGCCAACAGTGCTGCAATTCATGCTGGCGCCGTTCGTGGCGTGCATGGTGCTCGTGGGAATCCACTCCTACCTGGGCCTGCACGTGATCGCGCGCGAGGTGATCTTCGTGGACCTGTCGCTCGCGCAGATGGCGGCGCTCGGCAGTGTCGTCGCGCTGCTCGCGGGCGTCGCGCCGGACTCCCCGACCGCGTTCATCTCGGCCCTCCTATTCACCGGCGTGGGCGCGGTCGTGTTCGCGTTAACGCGGACCGCAGGTAAGGGTCGCGTCCCTCACGAAGCGATAATCGGCATCGTGTACGTCGTGGCTTCAGCGGCGGCGATCCTCGCGGCGTCGAAAGAGCCCCGCGGTGCGGAAGCGATCCGCGACGTCCTGCAGGGGAGCATCATCTGGGTGACGTGGCCAACGATCGCCAAGAAGACCGTTGCCTACGCCGCCCTGGGGTTGTTCCACTACCTCCTGCGCCATCGATTCCTCACGATCTCCTTCCACCCCGAAGAGGCGGAACGCCAGGGCTGGCGCATCAAGTGGTGGGATTTCTGGTTCTACATCTCCTTCGGCCTCGCGGTGACCATTTCGGTCCCGCTGGCCGGCGTCCTCATGGTGTTCACGATGCTCGTCGTCCCGGCGACCATCGCGTTCCTGTTTACCCGCGACATCCGAAAGCTGGTGCTGATCTCCTGGAGCTCCGGAGCGCTCGCTTCCTTGCTCGGCCTGTGGGTATCGTATCTGGCCGACTTGCCCACCGGTCCTCTGATCGTGTGCATGTATGGGCTGCTGCTCGTGGCGGCCGGCGCGCTCCGCAAGCTGGGCGTGGGGAACGTGGCGCGCGTCACGGCGCCCGTGGGCACGCCTGGATGACACTACGGCCGTGATGATCCGGACGACCAGGCGGCCGCCGACCGTTCGAGCCGGTTGGCTCATGGCGACGGTCCTGCAGCTCACGCTGCCGGGGACCGCCGCCTGGGCGGATGCCCGCCTCGACA
>CAZXKD010000218.1:0-3347 GCA_964641215.1 uncultured Gemmatimonadaceae bacterium
ATCGAGAAGTGATCGCGGTGGACCAGGACTCTCTGGGCGCTCAGGGGACGATCGTCCAGGAGGACCCGCCCGAGCACCAGGTGTGGATGAAGCCCTTGCACGACGGCTCCCGGGCGGTGGTGCTGCTCAACCGCTCCAATACGGCGGACTCCGTCACCGCGACGTGGTGGCGGCTGCGGCTGCCGAAGGGCCCGGCACTCGTGCGCGATCTCTGGGCACACGCCGACCTGGGGACGTTCACGGGCAAGTTCACGGCACTGGTGCCGAGCCACGGCGCGGTGATGGTGCGGGTCGGCCGCTGACGGTGCGGTAGTCTGTGGAGGCTGGACGTATGCACCGGAGCTCACGTCTGTACGGGCCGATCCTCGGCGCACTCGCGTTCCTCGCGCAACGCCCGCTCGCCGGGCAGCTGGCGACCGACACGACGCGTGCGGCGCGCCTGAACCGTCGCGCTCCGCTGGCGGTGCGCGATACGCTCACTTCCGGCGCGAGCGTCGCTGGGGACGTGCTGACGCGGCTGCCCGTGGACGACGTGCGTCAGCTGCTGGGGCTGGCGCCCGGCGTCCTGTTCCGCGGCGACAACGTCGGACTGCCGGCAGCTTCGGATTTTTCTGTTCGGGGGAGCCCCCTGGGCGACGTCGCCGTGTACGTGGACGGGGCGCCCGCGCGAGCCGAGCTGTTCAATCAGCAGTTGTCCGTAGGGGGAGAGGCGCTCGCCGAGGCGACGCTCATCACAGGCGTGCCGGACATTCTCAAGACCGACGTACGGGGTGGGGTTCTGAGCTACGTGACACGGGCCGGCGACTCCACGTCCACGGCCGGCCTGCGCGCGCTGACCGACGAGGCTTTCGGAAACCGCTCGAGCGTGGGGTTCAACCGGTTCGAGGCTTTCGCGGGCGGGCCGCTGGGGAGGGGGCTCCGGTGGTTCGTGTCAGGCACGCTGCAGGGACAGCTCGGGCAATATCTTGGCTCCGGAGTCGCCGACCAGCCCGCGTACGTCCTCGGAGGGACGGACACGACGGTGCAGTCCGTGACCGTGCCACGGTACGTGCGGTTCGATCAGGGTCTGCGCCGGCCCGACGACTGGTCGACGTTGAAGCGGGGACAGGCGAAGCTCGTGTACGCGTTCGGAACAGGGTCGAGCCTCTCGATGACGGCGCTCGGCAGCGACGTCGCGGGGCGCTTCTTCCCGGGCCAAGCCCTCGGTGACCCGAGACTGTACGAGGGAGCGCGCGCCTGGTCGCGGCTCGCCGTCGTCGATTGGAGCCACAATATCGGGGAGGAGGAGGGCGGAGGTCTCCGACTCAGCATGAATCTCTCGTATGGTCTGGACCACCAGGTTGGGGGCCTGCTTGATCCGGCCTCGGAGCTGGCCACCCGTGACCCGTCGCTTGGCATCGAGTTCAGGGCCCTGAAGTTCGTGGGCACCGACAGCATTCCCAACCCGCTCACCGACCAGATTGTCCGCAACATCCGCAACAACAGGGGTCTGCGCACGCCGCTATTGAACCGGACGGACCTCCGCAACGCCCAACCGTATCGCCTCAATCCCTATGGCCTTTTGGCTGGCTGGCCGACACAGGGTCTGGACGGGTCCCTGACCATGTCGTGGGAGCGGCGGCTGACCGGGCGCGGGTCGCTCGAGTGGACGCGCGGGATGCACCGCGTGACGGTCGGCCTCGACGCCACGCGGACGGATCTGTCGTATTACAACTCGGGGTTGATCACGGAAATCGGCATGGACGCCGTGCTCGCGCATCCACAGCGTTTCGGATTCTTCGCCGGGGACCGCTTGACCCCGGGCCGCGCGGTGCTCGATCTGGGCGTGCGCTACGATCACTTCGAACCTGGCGCGGTCTTCCCCAAGGTGCCCGGTCGGATCTTCACCGACCCGGCGTGGAACAGCACCGGCGGAGACACGGCCTATTCAAACTCTTTGGCCCGCGTGTTCACAAACGGTCGCGGGCAGGGGTTCGTGTCGCCGCGCGTGCGGCTGGCGTACACCTTAGGGACGAGGACCAGTGTGCGCGCCGCTTTTGGCCAGCAAGTCGAGCCGCCCACGTTCCGGCAACTGCTCAGCAACGTGAACAGTGATCTGGCCTTCACGAACACGTTGGCTCCATTCGGCAGGGATGTGAGCTATGCCAAGTCCACGCTCCTGGAGGTGGGTGTCCGCCAGGCGGTGAGCGATGCTCTGGCCGCGGACGTCGGCGTCTATCACAAGACGGCTGTCGACCCCTACGTGTATCTCCTTCAGCCGTTCGACGATCCGGCCAACCCGGGGAGGACCTCGAACCTCAATTCCCTGACGACGCTGCAGGGGAATGCCACTGGATTCGACGCAACGTTCGATTGGCACAACAGGGAAGGCAGTATGGGCTCGGTGAGCTACTCGCTGATCCGCTCAGAGCCGGTTCCGTCAATCGGTGTCGTCTTCGTTGGGAGAAAAAGCACCCAGCAGCAATTGTCGATCGTCAGCGCGCTACGGCCTCCTTCGGGCTGGCGGTGGGCAGGCGACTTGGAAGCGGTGGCGACGCTCCGACTCACCAGCGGCTTACCCTACCAGCGTCTGGCAAATACCGGAACAGGGCTGACCATTTCTGACCAGATTCCATTCGGCCTTGATGTCCCCGGCACCTCGCGCCTGCCCTGGACGAAGTCCCTGGACCTCCGGGTGGTCAAAGGCATCCGTGCCGGGCGATTCATGTGGACCGTTTACGTCGACGCGCGCAACCTTCTCAACTTCACCAACCGCATCGGCGCCTACGCCGAGACCGGAACAGACGAGAACGCCTTGTTCCGGGCGACCGTTCTGGCGCCGGAGCTCGGCGGCCTGGCGGCTGAGGCCCAGTCGCAGCCCGTCAGCAAGCTCAACCCTGACGGCTCGATTGATGTGACCGATTGCACGCAGTGGACCGCCACCACGGCGTCCACGATCAATTGCGTCGCGCTGCAGCGCGTGGAGCAGCGCTTCGGCAACGGCGATCACCTCTACACGGTTGCCGAGCAGACCAGGGCGCTGGGCGCCTACTTCGACGCGTTCTTCGGGGCCTGGCGCTTCCACGGTCCGGGGCGCACGCTGCGGGTCGGCCTCGAGCTGGCCTTCTAGGGTGGCGCGCTCGTCGGTGGCGCTCGCCGCGCTCCTCCTCGCAGCGGCTCCTGCGGCGGCGGCGCAGGGTGTCCCCCTCAGCCAGCATGGCACCGTCATGCAGCGCGTCGGGCGCCTGGAGATTGCCCTCAGCTATAACCGACCCGTCGCCCGGGGCCGGCGGCTGTTCGGCGCGATCGTGCACTGGGGCGAAGTCTGGCACCCCGGCGCGGATTCGGCGACCACGATCCAGTTCAGC
>CAZXKD010000219.1:0-1190 GCA_964641215.1 uncultured Gemmatimonadaceae bacterium
CCCCCTGCCGCCGCGCCACTCGTTCACATATTCCGGATATTCATGTACCGCCGAATGTCCGGGAGCTCAGGCGCGACCAGCACGGCGAGGCCGAACAACAGCAGCCCCAATATGATGCGGAGTGGCCGTGTGCCTATCTCTTAGGTCAGACGGTGCGATCGCCGCGTCGCTCCGTGCCTGATACCTGAGACCGACGAAAACGGCCCACCTAGGACGTCTTGTACGGGGCCGCCGCTGGACCTAGCGTGCAGAGCGGCGCCCTCCGTTCTCCAGCACCGGGAGAGCCCCGCCTCGCGCGAGACCCGATCTGGAGGGACAGGTGGCTCGAGTCCAGGGCGCAGGGAAAGGGAGGACCGTGGAGACCCGGTCGGCGAGCACCGGGAGGAACGGGGCCGCGGGCCGGCGGGTTCTGTTGGCGGACGATCACAAGGATGGGGCCGACAGTCTCGCGGAGCTGCTGCGTCTCAAGGGTCACGACGTGTTCGTTGCCTACGACGGGGAACAAGCCGTCACGCTCGCCGGAACGCTGCACCCCGAAGTCGTGCTGCTCGATCTCGCGATGCCGAAGCTGTCGGGGTACGAGGCCGCCGCGGAGATCCGCCGGCAACCGTGGGGCGCGGACGTGCTCATCATCGCGATCACGGGCTGGGGTTTCGCCGACAATCGGCGCCACTCACGGGACGCCGGCTTCGACCATCATCTGATGAAGCCGGTGGAGCTTGGCCGGCTCCAGTCCCTGCTCGCCGCGCCGGACGACGACAGTCCGACGCCGGCATGAGCCCAGGGCGTCGCTCGATACCGTTGTCGCAGCCATGAATGCGGATTACGACGCGATCGCCCAGGGTCCTCCGCCGGCGCAGCGAGACCGGCGAGTGTCACCGGCGCGAACCCAGATGCGCGAGATGATCGCCCGGGTGGCGCGGCTGCCCGGTATGCGGGTCGAGGTGACGCCGTCCGCGTGGCACATCGCCACCCGCAAGCCGCCTGGGGTCGAGTTCGAGGTGCGCGTGCCGCGTCCGGGTCGAAAGTGGCAGGTGACAGCCCGGGACGGGGCGACCGGGTGCACCATATGGTCGCACGTGTCGACCTATCACCGCGGTCTGGGTGAGTCCGCCGACGAGCTGGCGAGCCGTGTGCGCCACGACATCGAATGGTTTCTGTCACGGCTCGCGAAGGCGACCGACGTCCGG
>CAZXKD010000219.1:1290-3174 GCA_964641215.1 uncultured Gemmatimonadaceae bacterium
CCCCCGCAGGGCGGGGCCGTGCACTCGACGACAATCGATTTGACAAGAGAGCGAACATGACCCAGGGAACCTGCGCACATATCGGGGCAGTCAAGACGGTCCGCCAGGCCAAGCGGCGGGAGTGCGAGGAGTGCGTCAAGATCGGCGCGCGGTGGGTGCACCTGAGGACCTGCCAGGAATGCGGCACGACCCAGTGCTGCGACAGTTCCCCCAACCGGCACGCGAGCAAGCACGCGCGGGCGAGCGGCCACCCCGTGATCGCCTCGGCGGAGCCCGGCGAGCGATGGCTGTATTGTTATCCGGACGAGGCGTTCGCAGAATACTGAGCAGGCGACTATGTCGGTCTATGCTCTGGCGTTTCTGATTGGCGTGATTGCAGGACTCCGCACGCTGACTGCCCCGGCGGTCGTGGCCTGGGCCGTGCGTCTGGGCCGAGTGCATGTGGAAGGGACCTGGCTGGCCTTCCTGGGTCTTTCCGCCATGCCGTTCATCGTGACCCTCGCGGCGGTGGCCGAGCTGATCAACGACAAGCTGCCCCGAACGCCCAGCCGGAAGAAGCCGGGCCCGTTCATCGCCCGGGTGCTGAGCGGAGGTGTGTGTGGGGCCGCGCTCGGCGCCCCCGGCCCGGGCATGATCGGTGGCTTCGTCGCGGGGGCGCTCGGCGCCGTGGGCGGCACGCTCGGTGGGTACGAGCTCAGGGCACGGCTGGTCCGGGCGACCGGCGGGAACGACTTCCCGATCGCCCTGCTCGAGGATGTTATCGCGGTCGGCGGGGCGCTCTGGATCGCATTCGGCTGAACATGCGGCATCGGTGGGCGCTGCTTTTCGGGGCAATCGGCGCGGCGGGGATGAGCACCCTCGCGGCGGAACCGCTGTCAGCCCAGCACGAGCACGCGACCGCGGGCGCCGGCGGCGAGGTGGTGGGTCGGGTAGTCTTCCACGTCTCCTGTCGTCCCGCGACCCAGCCGCGCTTCGAGCGCGCGGTTGCGCTCCTGCACTCGTTCTGGTACGAGGAGGCCGACACCGCTTTCGCGGCGATCGTCGCGACGGATTCGCTCTGCGGCATGGGCTACTGGGGCCTCGCCATGAGCGCGCTCCATCCGCTCTGGACGCCGCCGACCGCCTTGGCTGCGGAGCGTGGGCTAGCGGCGGCGGAGCGGGCCGTCTCACTTACCGGCGGTGTCGAGCGCGAGTACGCCGAGGCCATCGCCACGTACTATCGCGATTACGCGACGGTGGATCACCGGATCCGGCTGCTCGCGTATGAGCGGGCAATGGAACGCGTCGTCCGCCGCCACCCTGGAGACGACGAGGCCCGCGCCTTCTACGCGCTGGCCCTCATCGCCAACGGCCAGCTCGACACCCGCGATACCACGCTCGCCCGCCAGCGGCGGGCCGGCACGATCCTCGAGGCGCTGCTCCAGCGCCATCCCGATCACCCGGGGATGGCCCACTACCTGATCCACGCCTACGACTCGCCGAAGCTCGCGGCGCGCGCGACCGCGGCGGCCGACCGCTACGCGCGTATCGCCCCGTCGGTGCCGCACGCCCTCCACATGCCGTCCCACATCTACACTCGGCTTGGCCGGTGGGACGCGTCGATCGCCGCCAATCTGCGCTCGGTCGGCGCGGCGCGTCGCTACGAGGCGGCGGAGCACCCCGGCGCGATGTGGGATCAGCGCGCGCACGCGCTCGACTACCTCGCTTACGCCTACCTCCAGCTGGGGCGCGACAGCGCCGCCCGCGGCGTGGTGACCGAGGCCGCGGCCGCGACCGAGGCGTTCCCACCCGGGTCGCTCACCACCGACTACGCCCTGGCGGCGATCCCGGCGCGCTACGCGCTCGAGCGCGGACGCTGGGCGGACGCCGCGACGCTCGCCGTGC
>CAZXKD010000220.1:0-3159 GCA_964641215.1 uncultured Gemmatimonadaceae bacterium
GGGGTGACGGGGAGCTCGCAGGCGACCACCGCCGCGGCAGCCGACACCGCCGCGACGGCGACCAACGTTCCGCGCTTTATGCGGGAGAGGCGATGGGCCAGTCTCATGAGGAATTGCATCGGTCAGTCTCCCAGGAGGTGAAAACGCCAGCCGGGCCGCCAGCGACGACCTTGTCGATCGCTGGCGGCCCGGCTGGCGTGGCGGACTTCCGCTGTAGCCCCGTGGCTCTGCGTCACCGCCTTTCGGCGGCTATGCTCTGAGCAGCGTGCTCTCGGCGCGGTCGCCCCATCGGGCCGGGCGACCTCCGCATCGGCAAGCTACCCAGCCCCCTTTTGGACGGTCTGTGACCTACGTCATACTCTTCCGGGCCGGACGTCCAATCGTAACTTATGGGCCCATGCGCCTCCCCCTGTTGTTCCTCCCGGTGACGCTCGCGTTCGTCACGCACCTCTCAGCCCAAACCGCCTCCCCCTACGTGCCCCTCGACCACTGGACCATGCCGTACGTCGAGCACCTGATCGCGGCGGGCGTCCTGGGGGACCCGACGCCGCTCACGCGCCCGCTGCGGCGCGCCGATCTGGTGCGCGCGCTCCACGACGTGGATACGCTGAGCACCGGCCGTGCGGTGGGAAAAACGGTGCGACGGCTGCTGGCGGCGCTCGAGACGCTGGCCTCCGGCCCGCGATACCGGCTCGAGGCCGACCTCGGCGTCGCCGCCGCCAACTACGCCAAGCGCGATCCCCTTGCCGCCGTTGATTCAATCGGGCCGCGCCGGGCGGGCGCCGGTCACGGGTTCGTGCGCGGCGGGCTCGATTGGGAGCTCGATTTCGGGGGCATCGTAGCAGTGACGCACCCCTACTTCGACACGCGGCTCAAGTACGATCCCGATTGGTACGGGAAGAAGGACCGCAAGATCGCCGGCCGCAACGCCGAGGGCTACATCAGCGCGCAGTGGCGGCTGGGCGAGGTGTTCTTCGGCCGCATGGACCGCAACTGGGGACCGAGCGACGTCCAGGGTCTGCTGCTGTCCGACAACCCCTACGGCTTGGACCACCTCGGCCTGACGCTCGGCACCGGGCGCGTCCAGCTGCAGGCGCTGTTCACTCAGCTCGACACCCGCAGCGACTCGACCGGCGCCGTCGTCAACCGCTACATGGCCCAGCACCGGCTGTGGTTTCGGCCCTCACACCGGTGGACCGTGGCGCTGTGGGAGGGCACGGTGCTGTCGGGACGCGACCGGCAATTCGAGCCGTGGTACCTCAATATCCTGAACCTCCACCTCCTGGAGCAGCTGAACACCGGGACGAACGTCAACAGCTTCGTCGGCGTGGATTTCGAGCGGCACAGCCCCGTGACCGTGTTCGGACAGTTCATGCTGGACGACATCCAGGTGGACCGCCGCGTCGCCTCCGACCTGAAGCCCTCGAGCTACGGCTTCACCGTGGGCGCGCGGAGCGGGCTCTGGCTCAAGCCGGCGAGCTGGCGCCTCTATTACACGCGCGTCACCAACCTGACGTACCGCAACGAGGACAACCTGCAGGTTCCTCTATATCACTTCCTCGGTACGGGACGCAATTTCGACGACTACGACCAGGCGACGCTCAAGCTCTCCATGATCCCCGCACCAGGATTGTTGCTCGAGCCCGAGCTCACCGTGCTGCGCCAGGGCGAGGGCGACCCCCGCCTCCCCCACCCCACCGTCGCGCAGTACCCCGCCACGGCCACCGTCTTCCAAGGCATCGCGGAGCGGACGCTTCGGGTCGCGCTGGGCGGCAGCTACGCACCCGATTCGCGCCTGGGACTCAGATGGGATGCAGGCGTGCACCGCGTCGCGAACTATCAACACGTCGCGAACGTGGATCGGACGCGCTGGGTAGGCTCCGTGGGAATCACCTACCGGCTGCGGAAGGAGAGCGCGTTACCATGATCGGAAACCTCGGGAAACGAGAAACGGGAAACCAGAAACGACGCCACGTTTCCCGATTCCCGTTTCACGTTTCCCGGCCTTTTTCGTGACCGACCTTCCGCGCTTCACTCGCGAACGCCTCGAAGCCCTCTTGGCGAAGATGGTTGACCGTCGCATCGTCGTCGTCGGCGACGCGATGCTGGACATTTATCTGGCCGGGGAGGCGGAGCGGATATCCCCGGAGGCGCCGGTGCCGGTGGTCACAGTGCACCACCGCCGCTACGCCTTGGGGGGGGCGGCGAACGTGGCGGCGAACGTGGCTGCCATCGGCGCCGAGGGTCGGCTGGTCGCCGTGATCGGAGACGACGCGCGCGGCGACTCGCTACGCGCCGAGCTGGCCCAGACGCGCCTCACCGACCGGCATCTCGTGGTCGCGGCGGCCCGGCCCACGACGTCCAAGACCCGCGTGATGGCGCGCGGCCAGCAGGTGGTGCGCATCGACGAGGAGGTGGAGGACCCGGTCCCGGCCCGCGCCGAGCAGCAGCTCGGCGGCCAGCTGGAAGCGGCCATGGCCGACGCCGACGCGCTGGTGATCGAGGACTACAACAAGGGGACGCTCACTCCCGGGCTGATCGAGCGGGCGATGATGCTGGCGAAGCGGCGCGGCGTGCCGGTGGTGGTGGACCCCAAGGTCAAGCAGTTCTTCGCCTACCAGGGGGCGACGATCTTCAAGCCCAACCGCCGTGAGCTGGAGCAGGCGATGGGGGGAGGGGGCGCCGCGCTCGATCTCGACCACCCCGACGCCCTCACCACCATGCTCGAGCAGCTGGGCGTGGACAACCTGCTGCTCACCCTCGGCGCCGAGGGGATGGTGTTGGTGACCAAGGACCAGCAGATCACCCGCATCCCCACGATGGCGCGCGAGGTGTTCGACGTCTCGGGGGCTGGGGACACTGTGACGGCCTGGGTGGGGACGGCGCTCGCGGCCGGGGCCAGCGCGCGCGAGGCGGCCCAGGTCGCCAACTACGCCGCCGGCGTCGAAGTCGGGAAGTCGGGGGTCTCGACCGTCTCGCCCGCCGAGGTGCTGGCGGTGCACGAGGCGGCGTACGATCAGGTGGGGAAGCTGCGGCGGGGGGGACTGCTATAATGCGGGATGCGGGCTGCGAGATGCGGGATACGAGATGCGGGATGCGAAGGTGTGCCACACGCATCCCGCTTCCCGCATCCCGCATCCCGTCGTATCTTCCCGTCCG
>CAZXKD010000221.1:0-3128 GCA_964641215.1 uncultured Gemmatimonadaceae bacterium
GGAGTGGCTAGATTACTCTCAGCTGATCATGCGCACTGCGTTCACCGTCTTCCCCAGCCCCCTCGGCGACCTCGTCCTCACGGCCTCGGACACCGCCCTGACCGGAGTGTATTTCCCCACGCCCAGTCACGGCTCGCTCCCGAAGAGGGGTGGGGTGTGGGTAGCGGACGACGGCCGCGCCCTAGCGAGCGCATTGCTCGCTCGCGCCCGCCAGCAATTGGCCGAGTACTTCGCGCGCTCCCGCACGACGTTCGACCTCGCCCTCGACCCGCCCGGCACCGCGTTTCAGCGCCGCGTGTGGAAGCTGCTGCGCAACATCCCCTACGGCGCCACCTCGAGCTATAGCGAGCTGGCGCGTCGCCTGGGCGACAGCCGCGCGACACGCGCGGTCGGCGCGGCCAACGGCAGGAACCCCATCCCCATCATCGTCCCCTGCCACCGCGTCGTCGGCGCGCGTGGCGAGCTGACCGGTTTCGGCGGCGGCCTGGACCGCAAACGCTGGCTGCTCGAGCACGAGGGGGCCCTGATGTCGCTGGGACGCGGGTAGGCTGCAGTCCGCGTCGGCCGTGGCGCCCACCCAGAAGATCGTGCGACCGCCGCCGGCGTGATGTACGTCACCCTGCGTTGCAGCCTTGCGAGTTACTTCGGTCCGTCCCGGTGTATCATCCACTTGTTCAGCGAATTCTTCTTGACATGCCGCACTCGAAGCATGGAGGCCGTTATGCCGCACTTCCATTCCCTTCGCCTGGCTGCGTGGGTCGCTCCGTTCGCCGTCGGCCTCGTAGCCTGTAACGCGAACGCCCCCAATGCCCGACCGCTCAGCCTCTCGGTCACGACCAGATCCTCACGTCCGGCGGCGAGCCCGAGCGCCGACCTCGTTGTCGGCAGCGGTGCCGCCGCCATCACGATCACCGCGGCCCAGATGACCCTCGGTGAGATCGAGCTCTCCCCCAGCGGCACCTGCGGGGCCGAGACGAACGACGACAACGCCACCGGCAACGTCAACGACAACCACGAGGAGAATTGCGACGAGCTGGAGGTCGGGCCCGTGACGGTCGATCTCCCGGTCGACGGGACGACCAAAGCGATGCTTCACGTCACGGTTCCCGCCGGCACGTACGAGGGGCTCCAGGCCGAGCTCTTGAAGGTGCAGGTTTCCTTCACTGATGCAGCCGGGGCGAAGCACACCTTCACCTCCGACGTCGAGGCGAAGCTCGAGATGACTTTCCCGACCCCGATCACGGTGGATGCGAGTGGTGCCTTCAACGTGACGATCGCCGTCGACGTTTCCAGCTGGTTCAAGGACGCGAGCGGCGCGGTGCTCGATCCGACGAACCCCGCCAACGCGGACGCCATCAACGGCAATATCCGGAAGTCGTTCCAGGCGTTCGATGACGAGAACCAAGACGGCGTGGACGACAATCACGAGGAGACCGGCGGGCACTAGCGGTTCGCGGTCGGCTGAGGACGCTCGCGCGGTTGCCGGCGCAACACTGCTTCCCATGCGCCGGTCCACCTGAGTCCGTTTCTGTCCCCGCTTGATCTGGCGGTGTCCTTCACCCGCCAGATCTCGTCCTATTCGACCGCCCCGTTCCCGTTCGGGTTCGGCCTCACCGGGCCCTGACGGCGTTCTCGGCCTCTTCCCGCGGCGACGCCGGCGCGCCATGTTCCCGGCGTTCTCCCTATGCTCGTCATCCGCCGTCGCTCCTAGATGCCCTTCACGGCCGACACGTTCCACTTCTTTCGCGGTCTGGCGCGCCACAATGCGAAGCCCTGGTTCGAGGCTCATCGCGCCGACTACGAGCGGCATGTCCGGGCCCCCATGCACGCGCTCATCGAGGAGCTGGATGTGCGCCTGGCCCGGGTCGCGCCGGAAATCACGGGGAACCCCAAACGATCGATGTTCCGGATCTACCGCGATATCCGGTTTTCCAAGGACAAGTCGCCCTACAAGACGCACGCCGCGTGCTGGTTTCATCATCGCGATGCGGACCGCCGGGTCGGCGGCGACGCGGAGGCCGGCAGCGCGGGGTTCTACGTGCACATCGCGCCGGGCGCCTCGTTCGTCGGTGCCGGGATCTGGATGCCTCCACGCCCGACGTTGAGCCGCCTGCGGGACGCGATCGCGGAGGATTGGCAAGGGCTCGAGAAGATCGTCCGGAGCCCAAGGTGGATCCGGCGCTTCGGTGGCCTGGATGACGAGGCGATGTTGAAACGCATGCCTCGGGGCTTCCCGGAGACGCACCCCGCGGCGCGGTGGCTCAAGCATCAGTCGTACACCGCCGGCCGGCGACTGCAGGACCGCGAGGCGACGAGTGCGCGATTGGCGGCGCTGCTCGAGCGGGATTTCGCCCGGCTGCTGCCGTTGGTGCGGTGGCTGAACAGGGCGCTGGGACTGCGGCCGGCGGCGCGACGGTGAGCCCTTGACAACCCTCGGGCTATCCGGGGATACTAAACCAGACGGTTAAATATCATCTCCACGCCGGTCACAGGAGGAGCACGATGCACGCGACATTGAGCCTCACCACGCTGGCCCTCGCCGCCGCCGGGCTCGCCGCGCCCGCGGCCGCCCAGCAGGCCGCCCCCGAGCACCACATGCCCAAACCCTCGCGCGGGTTCGCCCAGCTCACGCCGCTCGCCGGCGAATGGGATGGCAAGAGCCCCGACGGCAAGACGATGCACGTCTCGTATCAGGTGGTCTCGGGCGGGAACGCCCTGCTCGAGCGGCTGCAGATGGGAACCGAGCCGGAGATGCTCACCGTGTACGCGCCCGACGGCGACCGCATCGCCGTGACGCACTTCTGCAGCGCGGGGAACGAGCCGCAGATGCAGACCACGCCGATCGCGAGCGACGTGAAGCAGTTCTCGTTCGACTTCGTCCACGCCTCGAACCTCGCCAGCCCGACCGAGGGTCACATGCACCACCTGACCCTGACGATCCCGGACCGCGACCACCTGACGCAGGAGTGGACCTGGCAGGAGAACGGCCAGTCGCGCACCATGGCGTTCCAGTTCACGCGCAAGAGCTAGCGCGGCTGTAAGCCGCGGCTCGGCACTGCCGCTGAAACCGCCTCGAGAGGCCCGCTTACAGGCAGGTGCCGAGCCGCGAGTTCACTGGCGCTCGGGAG
>CAZXKD010000222.1:0-3067 GCA_964641215.1 uncultured Gemmatimonadaceae bacterium
CTCGTCGCTGTGCTGGTCCCCGTGGACAGCGCCGACCCGCAGGCCGTGTACGACCTGCTGCGACGGGAAGCGGCGCTGTATTCGGCCGATCTCGCCGCCAAGCCGCACGTCGTCGTGCTGACGAAGCGCGACCTGCTTTCTCCAGGCATGGTTCCGCCCTCGCTCCGGACCGAGGACGACGCGCCGGTGCTCACGATCTCGGCGGTGACTGGTGCCGGCGTGCCTGAACTGCTCGAGGCCGTATGGCGGACGCTGCGGACTCCAGCCGCGACGAGCTAGCCGCCACCCTGGCCCTCGCGCAGCTGCCGGGGATCGGCTCGGTGCGGCTGCGCACGCTGGTCGCAGCGTTTGGCGGCGCGGGCAGTGCCCTGCAGGCGCCACACGGCGCGATCGCCACGCTTCCCGGCTTCGGTCGCGCGGCGGCCACCGCGATCCGCGGCGTCTCGATTGGCGCGGGGCGAAAGATCCTCGAGCAGCTAGGCCGGTTGGGTGGTCGCGTACTGCTCCCCACCGACGCCGATTTCCCGCCGCTGTTGGGCGAGATCCCCGAGGCGCCGTCGCTGCTCTACGTCTGGGGAGACACGCGGCTCCTGTCCCGGCCCGCCGTTGCCATGGTGGGGAGCCGGAACCATAGTGCCTACGGCGCAGAGGCGGTCCGGATCCTGGCCGGAGGGGTGGGGCGCGCTGCGGTGATCGTGAGCGGCATGGCGCGGGGGATCGACGCGCTGGCGCACAGCGCCGCGCTCGACGCCGGCGGAGGGAGCGTCGGCGTGCTGGGCAACGGCTTCGGGGTGATCTATCCGGCGTCCAACCGCGAGCTGTACGAGCGCATGCTGGCGCCCGCTCCGGTGCGCGGCTGCCTCGTGACGGAGCTGCCGCCCGGGGAGCGACCGCACGCCGGAGCGTTCCCGCGCCGCAACCGGCTGATCTCCGGGCTCGCCGCCGTCACCGTGGTGATCGAGGCTGCCCCCAATTCGGGCGCGCTGATCACCGCCGACTGTGCCCTGGACCAGGGTCGCACCGTCCTCGCCGTGCCCGGTCCCATCAACAGTCTGACCTCCGTCGGCTGCAACAAACTCATCCAGCAAGGAGCCAAGCCCGCGCTCTCCCCGGCCGACGTTCTGGAGGAGCTGGGGATCCCCGTCCCCGACGCCCCGCGGCGTGGCCCCGGGCAAGGTCCACCTGACGGCAGGGCGTTCCCTCCAGCCGAATTGGAGCCGCTCGAACGAACCCTGTGGGAGTCGTTGGCCGCGGAGCCGCGGCACGTAGACCAACTGGTTGCCGCTTCGCGCGCCGACACCGGCGCCGTGCTCACCGCCCTCACCGCCCTGGAGATGCGGGGGCTGGTGCGTCAAGAGGCGGGGATGCGCTTCTCGTTGAACGCGCAACGCGGAACGTGGAACGCGGAACGGGACTCGTCCTGACGTTCCGCATTCCGCCTTCGGCGTTAGCTTTGCTGTCGTGCACCACCTCTACGTCCACGTCCCTTTCTGCGTCCGCCGCTGCTCCTATTGCGACTTCTCCATCGCGGTCCGAAAACGGATCCCCGGGCGAGAGTATGTGGATACGGTCCTGAAGGAACTGCGCCTGCTGCAAGACTCACCGGCGTGGGGCGACGCCGGACCCCTCGACACGCTGTACCTCGGCGGCGGAACTCCGTCCCTGCTGCCGCGTGATGACCTCACGCGTCTGATGACGTCTCTGTTCGACGCCTTCCGTTCGACGCCTTCGTTCGGCGCAGTTGAAGTTACGCTCGAAGCCAACCCGGAGGACGTCACCGCGGCAAATGCCCGAGCCTGGCGGGCGGCCGGCGTCAATCGCGTGTCGTTGGGCGCCCAGTCCTTCGACGACCGGGTGCTCGCCTGGATGCGCCGCTCGCATGACGCCGCGCGCATCGGCGCGGCTGTCCGCACCCTCCGCGCCGCGGGACTCGACAACATCTCGCTCGACCTCATCTTCGCGCTCCCGATAGAGCTGCAGCGGGATTGGGGCCGGGACCTGGAGTCGGTCCTCTCCATTCTCCCCCCGCATCTGTCCGTGTATGGGCTGACGGTGGAGGATCGCACTCCCCTGTCGCGCTGGATCTCACGCGGCGCTGCCACTCCTCCCGACGACGAGCGCTATGCGACGGAGTACCTGCAGGCCCACCAGACGCTCGCCGCCGCCGGGTACGGGTTCTACGAGGTTTCCAACGCCGCGCGGGGAGGCGCTCGCTCCCGTCACAACTCGGCCTACTGGTCGGGCCGGCCCTACCTCGGCCTTGGTCCCGCTGCCCACTCCTTCAACGGCCGGTCGCGCCGCTGGAACCTCTCCGCCTGGGAGGCCTACAGACGGGCGGTACAGGCGAGTCGTTCTCCGGTAGAATCCGAGGAAGTGCTTACTCCCGAGCAACGGGAACTGGAACGTCTGTATCTCGCGTTGCGTACGGAGGTAGGATTGCCTTTGTCCGACTGGCCGACCGTCCGACAGTCCGACTGGGAGCGGGCCGGCTGGGTGGTGGTGCGTGACGGTCGGATGCGGTGCACCGCGGAGGGGTGGCTGCGCCTCGATGTGCTGGTGCGCGACTTGACCGCGCAGGCCACGGCTTCGTAAATTGTTCGCATGAAAGAGCTTGGCTGACATGAATACCCCGCTCACGGAGCGCGAGCGGCAGGTCTTGGGAGCCGTCATCGAGGCGTATGTCCAGACGGCCGAGCCGGCGGCCAGCCGGCGGATCGCCAAGCGTCTGCAGCTCGGGCTTTCGCCCGCCACGATTCGTAACACCATGAGTGACCTGGAGGAAAAGGGATACCTCTACCACCCCCACACATCAGCGGGCCGCATTCCCACCGACCTTGCCTACCGGGCCTATGTGGACGCGCTGATGCGGCTGCCGCCGCCCCCTGTTTCGCCTTCGGAGGCGAGCCAAATCCGCGAGGAGCTGACCGGCGAGCGCACGGCTGTCGATCAGATTCTCTACCGCGCCGCCCAGGTGCTCAGCCTGCTGACGCGCGAGCTGGGAATGGCGGTGAGCCCGTCGCTCGACGAGGCGGTGCTGGAGCGGCTGGAACTGATTCAGGTTTCCGCG
>CAZXKD010000223.1:0-3059 GCA_964641215.1 uncultured Gemmatimonadaceae bacterium
CCCGTCGCTCGACGAGGCGGTGCTGGAGCGGCTGGAACTGATTCAGGTTTCCGCGGACCGGCTCCTCCTGGTGCTGACGCTGAAGAGCGGCGTGGTGCGGACGATCTTCGTCGAAGTGCCCTCGTACATGGCGGCCGAGGCGGTCGTGCAGGTGGCCGTCGTGCTGAACGAGCGGCTTGCAGGCCTCACCCTGCGGGAGATCCGTGCGACGCTGTCCGAGCGGCTGCGCGACGCCACGTCGGTCGCCGGCTCGAGCGAGCTGATCAACATCTTCATCCAGGAGGCCGAAGAGCTGTTCGATGTGGCGCCCGCCGGTCCCGATGCCAGCGGCGTAGTGCTCTCGAGCGCGCAGCTGTTGGCGGGGCAGCCCGAGTTCGCCACCGCCGAACGGCTCCAGGGACTGATGGCCGTGACCGAGCGGCGCGACCTCCTGCGCCAGGCGCTCGCCGAGCGACTGGGCGAAGGGCTCACGATCACCATCGGCAGCGAGCACCACGACCCGAAGCTGTCGAGCTTCACCCTCGTGACCTCGCGGTATCGGTCCGGGCCGCTGTCAGGGGTGATCGGCGTGATGGGGCCGACGCGGATGCCGTACGATAAGATCGTCGCGCTGGTGGACCACACCAGCCGGATGGTGAGCGAGCTGCTGCAATGAGTCGCAAGACAGGGGGCGGCGGTGGGGGAGGGGGCCAGGGCTCGGATCTCTACGGCGTGCTGGGCGTGCCGCGCGACGCCTCCGAAGCGGACATCAAGAAAGCCTACCGCAAGCTCGCGATGCAGTACCATCCCGACCGCAACAACGGCGATAAGGCGGCCGAGGAGAAGTTCAAGGAACTCACCGAAGCCTACGACGTCCTGCGCAATCCGGAGCAGCGGGCGGCCTACGACCGCTACGGCGAGGAGGCGCTGCGTGGCGGGCCGGGCGGGCCGGGCGGCTTTGGCTTCTCCCATTTCGACATCACCGACGCGTTGAACGTCTTCATGCGCGATTTCGGCGGGCTCGGGGGCTTCGACGCCTTCTTCGGCGGCGGCGAGCGGGCGCGCCGCGACCGCCGCCGCGGGCCGGACCTGAAGGTCACGTTGCGGCTCAACTTCGCGGAAGTGGCGACCGGGACGACAAAATCGGTGCGCCTGCGCACCCTGGACGTCTGCCCAACGTGCCGGGGCACGGGAGCGCGGCCCGGCACCGGCCCGACCACCTGTGCTGCGTGCGGCGGGAGCGGCGAGGTGCGTCGCCACGCCCAGTCCATGTTCGGGCAGTTCGTGTCGGTCTCGCCGTGCCCGACCTGTGCGGGAGAGGGCACGGTGGTCGCGGACCCGTGCGCCAGCTGCCACGGCGAGGGTCGCGTCAAGGCTGAGAAAACCGTGCAGATCGACGTGCCGGCCGGCGTCGCCGATCACCACTACCTCACCGTCCGCGGGGCCGGGGTTCCCGGGCCCCGCAACGGTCCGCCGGGCGATCTCGTCGCGATGCTCGAGATCAAGGAGGACCCGCGCTTCGAGCGTCGTGGGGAGGACCTGATCTATGACCTGCCGGTCTCCTTCAGTCAGGCGGCCCTGGGCGTCGAGGCGGAGATCCCCACGCCGTATGGGCCCACCATGCTCAAGGTGCACCGCGGCACCCAAACCGGCACCGTGTACCGGCTGCGAGGGAAGGGGCTGCCGCGCCTGGGGGAGGGCGGTCACGGCGACCTGCACGTGCGCATCCACGTATGGACCCCCACCGACTTGACGCCGGCGCAGGAGGGGATGCTTCGCGAGCTGCAGCAGGTTGAGGGGGCGCCGCCCTCGGCGGAGACGGCTGGCCGGAAGTTGTGGAAGCAGATTCGCGACGCGTTCGGGGGAGGAGCGGGGGGCGGCGGGGAGAGCGCGTGACCGACTGCCTCTTCTGCAAGATCGCGGCGGGCGAGATTCCGGCGCACGTCGTGAAGCGCGAGGGCCGGCTGCTGGCGTTCCGCGACATCAATCCCCAGGCGCCCACGCACGTGCTGGTCATCCCCACCCAACACGTCTCCTCCTTGAACGACGCCGCGGATGCCCGGCTGCTCGGGGAGCTGCTCGTGTTCGCGCGCACCCTGGCGCACGAACAGGGCCTCGCGGAGCGGGGCTACCGAGTGGTATTGAACACCAACGCCGACGGTGGCCAGACGGTGTTCCATCTGCACCTCCATCTGTTGGGGGGTCGACGCATGACATGGCCGCCGGGCTAGGTGCGGGGTTGCCCCCTCGGGCCGGGGCGGATAAGCTTGTGCGTCCATCACATTTAGCGGGCCAGAAAGGGCCCGGGGTGGGGTGAAATCCGATGCCGGAAGTCATCATCCACGATGACGAGAGCTTTGAGCGCGCTCTGAAGCGCTTTAAGAAGAAATGCGAAAAGGCCGGGATCCTCTCGGACCTGCGCAAGCACCGCCACTACGAAAAGCCGAGCGAGCGCAAGAAGCGCAAGATGAACGCCGCGCGCCGCAAGACTCGGCGGACGCGCCCCGTCTGATCGTGACGAGCCTGCCGGAGCGCTTGCGCGCGGCGATGAACGAGGCCCGCAAGCAACGGAACCAGGCGCGCACCCTCCTCCTCTCCACCATCCTCGCAGATCTCAAGAACCGCGAACTCGAGCTCCAGCACCCCCCGCCCGCCTCGGACGACGAGACGGCGGAGGTCCTGCGGCGTGGCATCAAGCGGCGGCGCGAAGCCGCCGAGCAGTACGCCGCGGCCCAGCGGCGCGAGCTCGCCGACAAGGAGCTCGCCGAGGTGAAGATGCTCGAGGAATTCCTGCCCGCCGCCATCCCGCCCGAAGAGATTCGCGCCGCGGTGCGGGCCGCGATCGCCGGCGGGGCAACGGATCTGGGACAGATCATGGGGAAGGTGATGCCGCAATACAAAGGGCGGGCGGACGGGAAGCTCATCAACCAGATCGCCCGCGAGGAGCTGTCAGCCGCCGTATGACCGCAGGAGGAGGGGTCGCCCCCTCCGTGCTGGAGACGCTCGAATTCTCTGCCGCGCTGGCGCGGGTGGCGACGCACGCCGCGGGCCCGCTCGGCGCCGCGCGAGTGATGGCGCGG
>CAZXKD010000224.1:0-3048 GCA_964641215.1 uncultured Gemmatimonadaceae bacterium
GAAAGCGCGCGCGTAGTCGCGCTGCGGTCTCGGGCGTGCAGCGCGAGCGCCGGCCCTGCCGCAGCGAGTGCCGCCGCGCGGACGCCGAGGTCGCCGCGCGCGAGCACGGAAGCGTCCGTGATCGCGTGAACCCGGGGCAGGGGACGGCCGGTCACGCGAAGCGGTCGCCGACGGCGATTCCTCGGCCGCGGACCCAGGCGTCGACCGTGATCCGGGTCTTGCCCGCCGGTTGTGCCTCGAGCACCTCCAGCGCCTCCTCGCCACACGCGATCACGAGCGATCGTCCGGCGGCGATCACCTGCCCCGGCGGCCCGGTGCCCGCCACGCATCGTCCACCGAACAGCTTCACCGGGGCGCCGTCGAGCGTCGCCCAGGCACCGGGATTCGGGTCGAACGCGCGTACCTTGCGGGCGGCGGCCAGCGCCGGTCCGTCGAGCGCGAGGCGCGTGGTGTCGCGGTCCACTTTGGGGGCGAAGGTCGCGGCGGGGGCGTCCTGCGGCTCGCCCGAGACGTCGCCCTTCGCGAGTCGTTGCACGACGTCGACTAGCGCCGTCGCGCCCAGATCGGCGAGACGATCGGCCAGGCTGCCGCCGGTCTCGTTCGGCCCGATCGTCGTCGCAACCCGCTGCAGCACCGGCCCGCTGTCGAGCCCCGCTTCCATGCGCATGATGCTGATGCCCGTCTCGGTGTCGCCGCTCATGATGGCCCAGGGGATCGGGGCCGCGCCGCGGTAACGGGGCAACAACGACGCGTGGACGTTCAGCATGCCGCGCGCCGGGGTGGCGAGAATCTCGGGACGCAGAATGTGCCCGTAGGCGACCACGACGCCCAGGTCGGGTCGGAGATGCCGCAGGCTGGCGGCGAAGACGTCGCCGACGGGACGGTCGGGTTGGAGAACGGGGAGTCCAGCCTCGATCGCGAGGAGCTTGACGGGCGGGGGAACGAGGGTCGAGCGCGAGCGGCCCTGCGGACGGTCAGGCCGGGTCACGACGCCGACGACTTCCTGCCGATGATCCAGGAGGGCCCTGAGCGACGGCACCGCGAACCCCGGCGTGCCGAAGAAGACGATCCGCATCACTCCGGCCGCGCGGCGGCGGGCTGCACCTCTTTGACGTAGCTGGTGTCGTCCTTGTGCTCGCGCTTCCAACGCGCGAGGAGGACCTTCCGCTTCATGAGCCCGAGGTGGTCGAGGAACAGAATGCCGTCGAGGTGATCCAGCTCGTGCTGGATCGCGCGCGCGGCGAGGCCCTCGACTTCCAGGCGAAAGGGCTTGCCGTCGCGATCGAGGGCCTCGAGCACGACGCGCTCGGGTCGAGTCACGTCGCCGAAGATCTCCGGAATCGAAAGACAGCCTTCCTCGGCGGTCGTGCGTCCCTCCGCTTCGACGATCACCGGGTTGATCATCGCGAAGCGCTGGCCGTCTGCGTCGACCACGGCGACGCGCCGGGCCACCCCGAGCTGGTTCGCCGCGAGCCCCACGCCGTGGGCCGCCTCCATCGTCTCGAACAGGTCGTCCACGAGGCGGCGCACCTCGTCGTCCACCCGGGCGACCTCGCTGCTCCGCTGGCGCAGAACGGGTGAGCCGAGCAGGTGAAGGGGGCGGAGGCTCATCCTGCGGGAGTGGGCGCGCTGGACTGGCCGACGCGAACAATGCGGGCGCGCTCGACGATCACCGTGGCCGTGCCGCTCTCGACGGTGACGCGGTCGTCCTTGATGTCCTTCACCTTGCCGATCAGCCCGCCGCTCGTCGTGATCTCGTCGCCCTTCTTGAGGCCGGCCAGCAGCTGCTCGTGCTGCTTCCGGGCCTGCCCCTGGGGCCGGATGATCAGGAAGTAGAACACCAACCCGATCGCCGCGACCTGCATGATGAGGACGGTAAAGCCGCTTCCACCTCCCGAGCCGGGGGCGGGAGCCATGGCGAACAGCAGTGCAGGGGTCACGTGTCTCCTCGGTGGTAGCGGTCGAGCCAAGCCCGGTGCCAGCCGTCGAACGTTCCGTCCAGGATGCGGGTGCGTGCCTCCTCGCCCAGGCGGATGAGGAAGCGGATGTTGTGAATCGAGACCAGCCGGAGGGCGAGCATGTCCTCCACCATGAACAGATGGCGGAGATAGCCTCGCGGGAACGTCGTGCACGTCTCGCAGTCGCACGCGGGATCGAGCGGCGCGCGGGACCCCTTGAGCGCGGCCCCCTTCACGTTCACACGTCCCGTCGGCAACCAGGCCGTGCCGTGGCGTCCGTTCCGCGTGGCGGCCACGCAGTCGAACAGGTCAACACCCCGTGCGATCCCCTCGAGCAGATCCGGCGGGAAGCCGACGCCCATAAGATAACGGGGCATCGCGGGCGGCATCACCGGCTCGAGCGTCTCCAGTACGCGGTGCATCACCTCCTTGGGCTCGCCGACCGAAAGGCCGCCGATCGCGACGCCGGTCCAGGGGCCCAGCTCGAGGGTTCCTTCCAGGGAGCGGAGGCGCAGCGCGTCGTGGGTGCCCCCCTGGAGGATGGGCCACAACGTCTGGGCCGAACTCAGGCCGGGAATCGTCGCCTGCGCGGCCTTGCACCGCGCCAGCCAGCGCAGGGTCCGCTCCATCCCCTCGCATGCGAGGGCAAGGGGTGCCTGGCCCGGCACGACGTGGTCGAACGCCATCGCCACGTCGGCGCCGAGCGCCGCCTGGATCTCGACGGCGCGCTCGGGCGTCAGCGTGTGCACCGAGCCGTCTACGTGGCTCGTGAACTCCACGCCCTCTTCTTCGACGCGCCGAAGCCCCTCGAGCGAGAAGACCTGGAAGCCGCCCGAATCGGTGAGCAGGGGGCGGTCCCAAGTGGTGAAGGCATGAAGGCCGCCCATCGCGGCGATGAGGTTCTCTCCCGGCCGCAGGTGAAGATGGTAGGTGTTGGCGAGCACGATCTGCGCGCCCGCGCGGCGAACGTCGTCCGGGTGCAGACC
Organism: uncultured Gemmatimonadaceae bacterium; assembly: GCA_964641215.1. GTDB lineage: Bacteria > Gemmatimonadota > Gemmatimonadetes > Gemmatimonadales > GWC2-71-9 > 13-1-40CM-70-15. The sequence continues at coordinate 2,945 of CAZXKD010000224.1, forward strand.
GCGCACGACGCCGTGCGTGCCCACCGGCATGAACGCGGGCGTTCGGACGGTACCATGGGGAAGGGAGAGGCGGCCGGCCCGGGCGAGGCCGGCCGAGGCATCGA
>CAZXKD010000225.1:0-3032 GCA_964641215.1 uncultured Gemmatimonadaceae bacterium
ATCCGCTGCGCAGCGCCAACCGTCTCTGCCTGCTGTGACTGAAACGTGCCTTGCCGGAATGTTTGCCGCGGGAACCAGCCGCCCCGCATGCCGACCCCCTGTACGTGCATCAGGCGGTTCGTCTGATGGAACGAACCGACCCCTCGCCACTGCTCAACTCACTCCACCGGACCGCCCCTTAGGCAAACGGCTAGCCGGGGTATAATCCAGCGATGAGAATGCCTGCTAACTCCTCATCGGACCAGCGGTGGTCGAACACCGATACAGACTCGGGGACTCGCGGACGCAGGCTGGCGCGGCACGCGCCACGCCGAGGGAAGCTGTTCCACCTCCTCTGGCCGGTCACGTCCTATGTGGTGACGAATGTCACCGTGACCCTGCTCTGGCTCGTCTTCTTCGTGTTCAACAGAACCGTGGTCATCGGCCGCCGGAACGTCGGCGAGGAGCGGAACACGCTCCTCCTCTCGAATCACCAATCGATGCTCGATAGCTTTTTGGTGGGCCTGGGGGCGTTTTATCCCCAGTCGTGGCTCAAGCCGCATTTGATTCCCTGGAACCCGGCGGCGGCGGAGAACTTTTATAAGAACCCGCTGCTGGCCTGGCTGGCCGACAACTGGAAATGCATTTGGGTCCGGGAAGGGCGCCGCGACCTGCACGCCCTCCACCGCATGATTCAAGTGCTCCCCCGCGGCGTGATGACGCTCTTTCCCGAGGGCACCCGGTCCCGGGACGGCGCCGTGGGCCCGGGACGACCGGGAGCGGGGCTGCTGATTCTGGCGACTCGGCCGCGGGTGATTCCCGTCGCGATCGACGGGATGCAAGCGGTGCTCCCCATCAGCCGCTACCTCCCGCGGATCTTCAAGCGCATCGCCGTGTCCTTCGGCTCGCCCGTGGACTATACGGACTTGCTCGCGATGCCGCGTACGCGGGAGACGGCTCAGGCGGTGATCGACCGCGTGATGGCAGCGATTCGCGTCCAGCACGCCGAGCTCCAGCGCCGGCGGCGGCGCGACGTCGCAGCCGTGGACGAGGCACGGGGGTGATCGGCCGGTTCGGCCGAACGCGCTGAAACGGCGTGGCTGCCCGGGCGCCCTGGCCATCGGCCTTTGCCCTAGGTCCACCGAGCGGTCACACGGACGGCGTGATCAAGTCGATTGCTTGGGCCGATAAGTCGGAGTACCCTCTAAACGAGGGGCGCGCCGACGCCTTCGGCCGCCCGCACAACGCTCGTCGCGCCGTCCACCACGAGACGGAGGTCACCATTCGAGGAGACCAGGGCGTTGAGAAGGTCATAGGTTCCTGAAGTAGGGACCTCAAGGCCCTCCAAGATGACGGCGGCCGGCAAAGGGCGATCATCGCCCCGATTCAGAATCTCCCTGACCCGAATCGGGCCCATGTTGCAAAAGAGGGCCTGAACTTCTGCGACTCCTGCAAGCGCGAGCACCCTGACGTTCGGCAGGTCGGCCCTGAGTTCTTGGCCGTGGGACACCTTCGCCTCTTCCATCCTCTCGACGAGTCTAAAAGACTGTGACTCCGACGTGACGCGGGCCTTCATAGGTCCCCCCGGCTAGGCCTTAAAGCCTTACGTCGCCGTCCCTGAGTCGAGGGCTGCGACAAGGGCCTCGACCTGCGATGCGAGCCACTCCACTACCATAGCCCCCCGCGTGCGACGAGGGGTCCTGCCCTCTGCCTATCTTAGGTTTCCAGAGCGATGTCCGCTAGCTGGACAGAGGCGCACCATGGTCGCGAATGACTCCCCCTTGTGGTTTCCCAACCGCCGCGTCGGCGAACGCCGTCGCGTTCCGTCACGCCGTAGCGGGGTGGACCGCCGCCACGCTAGCGCGACCGGTCCCGCGGAGTGGCGCAGGGGCGAGCGGCGCGTGCTCGCCGATCGGCGCCGCGGGACCGAGCGGCGGCGCCACACCACGGCCGAGTGACGGGCGGCGGGGCGCTCGCTTTACCTGGCACTCGGGATACATTCCCCGTTCCGGGACACGAAGGAACGCCGCGGGGGCGGAAACCCGTGGCCGGCCGCGCTGCTAGCTTTCTGGGATGCCGAGAGACATTGACGTGGTGGGAGTCTGGCACGGCACGCCGTACCAGGTCGCGTCGGTGAGCAGCACCGCCGACGGGGTGATTGTCGCGTGCGGTCCGGCGGGCAGGCGCACGACGTACCCGAAGACCGGCCACCGGCCCACCAAGGATCCGAGCTCGGGCACGAGCACCTGGTACGAGCGGCAGGTCCTCGCTGACGTCACACTCGCCCAGCCCTTGCAGGTCATCGCGTTCTCGGGCGCCAAGCCGCCCGCGTGGGCGAAACCGTATGCGGACCGTCCGTCGCATGACAGCTTCACCTTCCAGGCGCAGGCGGACGGCCAGGTACGACTCGCCCTCGTAGGAGTGAGGGAAGCGGACGACGCGGTCGTGGTCGTGACCAAGCAGGCCGCGACCGCGCCCCGGCTCTTTCGCCGGTACGCGCCGAACGTGCTGATGTGGACCGTGTGATTGAGGCCGTGATGACCCGGAGGAAACAGCCGTGGGGGCAGCAGCGCGGCTGGATCGTCCCAGCAGACGGCAGCCATCCGCAGGAGCTGCCCCGGCACATGGTCGGTCACAAGCTCATCTCCTGGACCGGAACGATGCCCGAAAGGGAGCCCGCGGAGCCCGTGAAGTACGTTGCCTCGAAGGACCACTATCATCGCCACGTGCTGAACCCGGAGGGTGTGTACGTCTACGTACCGGAGGGTCGGGACGCGGAATCCCTGCCAGAGTCCATCAAGAACGAAATCCGGCGCCAGTTGAAAGGACAGTCGTAGGCGCTCTGGATTGGCTGCGCGGCTTCGTAGCCCCGTCCCTAGCGGTGGCCCGGCCCCGGTTCTGGTTGGGCGACGGGAAGTCCGTTTCGCGCGGCCCGAACTTCGCCTCGAAGGTCGACCAGTCCGCATCGAAGGGTGCATGCTCTGGCGTCAAGTAACGCCACTCGCCGTTCGCGTAGAACATTGACCCCGATCGCGGACGGTATCCTGGGAGTC
>CAZXKD010000226.1:0-3020 GCA_964641215.1 uncultured Gemmatimonadaceae bacterium
CGCGCCCAGCGCCACCCAGCGCGAGCTGCGCGCGCACACTCTCGCGGGCACGTTCCGCGCCCTCGCCAGCGCAGGCGGCGGGCCGCTCGCCGAGCGCGTGGCCGAGTTCGCCCGGACGGCGCGCGAGGCGCTGACGGCGGGGGTAGCCATCAAGCACCCCGCCACCTTTGCGGCCGAGCTGCGCACGGTCGGCGACCTGCTCGCCCGCTCCTCGACCGACGACGAGGTGGGACTGGCCGAAGAGCTCAGTGGCCGCACCGGCGCCCTCCAGGGCCTCGTGGCTACGGTTGGGCGGGCGGCCGCGGAGGCGCCGCTGGCACCCGTTCCTCCACCCCGGCAGACGATCCCCGCTGCCCGCGTCCCGGCCGGCGAGGACCTCCCGGCTGAGACCCCCGACATCGTCGGCTCCTGGGTGACCTACAGCCGCCTGGTCGCCGCCGGCGTCGGCCCGGCGTCGACCCAGGAGCTGCTCACGGGCGCCACGGCGGTCGCGCTCGAGCCGCCGGTCGTGGACGTCCGTACACTGCTCTATCGCGGCGCGCGGGCGCAGCAGCGCGCCCAGGAGTTGCGCGCGGAGGCCAAGCACGCCACGGGCGAGCGGCTGCGGGCGCTCGTCGAAGAAGTCTGCGACCTCGTTGCCCTCGCCCTCGAGCCTCCGCCCTCCTCGCTCCCCGGCGCCTAGGCGCGCGTCCCGCTGGGCTTGGGTCGTCGGCCTGGCGGTCACGGGCGCCTTCCTGGCGTGGGCCGTGCGCGGCACGCACTGGAGCGAAGTGCGTGCCGGCCTCAGTGCCGTCGATCCTGTCCTGCTGCTCGCCACGGTCGCGCTCGCGACCCTGACGTTCCCGCTGCGCACGATCCGCTGGCGCGTGATGCTGCGGCCGAGCGACGATCGCGGGACGCCGTTCCCCTGGCCGCCGCTCTGGCATGCGGTGGCGATCGGGTTCATGGCCAACAACCTGCTGCCGGCGCGGGCGGGCGAGTTCGCCCGCGCGTACGTCGTCAGCCGGCAGCTGCCCGTGCGGCTCACGACCGCGCTCGCCTCCATCGGCGTGGAGCGCGTGTTCGACGCCCTCGTGATGCTCGCGTTGATGGGGCTGGCGATGGCGGCCCCCTCCTTCCCGGCACACACGACCTTCCTCGGCGCACCGCTGTCGCGCCTCGCCGGCCGCACGGCCGTGCTGGTCGGGGCGATGTTCTTCGTCGCTCTCGCCATCGTGCTCCGGCCGGCGCCCTGGCTCGCGCTGTTCGAGCGCGTGGTGCGCGCGGTGTTCCCGCCACGGCTCGCGGCGCGCCTCGCTGGCATGGCGGAGGGGCTGGTGGCCGGGCTCGAGGTGCTGAAGCGGCCGGGACGCTTCGCGGCGATGCTGTTCTGGTCGCTGGTGTTGTGGCTTGCCAACGCCGCGTCATTCGCCGTGTGCTTCCGGGCGTTCGGGCTGCACCTGCCGCTCGAAGGCTCCCTCCTGCTGCAAGGCATCCTGGGGTTCGCGGTAGCGCTGCCGGCGTCAGCCGGGTTCTTCGGGGTGTTCGAGAAAGGGGCCCAGCTGACGCTGCAGATCTACGGCATCAGTCCGAGCTTGGCGCTCGCCTACGCGGTCGCCTACCACCTCTCGACGTTCCTGCCGATCACGCTGCTCGGGCTGTTCTCGTTGACACGCGTCCGCCTGCATCTGCGCGACCTCCGGCAAGTACCGACCGCCGACACCGTGGCCGCGAGTGGGGGTGAGCCGTGACCGACGCCGTTCGCGTCGCCGCTCACGCCAAGCTCAACCTGTTCTTGCGCATCCTTGCGCGAGAGCACACCGGCGGGGGGGCAGGGAGCGGGGGCTTCCACCAGCTGGAGACGGGCTTCGCGCTGCTCGAGCTCGCCGACGAGCTGGTGGTGCGGCGCACCGCGACGCCCGGCGATGTCGCTCTCACCGTGCATGGCCCCGACCTCGGGCGCGCCGAAGAGAACCTCGCCGCGCGCGCGGCGCAGGCCGTCTTGGCGGCGACTGGCCGCAAATTCGGAGTCGCGATCGAGCTGACCAAGCGCATTCCCGTGCAGGCCGGGCTCGGGGGCGGCTCGAGCGACGCCGCCGCGGCCCTGCACGCCGTGAACGCGCTGGCGGGAGGCGCCGTCCCCCGCGAGGAGCTGCTCCACTTCGCCGCCCGGCTGGGCAGCGACGTCCCATTCTTCGCGAGCGGCGCGACCGCGGCGCTCGGCTGGGGCCGGGGAGAGCGGCTGTTCCGCCTCGCGCCGCTGCCTGCCGCTCCCGCTCTCGTCGTCGTCCCCCGGCACCCCCAGGGCGTCGCCACCCCCGACGCGTATCGGTGGTGGGACGAGCTCCACTCCGCGCCGGTGACGCGCGGGCCTGTCGTGCTCGATGCGGCGGCGCTCGCCAGCTGGGGGAGCGTCGGTCGCCTGGGCGGCAACGATTTCGAGATCCCGGTGTTCGGCAAGCACGCCGAGCTCCGCGCGCTGTTCGAGCGATTGGCCGGTACGCGCCCGCTGTGGGTGCGGCTGTGCGGCTCGGGGAGCGCCGTCGCAGCGGTGTACAAGAACGCGCGCGACCGGGACGATGCCGCGACGCAGATGGGAACGAAGCAGCAACAGCTACTGATCACGGATACGCGGGTGGCTCCAGCTCCGGGGCCGGAGCCGCTTGCCTACACTACCAAGGAGGCCATGTGAGACCACTCGGTGAGCAGCTCGTCCTTGCAGTCCCGAGGTCGGGGACTCCGAGCTCCGTAGACACGACCAGCACGGCGACCGTCAGGTACATGCATTACCATCATGGCTGGCCGAGGATCGTGGGTGGGGTGATCTGGCTCGCGATCATGATCTATGTGCTGTGGCTGGGCACCAGGATCGTTCGGGCGATCGAAAGACTCGCCGACAAGTTCCAGAGCCGGGCTCCGTAGCGCGAGCAGTGCCGCTGTTGCCTGGGACGTGCGCTGTAGCGAAGTTCCAGTCGCCGCGCTACCTGCTGGCCCCTCGTCCAACGGCAGGACACCGGACTTTGGATCCGGGAATGAAGGTT
>CAZXKD010000227.1:0-2907 GCA_964641215.1 uncultured Gemmatimonadaceae bacterium
GACCGCCGGCTCGGGGAAACGGCTGTCGCTGGAGCTGGGCGGCAAGAGCCCGTTCGTCGTGTTCGAGGACGCCGACCTGGACAGCGTGGTGGAGGGCGTCGTGGATGCCATCTGGTTCAACCAGGGGCAGGTCTGCTGCGCCGGCTCGCGCCTGCTGGTGCAGGAAGGCGTCGCCCAGCGCCTGATCGCCAAGCTGCGCGCCCGCATGGAAAAGCTCCGCGTCGGCCCGCCGCTCGACAAAGCGGTCGATATGGGCGCCATCGTGGCGCCCGTGCAGCTCGAGCGCATCCGCGGCCTCGTGAATAAGGGCGTCGAGGAGGGAGCCAAGATGTGGCAGCCCTCTTGGGCGTGTCCCACGGAGGGCTACTTCTACCCGCCGACCCTGTTCACCGACGTCTCCCCGGCGGCGACCATCGCGCAGGTGGAGATCTTCGGGCCGGTCCTCGTGTCGATGTCGTTCCGCACGCCCGCGGAAGCCGTCGCGCTGGCCAACAACACCCCTTACGGCCTGGCCGCGAGCGTCTGGACCGAGAACATCAACCTCGCGCTCGACGTCGCGCCGAAGATCAAAGCGGGCGTGGTGTGGGTCAACTGCACGAACCTCTTCGACGCCGCCTCCGGCTTCGGCGGCTACCGCGAATCGGGGTTCGGGCGCGAGGGCGGACGGGAGGGGATGTGGGAGTACCTGAAACCAGACTGGGAGCGCGAACCCCCCGGGATGCGGGATGCGGGAAGCGGGATGCGTGCAGGCGCCTCGAGCGCCGGTACCACCCATCCCGCATCCCCCATCCCGCATCCCGACGCACCGATCCCGCCGATCGATCGGACCCCGAAACTGTTCATCGGAGGGAAACAGGTCCGTCCCGACCAGGGCTACACCCGCCGCATCGTCGGGCCCGACGGCCGCGCCGTCGGCGAGGTGGGCGAGGGCAACCGCAAGGACATCCGCAACGCCGTGGAAGCCGCCCACGCCGCGGCCGGCTGGGCGCAGGCGAGCGGCCATCTGCGCGGCCAGATCCTCTACTACATCGCCGAGAACCTCTCGGCCCGCGCGCAGGAGTTCGCCGGCCGGATCCACGCCATGACCGGCCGGGCTGATGGCGGGCGCGAGGTCGAGGCGGCCATCGCGCGGTTGTTCACCTACGCCGCCTGGGCCGACAAGTACGACGGCCAGGTACACAGCGTGCCGGTGCGCGGGGTCACGCTCGCGATGAACGAGCCGATCGGCGTGATCGGGCTCGCCTGCCCGGACGAGTCTCCCCTCCTGGGCTTCGTGTCCCTGGTCGCCCCCGCGCTGGCCACCGGGAACAGCGTGGTGGCGATCCCCTCCGAGCCCCACCCCCTCTCGGCCACCGATTTCTACAGCGTGCTCGAGACCTCCGATGTGCCGGCCGGGGTCGTGAACATCGTCACCGGCGCGAAGGAGCCGCTGGGGCTGATCCTCGCCGAGCATCTGGACGTGGACGCGGTCTGGTATTGCGGCGCTCAGGCCGGAGCGGCGGCGGTGGAGCGCGCCTCGGCCGGCAACATGAAGCGCACGTGGGTGCAGGCCCATCCGCGCGACTGGCTCGACGCCCGCCAGGGCGAGGGACGGGACTTCCTGCGCGAGGCGACCCAGGTCAAGAACATCTGGATTCCCTACGGCGAGTGACGTCTCCTCCGCGATCCGCCGGCGTCGTCAGCGCCATCGAGCACCGCGTCAACTACTCCGAGACGGACCAGATGGGGTTCGTCTACCACGCCAACTACCTCATTTGGCTCGATATGGCGCGGACGGAGCACATGCGCGCCACGGGGCTGACCTACCGGGAGCTGGAGGCGCAAGGCGTCTATCTGGCGGTGACCGATCTGCGGGTGCGCTACCGCCGACCGGCGCGCTACGACGACCTGCTGCGCATCCGCTGCTGGGTGCGCGAGATCGTCTCGCGGCGGGTCAGCTTCGGCTACGCCGTCGAGCGCGCCGCGAGCGGCGAGCTGCTCGCCACCGCGGAGACCGCGCTCATCGCGCTCGATCGCCGGCACTCCCTCACCCGCATTCCGGAGCACGTCTGTGAGCTGCTGCAGTCTGCGCCGGACCCGGTGCGCCTCTAGCATGGTGCTCATGAAAGCATTGAGGTCGGCCAGACTCACGGCGCTGCTGCTGCTGCTGGTGGGCGCGTCCATCCCCGCCACCGCCGTCGCGCAGCAGCCCCCCCCCTCCCCCCCCCCGGGGGCCGCTCCGCCGCAACAGGATGAGGCGCTGGTGACCGAGCTGGCGCGCCTGCTCGCGATCAGCGACGCCCGTCGCTTCGACGGCGCGCTCTTGAGCGAGGGGCTGCAGCACTCCGATCCCGGCGTGCGACGCCAGGCCGCCCTCGCCGCGGGCCGGATCGGCGACCCCGCCGCCGTGAGCCTGCTCGTGCCCGTCCTCAACGACTCGATGCCCCTCGTCCGCGCCGCCGCGGCGTTCGCGCTGGGGCTGCTCCGGGACACGCTCGCGGTGGACCCGCTCCTCGCCACCGTGCGCGGCCGCGCCGCGGAGCAACAGGACCTCCCGCAGCTCGAGGCCGTGACCGCCTTGGCCAAGATCGGTCGCGCCACCGGGGCGCGGGCGCTCACGGTGATCCTCGAGTCCGCGTCGCCGGGCGGCGACGTCCCGCCGGCCCCCAGTCGGGCACTGCTCGAGGCGTGGCGCCTCGGCCGCGCCGCTCCCATTCCCACCCTGATCCGCTTCGCCGAGGCGCCGGACGCGCTGGTGCGCTGGCGCGCCATCTATTCGCTGGCGCGGCTGCGCACCACCGCCGCCCTGGCGACCCTGATCACCGCGCTGCAGGACCGCGACGCCACGGTTCGCGAAGCGGCCGTCCGCGGCATCACCGGCGCCCTGGTGGACAGCGCCAAGGTGGACCACCGCGCGCTGGCGGCGCG
>CAZXKD010000228.1:0-2813 GCA_964641215.1 uncultured Gemmatimonadaceae bacterium
AGCGGCGGCAGCGCCCGGGCGGCGCGCGGCTCCGCGCCCGGCGCCACCACCAGCCCGCGCGGGGCGGTGCGGATCACCGTGTACGTGCGGGCGGCGAGGTCGTAGTAGGGATACCGCACCTCGGGCAGCAGAAAGCTGCCGGCGGAATCCGGCACCACCAGGTAGTGGAATGTCTTCGTGCCGGCGACGAGACCATCGTGCGGCTCGAGCTGGGCGGTGGTCTGGGCGGGGTACGCCCGGAACCCCGCCGGCCAGCGCAGCGCGGGCTCGGGCCAGAGCGCCACGTTCCCGACGCCCCGCACCACGGCGGCGACTTCGAGCGGCTCACTCACGCGGGTGTCGACCGGCTCGACATCGAGGTCCAGCGTGAACGCACGACCCGCGACGGATGCGTCGCCGACGGGTCGTCCCGCAGCGGGCAGAGGCCGCACGGTGATGGCCGTGGAGTCGCCTTGCAGCGTGTAGCGGTCTTCGCGGCTGAAGAAGGAGAAGGTGACGGGCAGGGCGTACTCGACCGAGGCCGGCGGGATCATGACCCGGCCGGCCCCGAGTGGGAACACGACCTGGTGGACGGCGAACACGTCCATCCACTGGCCGCGCACGAGCCGCGTGGCGACGACGTCGCCCGACCCTGTCTGCGGATAGGCCCAAACGCCGACCGGCGTGGGCAGCGTCACGATCGGGGCGCGGCGCAGGCGCGTCCGCAGGTCATGCGGGAACCACGCGGCCACGACGATGTCGAGCTGTTGGCCCACGAGGACGGTCTCGGCCGGGACGACGACTGTCAGCGCGACCTGGTCGCTCTGACGCGGCGGCCGGGCGGCCGCCAGCAGGGCGTGCGCCAGCGGGGAAAGCCCTGCCTCGCCACCCCCCGTCGCGCTGTCCACCACGATCGTGATGGGATCGCTCTGGACCGTCTTCCGTCCCTGTCGCACCAGGACGGGGCCGATCGTCACCGTCCCTGCCCGCACAGCGCGCAGGACCACCTGGTGATTCGTCGAGCGTAGCGGCCCGCCCCCCCCCCCCTCCACCCTGCCCGCGATCGACACTTCCCGACGCTCGCTCGAGCCGACGATGGCGAACCCGGTGAGGGGCGGCAGGGTGAGCGCGAGCGGCTCGGCCGAGTTGCTACGAGCCTCCACGGTGAGCATGACCTCCTCGCCCACCCGCAGGCGCGCGCGGTCCACCACCGCGGTGACGCTGGGCGCCGATCCCTGCAGGAGCAGGGCGAGCAGTGCGACGCTCACCAGTCCTTCACGCGCGGCTCCACGGCGCGGCGGGTGCGGCCGCTCTTGTCGCGCCGCGTGCGCAGCTCCTCTTCGCCGATGGAGCGCAGGATCTCGTCGGCCTGCGCCTGCGACAGCTCAGCGGCGTTGCTGTTCGGGTTCGGCTCTTGACGGCCGGAGCCGCTGCCTCGCGGGGGTGCGGTGGGCGGTGGATTGGAGGAAGCCCCACCGCCACCCCCCCCCCGGCGGCGGATGGCCAACTCCAGGTTCCACTTCGAGGGCAGGTGGTGCGGCTTCAAGAGCAGCGCCTCGCGGTAAGCGCGCTCCGCGTCGGCGAGATGCGCGTCGCGGCTGGCCGAGTCGGCCACCGCCGCCCGCAGCTCGAGCAGACCCAGATTGTAGAGCGCTCGGAAGCGCACCTCTGGCTCGAGCGACCCGGCGGCGTGGCCCAGGCCCGCCCGGGCGCCTTCGAAGTCCGCCGCGGCGAGGGCAGCCGTGCCCACGTTGAACCACGCGGTGTCGTCCTGGCGTCGCTGCGCGAGCTCCACCAGGTAGGCGGCGCGCGCCCGGGAAAGCTGACCGCTGTCCCACGCCTTTTCCGCCTCGCTGCGTGGGTGGCCCGGTATGGATGACGGAGCCTGAGGGAGGGGGGAGACGGGGGGAGGCGCCTGGGCGCGCGCCCGAGCCCCACCCGCTCCGAGGAGCAGGGCGATGCCGATCAGCGACGCGGTGCGTCGCGTCAGCGAGGCGCCGAACAGCAACGCCGCCGCACCCAGCAGCGCGATCCAGGCGCGCGGCCGACCCTGCTCGGTGCGGGACTCGCTCGAGCGGCTGCGTTTGAACGCAGCGACGAGGTCCCGCACCGCGCCCGCCTGATCCGGAAGCTCGGCCGACACGATCGTACCCTGCGCCGCGTCGGCTACCGCGCCCAGGATGTCGTCGCGGCGTGAGGTCCCGATCTCCTGGCCGGCATCGTCCTGCTGCCACCCTTGCAGGACGTGGCGATCGTCACGCAGAGGGATGCGGACGGGAGTGCGGCCCCCCTCGGCGACGAGGATCAAGTGCACGCCCTCCCGCGCCAGACGTTGCGCCTGCGCCAGCACCTCCGGCAGCGAGTCGTGTGCCTCGCCGTCGGTGATCACGACGAGCACGCGATCGGCGAACCCGGTGCCCGCGCCGAGCAACTCCCGCCCCTGCTGCAGCGCCGGGGCAAGCGCTGTGCCGCCGGCGGATGCCACATCGGGGTCCAGCGCGTCGAGATAGAGCGCGATCGCCGAGGCGTCGACGGACAGCGGCGACAGGATATAGCTCGAGCCCGCGAACGCGATGAGGCCGAGCCGGTCCCCGTCCAGGTCCTGGGCGAGCCGCCGGGCCTCACGCACGGCGCGCCCCAGCCGGTTGGGGCTCGCGTCTTCGGCGAGCATGGAGCGGGAGATGTCCACGGCGAACACGAGGCTCAGGCCGCGCGTTTCGGCGACGATCTTCTCTTCGCCCCAGCGCGGCCCGGCCAGCGCCACCGCCCCGAGGAACGCGGCGACGCTCAGCGCCGTGGGGCTCCAGCGCCCGGCTGCCCGCGCGGCGCGCGCC
>CAZXKD010000229.1:0-2768 GCA_964641215.1 uncultured Gemmatimonadaceae bacterium
CCCCTCCCCCCGGGGCGACATCCGCGGGCGGGCCGGCGAGCGGCGCTGGCGTCGCTGGCGGGGAAGGGGGGGGAGGGGCGGGCGTCGGGCCACGCAGGGACAGGTAGGCGAGCACGACCGCCACCGTGGCGAGCGCCCCGAGTACCAGGAGGCGGGCGCGCAGCGAGGTGGGGCGGACGAGCGAGAGCACGGCGTCGGACAGCGTGCCCAGGGAAATACGCTGTGTGGTGGTCTCGCCGGCGCCGGACAACGCCACGCGGATGCCGACCAGTGTGGCACGCATTTGCTTCGCGCTCTCGTAGCGGTCCTGCGGGGCCTTCGCCATCGCCCGGATGACGACGCGCTCCAGCGAGGCCGGCATCGACGGCGCCGTGGTCCGCAGCGGCCTCGGGTCGGTCGTGAGCACCTGGTACAGCACCCCGTGCACGGACTCGCCCTCGAAAGGCTTCTGGTACGTCAATAGCTCGTAGAGTAGGCACCCCACCGCGAAGACGTCGGTGGCGGGGGTGATGGCCCCGTTGGTGATCTGCTCGGGCGCCATGTAGGTGGGCGTGCCCAGGATCGCCCCGGACCCGGTGGCATCGGCGGACTGCAGCCGGGCGATGCCGAAGTCCATGATCTTCACCCGGCCGTCCGACGCGACGCGCACGTTGGAGGGCTTCACGTCGCGGTGAATGACGCCGCGGTCGTGCGCGTACGACAACCCCTGGAGCACCTCGATCACGATATCGAGCTTGCGCTCGAGCGCGAGGGGGTCGCGCGCGGCGATGAGGTCGCTCAGGTCGGTGCCTTCGACCAGCTCCATCGCGATGAAGAGCTGCTTCTCGGCCTCCCCGAGGTCGTAGACGGTGATGATGTTGGGGTGTTGCAGCGCGCCGGCGGCGCGGGCTTCGCGCAGGAACCGCTCGCGCATCTCCGGCGTCTTGAGGAAGTTCGGGCCCAGCAGCTTGAGGGCCACGTACCGCCGCAGGATGGTGTCGTAGGCTTTCCACACGACTCCCATCGCTCCTTCCCCGATGAGCTGGTGGAGCTCGAACTTGCTGAGTCGGCGATACGGTTGGTCTTCGGGCACCTACGACTCTCGTGGGGCGGTCGGGCCAATGTGCACGGGATGACTGGCGGGGGCAACCGTCAGCCCGTCAGCGGATGCACCAATCGTACACGCGGCCGAGCAGCGCCCGCATCGCCTCGTCCACCGGGACGTCGCGGCGCGGCAACACTCGTCCCACGATTTTCAGGAACCCGTCCTTGGTCATGCGACCCGGCCCGACGCCCCCCCAGGCAAAGGCCGGCACGTACTTGGGCGGCCGCACGACGTCGAACACGTTGGCCCCGGCGCCCACGATGGTGCCCGTCCCCAGCAGCGTGCCGATGGCGGTCTTGGCGTGGTCGCCGATCAGGCTGCCGACGAACTGCAGGCCGGTCTCCAGGCCGGTCCCGGCGGCGTCGAGGCGCACCGGGCCGTAGGTGTTCTTGAGGTTCGACGTGATGGTGCCGGCTCCGAGGTTCACCCAGCGACCGACCACCGTGTGCCCCACGAAGCCGTCGTGCGCCTTGTTGGCGTAGCCGAGGAACACGCAGTTCGACAGCTCGCCGCGCACGTTGCAACGGGGGCCGATGGCCGAGAGGCGGATCGCACCGCCGAGCAGGCGGGCGTTCGCGCCCACCCACAGCGGGCCCTCGAGCCGGGCGCCCGCCCGGACTTCCACGCCGCTTTCCAGCACCACCGGCCCGTGGGTGGTGTCGAAGACCACGCCGGGCTCCACCGCCGATTCGTGCACGGCGAGCCAGGCGGGGTCGCCGATCACGATCGCGCCGCGCGGGATCGTGCCGCCCTCGCCCACCAGGGCGGCCAAATCCTCCGGCAGCAGGCGCTCGAGGGCGGGAAGCAGGTCCCAGACGCCGTGGAGCACGACGCCCTGCACCTCGACCGTTTGCGCGTGCGGCTGCGGGCCGTCCCAGGTGGCGCCCGCCGGCACGCCCCATCCCACCGTGATCCCGCGGCAGGTGAGACGGAAGGGAACCGCCGGCAGATCGGGCGCGAGGCCGCGCGGCGCGAACGTGGACGACCCGATGACCGCCGGCCCGGTCACGGGATGCCGCCCCCGTACGGTGGCCGTGCCCGGCTCGGCGAACCCGGCCAGGTGCGGAAGGGCGAAGATCTTGGTCGTTTCCGCCCCGACGAACGCCTCCCAGCGCTCGCGGATCAGGTGGGCACCGGCGCGCAGCTCGCTCAGGGGGCGCACGCCGGCGAACGGCAACCAGGGGGGCCCTGGATCGGGGTCGAGCAGGTAGAGGGCGTGGCTCACAGACGTTGCACCAGGGCCTTGATCTGCTCGGCGCGACCGGTGGGGGTCACGAGGGTGTGGCCGTTGGCCCGCACCACGACGGTGTCCTGCACGCCCATCACCGCGAGGTGCTCGCTCTCCGACCAGATCACCGAGCGCCGCACGTCGTCGCCGAGCGTGACGTTCCCGACCACGACGTTCCCGCGGGCGTCGCGGGGCCGGATCCGCAGCAGGGCGTCCCACGAGCCGAGGTCGTCCCAGGTGAACGTGCCCGCCACGACGGCGAGTCGGCGCGTGCGCTCCAACACCGCGACGTCCACGGCCACCGGCCGCACACGCGAGAAGAAGCCGGCCACGTCACCGGCCGCGAGGGCAGGCCAGGCCGCCCGCAGCTCGCGCGCGTGGGCCGCGGCCTCGGCGAGAAAGCGCTGCGCCCCCCAGGCGAACAGCCCGGTGTTCCACAGCGCGCCCCGCCGCCGC
>CAZXKD010000230.1:0-2675 GCA_964641215.1 uncultured Gemmatimonadaceae bacterium
CGCTGGCGCGGGATGATGCGCTCGCCGCGCGGCTATGGAAGGAAAGCGCGCGGCTTGTGCACCTCGAGGCCTCATGACGGGCGCCGGCCCGTCGTGGCTGCGGTTTTACGGCGTCGTCCCGCCGGCACTCCACTATCCCGAGGGATCGCTTTCGGACGCGGTGCTGGCCACCGCGTCCCGGGTGCCCGACGCCCCGGCGTTGACGTTTCTGGGCGCCACCACCACCTACCGCCGTTTGGGCGAGGCGATCGAGCGCTGCGCTGCCGCGCTCGCCGCCCTGGGCCTGCGCGCGGGCGACCGTATCACCATCGCTATGCCGACCTCGCCCCAGGGCGTCATCGCCTTCTACGCCGCCAACCGGCTCGGCGCGGTCGCGGTCATGGTGCATCCGCTCTGCACGGCACCGGAGATCGAGTTCTATCTCAACGCCAGCCGCTCGCCCTTCGCGCTCACCCTAGACCTCTTCCATCCCAAGTTCGCGGCGGTGCGCGCCCACACCGGGCTCGAACAGCTCATCGTCACCCGGATCACCGATACCCTCGGTCCCCTCAAGCGGCTGGGGTATCGGCTCACCCGCGCTCGCACCGCGCCCGCCATCCCAAGCGACTCGACGACTCACTGGTGGCGTCACCTCCTTGCCGGCGCCCGGCATTCCCCGCCGCCGCCCACTGGCGGGCCGGAGGATCTGGCCGCGATTCTTTTCTCCGGCGGCACGACGGGATCTCCCAAGGGTGTCATGCTGTCCAACCGCAACCTCACTGCCCAGGGGATGCAGGCCGCGGCGTGGGTGGGGTTGGGGCCGGGCGACGTGATGCTGGCGGCGCTCCCCATCTTCCACGGCGTCGGGTTGGGGCTGTGCATCAACACCGTGCTGCTGAGCGGCGCCAAGGCGATCCTGGTCCCGATCTTCGACGCGGCCACCGTCGCCGAGGTCATTCGCGCGGGGCGGCCGACGCTGATGGTCGGAGTGCCGACCTTGTACGATTCGCTCACCCGGGATCCATCGCTGGCACGCGCCGACCTCTCCTGCCTGCGGGCGGCCTTCTCGGGAGCGGACACGCTCCCCAGGCCGGTCAAGGAGCGGTTCGAGCGGATGGCGGCCGAGCACGGCGGCGCGGTGAAGCTGGTCGAGGGATACGGTCTCACCGAAGCGGTCACCGGCATCATGGCGATGCCGCTGACCGAGTACCGGGAGGGCAGCGTCGGCGTGCCGTTCCCCGACATGCGTGTGGCGATCTGCGGGCCGGGCACGGTGGAGGAGCTGCCGGCGGGCGAAGAAGGCGAGATCTGCATTGCGGGGCCGTGTGTGATGCTCGGCTACCTGGACGATCCCGCGGCCACCGCTGAGGCGCTGCGACGGCATCCCGACGGTCGCGTCTGGCTGCACACCGGCGATCTGGGGCGCCGCGACGAGGATGGCTTCTTTTCCTTTACGGTCCGGCTCAAGCGGATGATAAAGTCGTCCGGCTTCAACGTCTATCCCGCGCAGGTCGAAGCCGTGCTCTACCGGCATCCCGCCGTCGCGGACGCGTGCGTGATCGGGGTGCCCGACCCGAGCCAGGGGGAGCGGGTCGTGGCGTGCGTGGTGGTGCGTGACAGCAGGGAGCCGGGGCCCGCCCTGGAGCGCGAGCTCATCGACTTCTGCCGGCAGCAGCTCATCAAGTGGAGCTGCCCGCGCGCCGTGGAATTCCGCAAAGAGCTGCCCAAGACTCGGCTGGGGAAGGTGGACTACCGGGCCCTGGCGTCCGAACATGGCCGCTGATCGCTTCGCCGGGAAAGTGGTCTGGATCACCGGCGCCTCCTCAGGCATCGGCCGCGCCCTGGCGTTCGCCTTCGATCGCGCCGGAGCGCGGCTGATCCTCTCTGCTCGGGATGTCCGGAGCCTCGAGCCCGTGCGAGCCGCCTGCAGCTCGAGCGACCAGGTTCACCTCCTCCCCTTCGATCTGGCGGCGCTCGACACTATCCCGCAGATCGCCGAGCGGGGCCTGGGGCTCGGGGGGGGGCACGTCGACTACATGGTGCACAATGCCGGGGTCGCCCTTCGCGATCGGATGGCGGATACGCCGCTCCGCCTCGATCAGCAGATCATGGCGACCAACTACTTCGGCCCCGTGGCGCTCACCAAGTCGCTGCTGCCGTCCATGTTGCAGCGCCGATCGGGCTGCTTTGTGGTCGTGAGCAGCCTCTCCGGGAAATACGGCGTCCCCCAGTTGTCGGCCTACTCGGCGTCGAAGCACGCCTTGCACGGCTGCTTCGAGTGCCTGCGCGCCGAGGTGCACGACCGGAACATCCAGGTCACCATCGTCATCCCGGGATTCATCCGGACGCCCATCGTCCAGCATGCGCTCACCGGGCGAGGGGTTCCGTACGGCAAGACGCTGCCGGCGTACGAGCGCGGCATGGATCCCGATGAGTGCGCGGCGCGCATCCTGCGGGCGGTCTCACGCCGTAAGGAGGAGGTCCTGATAGGCGGTTATGAGCTGTCCACGCTGTACCTGAAGCGGTTCTTCCCAAGCCTCCTGTCCGTCGTCGTGAGGCACCATCCCGTGAGGCTCCGCAACAGGCTGTTGCGCTGGCTGTCCTTCGGCACAGCCGGCCGGGGCGAGTGAAGGCCGCAGCGGGAGTGGCTAGATTACTCTCAGCTGATCATGCGCACTGCGTTCACCGTCTTCCCC
>CAZXKD010000231.1:0-2621 GCA_964641215.1 uncultured Gemmatimonadaceae bacterium
GAGATTTTAAGTCTCGTGCGTCTACCCGTTTCGCCACCCGGGCGGGCAGGGGGGGGGCCCCTGGAACTTCGTGCCGGAGGGCAAGGCGGCGCCAGGGACCGGGAAAACAGGGGGACGGGGGCTGCAACCATTTCGGCCCCAAATGCGTCTTATCCTCCGAAGGCGCAAACCGAGCCGTCGTACCGCAGGCTGCGTTGGGAGTGGGGGAGGACACGATGGGCCGCTTGGCTTTATTGGCTTCGACGATTCTCACGATCAGCTATGGGTACCTGGCTGCAACGGCGATGTCCGCCGACCGCGCGGCCACGATCGAGCGCGTCATGACCGCTGCTGAAAAGACCGACCGCCCCACCCCCCCGACCGACGCCGGCCGGCTGTGGTATGGCGGGACGTTGCCCCCGATTATCGTCACCGGACGGGGGGTGGACCTGCTGGAAGCGACGAGCGAACCGCCTGCCTGTCACGCCAACCGCGCGATCTGACGGTAGAAACCTCCCCCCGCCGCACGCCGTAGGCCCTTGCAGTAACTTGGAGTAACGGCGGCGGGGGTCCCCATGAAGAACTTCTGGCTGAAGTGGCGGCGCGAGATCGTCCGCGGCGGCGTGCTGTTCCTGCTCGTCGTCGCGGTCGGCATGTGGCTGACCAATTTCGTGCGGGGCGGCAAGGACCGCGTGGTGTCCGAATTCAAGGACCGCTTCGGTGCGTTCAGCGTCAACTTCGACGCGCCCGGACGCGAGCATGGCGACGTCTGGCAATGGCGCGGCCCACTCTCCTCCTCCCAAACCATCCGCGTTCGCAATGCGAACGGCCCGATCTCCGTCGGCCCCGCCGAGGGCACCCGCGCGGAGGTCCGTGTCGAGAAGAGCTGGCGCCGCTCGGCGCCGCAATCGGTGCGCCTCGTGGCCGAACCCAGCGCCGCCGGCGTCACGATCTGCGCGCTGTGGGAGGGGCAGACGAGCTGCGGCCCGGAAGGCGACTATTCCGGATTCGGCGGACACGGGAATGATGTCGCGGTCCGGTTCACGGTGTTCGTCCCCAAAGGGGTTGGGGCAGACGTGTCGACGATGAACGGGGCGCTGCAGATCACCGGCTTGACGGGATCCCTCAAAGCGGCGACGCTCAACGGGGGAATCCAAGTCGACGCCGCCGGTGGCCCGGTGAACGTGAAAACCGTGAATGGCGGCATCCAAGCGACGTTGGGGTTGCTCGCCTCCGGGGGTGCCGACCTCGAGACCGTCAACGGCGCCGTGACCGTGCAGCTCCCAGAGCATGTGAACGCGACGCTCGATGCGGAATCCGTCGTCGGTCGCGTGCAGGCCGACTTTCCGGTGCAGCTTACGGGGACCGTGGACCCGAAGCACATCCGCGGCACCTTGGGTCGAGGAGGCCCGACGCTCCGCGTGAGTACGGTGAACGGGGAGGTCCGTCTCGTGCCGACGGGGGCGGTGGTCCCGACGAAGGCGACGCGCCCGAGGCATGGTCGGCCGGCATTCCCTGCTCAGCCGCCGAGGTAACGGGCCACTTCTGCGGGGAAGGTCCGCACGTCGATCGGCTTGGTGATATAACCGTCGAAGCCGGCCGCCAGCGCTTTCTCGCGATCGCCGGCCATGGCGTGAGCGGTGAGGGCGACCACCTTCCAGGGGCGGTCGCCCTCGATCGCGTTCAGGTCCTGCAGCAGCGCGTACCCGTCGCGCTTGGGAAGCTGAATGTCCATGAGGACCAGCTGCGGTGCGGGGCGGTGGTTGCGCAGCAGGTCGGTGAGCCCCTCGCCGCTCGCCAGTCCGATCACCTGATGGCCTTTCATGGTGAGCAGCGTGCTGAGCAGCTTCAGGCTGTCGGGCTGGTCTTCCACGATGACGATCGTTGCCATGATGTGTCCTACCGTGCCGCCGGGAGCGTGAACCAGAAGGTGCTCCCCTCGCCCGGAGCGCTCCGCAGGCCCATCTGACCGCCGTGCAGGGCGACCAACCGGTGGGAGAGCGCGAGACCCAGCCCCGTGCCCTCGTATTGCCGGCTGGCGGAGGCGTCGAGCTGGACGAACTCCTTGAACAGCTTCGGCTGGTCCGCCGCCGCGATGCCGACGCCGGTGTCGTGGACCTCGACGCGGATCTCGCGCCCGCCGTCGGCCGGCTTGCCATTGAGGGTGATGCTGCCGCCGTCGGGCGTGAACTTGATGGCGTTCGACAGGAGGTTGAGCAGTACTTGCCGCACTCGCACCCGGTCGGCCTGCACCGCCAGCCGCTCGCCGGGTGCCTCCACCTCCAGCCGGTGCCGGTGCTGCTCCGCTTGTGCCCGCACGCTGGTCGCCGCCTCTTCGAAGACCTCGCGGAGGTCGAGAGGCTCGAGCTGTAAGGTGAGCCGGCCGGCTTCGATCTTGGAGAGGTCGAGCAGCTCGCTGATCAGCAGCAGGAGGTTCCGCCCGTTGCGGGCGACGGTCTCGAGGAAGTCGCGCTGCATGGCGGTGAGCGGGCCGGTGTCCTCGGTGAGCAGCATCTCGCTGAACCCGATGATGCTGTTGAGCGGCGTGCGCAGCTCGTGCGACATGTTGGCGAGGAACTCGCTCTTCAGACGATTGGCGCGGTCCAGCTCGACGTTGACGCGCTGCAGCTCGTCGGACTGCT
>CAZXKD010000232.1:0-2619 GCA_964641215.1 uncultured Gemmatimonadaceae bacterium
CGGGGCTCCGGGCGATCGACAATCACGCCCACCCCATGCGCCCGGTAGCCACCGGGGAGCCCGCCGACACGGAATACGATGCGCTGCCGTTGGACGGTATCCCGCCGTTTCCCCTGCCGTGGCGGCTCACCCTGGATGCGCCGGTGTGGTCCGTCGCCGCGCAGGCGCTGTACGGACCGCGCGCCGCCGACACCGGCGCGGTGGCCGCGGCCCGTGTGCGGGTGCTCGCGACGAAGGGACGAGGCTTTCCGTCGTGGGCCCTCGATCGGGCGGGGATCGACGTGATGCTCGCCAATCGGATCGCCGTGGGGCCGGGACTCTCGAGCCCCCGGTTCCGCTGGGTGCCGTTCGACGACGCCCTCCTCTTTCCCCTCGACACCCGGAACGAAGCCGCGCGGTCCCCGGACACCCGCTCGCTCTATCCACGCGAGGCCGCGCTGCTGCGCCGCTTCCTCAGGGACTTGGGGTTCGACGCGCCGCCGGCCACGCTGGACGACTATGTCTCCCGAGTGGTGGTCCCGACGCTGCGGCGGCAGCGCGAGTCGGGCGCGGTCGCTATCAAGTTCGAGGCGGCCTATCTCCGGGCCCTCGACTTCGACGCACCGGACTCGGCGCGCGCGCGCGACGTGTATGCCCGCTACGTCGGCGGCGGGGCCCCGTCCCCGGCCGATTACAAGACCCTGTCGGACGCGCTCTTCCGGATCGTGGCCCGGGAGGCGGGACAGCAGGGTCTCGCGGTCCACCTCCACGTCCTCGAGACGTTCGGAGGGTTCTACCAGACCGAGGGGGCGCGTCCTGGATTGCTGGAATCGGCCTTCAACGACTCGACCCTCCGGGGCACCAAGTTCGTGATCATCCACGGCGGCTGGCCGCACGTGGGCGAGACCGAGGCCCAGTTGAGCAAGCCCAACGTGTACGCGGACATCTCGATGATGGACCTGATGCTCGCGCCCGCCGAGCTGGCGCAGGTGCTCCGACCCTGGCTGACCCGCTGGCCGGACAAGGTCCTGTTCGGAACGGACGCGTTCGAGGGCGGGCCGAACCAGGGCTGGGAGGAAGGCGCCTACGTCGCCGCGACGACGGCCCGGCGCGCGCTCGCCATCGCCCTTACGGCGATGGTCCGGGATGGCGACATCGGACCGGCGCGGGCGCGTAGGCTGGCCCGGATGGTACTGCGGGACAACGCGGCGACGCTCTATCGCCTCGGGATTCAACCATGATGCCGCGCCTGGACCGTCGAGGTGGCTTGTCGTTGTCCGCCACCGTTACCGCGCACTTGTCCGCCCAATGCCCCGACGGCTCCCCGCCGCCGTGCCGGGTGACGCCGCCCCGCTCGGGCGTCGCTCAGTAGCTATAAACGCCTGACGGTTGCCTCCGGTCGACGTCCGTGTTACTTGAATAAGGGATTCGCTCCAGGAGCCGGCCGTGACCAGGGACAGCGCACCATGATGGCGGGCATGGACGACGCCTTCTGTATTCGCTGCGGTGCGAGCGTCGGGCCGGGGACGTCCTTGTGCCCGCGCTGTGGCACGACCATCCCCGTCGTGCCGGCAGGCGCCCGGACCACCGTCGCGACGGCGCACGCCGCACCATCGAGCGCCGATTCGGCCGCGCTGCTCGACGCGCTCCGCCGGGCCACGCTGGGCGACTACGAGATTCTCGCAGAGCTGGGCCGGGGCGGGATGGCGACGGTCTACCTGGCCCACGACGTCGCTCTCGGCCGCAAGGTGGCGATCAAAGTGCTGGCGCCCGCCCTGCTGCTCATGGGGGAGGGGATGGTGGAACGGTTCAAGCGCGAGGCCCGCACCGCCGCCGCGCTGACGCATCCCAACATCATTCCCATCTACGCAGTTCGAGACAGCGACCGCGTCTTGTACTTCGTCATGCAATACGTCCCGGGTCGGGCGCTCGATTCGATCATCCACGATGTCGGCCCGCTGCCGATCCCCATGGTGCAAACGATCCTCGCCCAGGTGGGCGATGCCCTCAGCTACGCCCATCGTCACGGGATCATCCACCGGGACATCAAGTCCGCCAACATCATGCTGGACGATGAAGGACGGGCCGTGGTCACGGACTTCGGGATCGCCAAGGTCGTCCAGGCCGAAGGGCTCACCGTGACCGGCGTGACGGTCGGCACGCCCACCTACATGAGCCCCGAGCAGTGCGCGACCCTCGAAGTCACGGGCGCTTCGGACCAATACTCGCTCGGCGTCGTCGCTTACGAGATGGTGACGGGACGGCTGCCCTTCCAGGGCGACACGACGATGTGGGTCATGTACGCGCACTTCAACGAGCCTCCGCGTCCCGTGACCGAGCTGCGACCCGATTGCCCGCCCGCCCTGGCGGCCGCCATCATGCGGATGTTGGAAAAGGAGCCAGCCCGGCGTTGGCCCAGTCTGGATGACGTCGTGGCGGTCTGCGGCCGGCCGTCTCTGCAACACGACGATCCTATCCGCAGCCAAATGATCACCCTGGCGACCACCGGCGAGCGCGCGCACCTACTGGCCCAGCTCAAGACGCCGACGAGCCCGATTGCGCCCTCGAAGCCGGTCGCGCGCCCGGCGGCCGCCGTGGCGCCCCGCGTCCGCCGGAGCTCCAGACTGTGGTGGACGCTCG
>CAZXKD010000233.1:0-2591 GCA_964641215.1 uncultured Gemmatimonadaceae bacterium
CTTGTCGGCGCCCCTAAGCTCGACTCCGCCGCGGCGGCGGATCTGCGCACCTTCCTGGAGGTGCGCTCGGTTTCGGCGGCGCATGCCATCGCCGACACCAGTTCGGAACGCTTGGCGGCGGCGGCATTCTTGGCGGGCTCGTGGAATCGTTTCGCTCTGGCCCGTGCGCTGGTACTGTCATTGCAACGAGCGATGAGAAAGGCGGTACCGCCGTCGATGCAGCCCCAAATGGAATCGGGGGTCGCGGTGCTGGTGAGCGTTCCCACCTACGTGGCACTGGGCATGCGGGATAGCGCGAAGGCCAGCCTGCGCGCTGCAGGGCAGGGGATGCGCGCCATGATGGGCGCGACCGTGGGAGGTGCTCGGGCGATCTATGGTGAATTGGCGGGCCTGGCGCCGTGGGCCCCGCCGGAGACCACATTCTTCGCAGCCCCGATCGACTCCACGACCTTGGATTCGGTCGTGGCGCTGCATGGCCAGACCGTTCGGCAGCTGGCGCCCGTCGGCCCGCTCTCCTCCACGGCAGGCTTCGCAGTAGCGCGTGGGTTCAACGCAGCAGTGTGGACCGCCGGTGTCCTGGCCGTGCAACGGCGGGACCTGGTGACTGCCCGGCGTGCCGTGGCGATTCTCGACAGCCTCGCGCGCACCGATACCCTGAACGTCTTGCCGCTGGCGCTTGGGTTGCGCGCCGAAGCGGCGCTCGCCGCCGGCGACGGCGCGGCCGCCGAGTCGCTGCTGGTGAAAGCGATCGCTACCTCGGTGACCCACACTCCGGGGCGCTATCGCTGGTTGCTCGCGCAACGCTATGCGGAGAGGAATCATGCCGAGCTGGCCGAGCGTCTCGCCCACACCCTTACGATGCCGAGCCGTTTGCATCGGGGGGACGACGCGTTCTACTTCGCCCCCGCGTTGAAGCTCGAAGCGGAGGTATTGGAGCGCCAAGGGCGCACCGTGACGGCCGCCGCCAAGTACGGGGAGTTCGTCGAGCTGCGTGCCGAGGCGGACTCGACGCTGCAGGGCGAAGTGGCTGCCGTGCACTTGCGCCTCGCCCAGCTGGCCGTCGGCCGCCGCGACTACGACGACGCCTGGCGGCACGTGCGCGAGGCGCAGCGGCGCGGCGCCCCTCCAGTCCCGCAATTCCTGGACTCGTTGCGGCGCGCGAAGCCCGAGCCGACGCACTAATCAGCGCTACTGCGACACCCGGTTGCGGCCGCCCTCTTTGGCGCGGTACAACGCACGATCGGCGGCCCGCACCACTTTGTCGGGCGTGGCGTCGTTGCCGCGATCGGCGACGCCGATGCTCACGGTGATGTTGACGTGGCGGCGTTTCTTCCCTGATCCCTTCGGCGCGTCGGGCTTCTTGCGGGGCCGCAGCCTGCCGCGGAGCGTGAAGTGGCTCTCCTCGACCGTGGCGCGCAGCTCTTCCAGAGCCGGCAGGCATTCCTCGACCGTCTTGCCGGGGAACAGCACGGCGAACTCCTCGCCGCCGTAGCGAAAGCTGCGCCCGCCGCTGCTCACCGTCCCCAGACGCGCCGCGACCATGCGCAGTACCTGATCGCCGGCGTCGTGGCCGAAGGTGTCGTTGAATCGCTTGAAGTGGTCCACATCCACCATCGCCACCGCGTACCGGCCGCCGAGCCGTTGCAGCTCCTCGCCGAGGGAGCGCCGTCCCGGCAGTCCCGTGAGGCCGTCCAGGTAGGCCATCGTAAACGAAGCCTCGACGACGGTGACGACCAGCAACAGACCGGCGGTGGCCAGGGTGACGGTGGCCGCGGGCCCCGGGTGGCCGGCGCGCAGGCTCAGGAACGCCAGGCCCACCGTCCACAGGAACGCCCGGCTCGTCGCCGGCGTGGACGAAAACAGGAGGAAGACGGTCAACGCTGCGGCGGCGGCCAGGAACGCCGCCAGCGCCGGCTGGCCTAGCCGCGTCCAGCCGAACAACGTGCTCGGCAGGAACGCCGTCTCGAGCAGGGCGCGGGATTCGAGGGGGACGCGGCGGCTGAGTGCGGCCACCAGTCCCACCTGGAGCAGGATGGCCCCGAGGCGGGCCAGGCCGGCGGGGGTGAGGATACCGCGCTCGGACCCAATGCTGATCGTGGCGAGGTTGAGTGGCAGCAGGAACGCCGCTGCCTGGAAGATCACCTGCGTGGCGGCGGGGGCGGCGGCCGCCGGGGGATAGGTGAGCAGCGCCCAATTGACCAGGGCCAGCACGAGCAGCGCGAACACCAGGCGGCTGCGGTGGAAGCGCCAGCCGAGCCAGAGCCCCGCGGCGAGCACGGCGACCGGGTAGAAGTCCGCGAAGGCCGTGAGGGTCGGCCGCGGGGCCCAGCGTAGCAGTGCGAGCAGGCCGGCGACGATCGGTCCCTCGGGCAGCACGCGCCCGGCCAGCCTGGTCCATATGGTGGTTCCCACGATCGGCGACCCCCGCGCGAAGCGATTAACGGTACCTCGACCGGGGCCGCGGTCAACCGGGTTGCGTGGGGGACGCGCGGGTGACGATATTTTTCGCCCGGCGCTCAGGGCGCGCCGAACGGGTGCGGCGGTATCGTCTAGGGGACTAGGACGGAGCCCTCTCAAGGCTCAAACACGGG
>CAZXKD010000234.1:0-2558 GCA_964641215.1 uncultured Gemmatimonadaceae bacterium
CGACCGCTGCCGCTGCCCGCGGTCGCGGTGGGGAACCGCGCGGTGGGCGGCGCCGGCAAGACGCCGCTCGCGGCGTGGATCGCCGAGTTCTACACGGCGCGCGGCCGCGTGCCGGGTATCCTGCTGCGCGGCTACGGCGGCGATGAAGCCAGAGTCCACGAGCGACTCGTGCCCGGCGCCGTGGTCGTGCCGAACCCCGATCGCGTGGCGGGGGCGGCGCAGGCCCTGGCCCGGGGCGCGGATGTGCTCGTGCTGGACGACGCCTTTCAGACGCTCGCCGTGGCACGGGATGTGAACCTGCTGCTGGTGAGCGCCGAAACCGAGCGCGTGGCGCCGTGGGTGCTGCCGGCGGGTCCGTGGCGAGAGTCGGGGAGCGCGCTGCGACGCGCCGACGCCATCGTGGTCACGCGCAAACGCGCCGGAGCCGAGCAGGCGCGCGCGCTGGCGAGCGCCCTCGCCGCCCGCTGGCCCGGCACGCCGGTGGCGGTGGCGTATCTCGCCCTGGACCATCTGGAGGGGATGCTGTCGGGCCGCCGGCTGCCCCGGAGCGCCCTGACCGGGCGACGGGTGGTCGCGGTGGCCGGCATCGCCGACCCGGAGAGCTACGCCGTGCAGGTGCGCGCGTCGGGGGCGAGCGTGCAACTCGTGGCGTACCAAGACCATCACCCCTACGACGAGGGCGACCTCGCGCGGCTGGTGCGGGCCCAGGCCGCGGCCGATTATGTTGTAGTCACGGAAAAGGATGCCGTGAAACTCCGTCACCGCTGGCCCGCCGACGCGCGCGAGCCCCTGGTGGCGGTTCTGACCGTCCGGTGGGAGTATAACGGCGAGGCGATCGTGCAGGCGCTGGACGCGCTGCCCGTGGTGCCCCGCCGTTTTTGACCGGAGAGCCTTCGACCAGCGATGCCATGAGCGACACCGCCCGCGCCACCGAACCCCGCGTGTTCATCCGTCCCGACAAGGACACCTTCCTCGCCGAAGAGAACCCGTTCGAAGCGATGATGGAGCGCTTCGACCACGCGGCCAAACTGCTCAATCTCGACGCCGGGCTCTACAAGGTGCTCCGCAATCCCGAGAAGCAGATCATCGTCTCGGTGCCGATCCTGCGCGACAACGGTGAGGTCGAGGTGTACACCGGCTACCGCGTCCTCTACAACACGTCGCGCGGGCCTGCCAAAGGGGGCATCCGCTTCGACCTCAGCGTCACCCTGGAAGAGGTCAAAGCGCTGGCGGCGTGGATGACCTGGAAGTGCGCCCTGGTGAACATTCCCTTCGGCGGCTCCAAGGGCGGCGTCGTCTGCGACCCGACCGCCATGTCCGTGGGCGAGCTGGAGCGGCTGACCCGCCGCTACACCTCCGGGATCATCGAGACCCTCGGCCCCGACTCCGACGTGCCCGCCCCGGACGTGAACACCAACGAGCGCGTGATGGCCTGGATCATGGACACCTACTCCATGCACAAGCGCCACACGGTGACGTCCGTGGTGACGGGCAAACCCGTCGAGATGGGCGGCTCACTGGGACGGCGCGAGGCCACGGGGCGGGGCTGCATGTTCGTCACGCGCGAAGCGCTGGGACGTCTGGGGATGCGGCTGCAGGGTGCCCGCATCGCCGTCCAGGGATTCGGCAACGTGGGCTCCATCAGCGCGGACCTGCTGGCCAAGGAGGGCGCCGTCATCGTCGCCGTGGCCGACAAGTCGGGCGGGCTGCTCAATCCGAAGGGCCTGGACGTGCCGGACCTGCTGCGCTGGGTCCGCGAGCGCGGCCAGCTGGCCGGCTACCCCAAGGCCGAGCCCATCAGCAGCGAGCAGCTGCTCACCTGCGACTGCGACGTGCTCGTGCCCGCCGCCACCGAGAACGTCATCACGCGCAAGAACGCTCCCAACATCAAGGCCAAGATCATCTGCGAGGGCGCCAACGGTCCGACCACCGCGGCCGCCGACACGCTCCTGGAGGACAAGGGCATCTTCGTCATTCCCGACATCCTCGCCAACGCGGGCGGAGTGACGGTGAGCTACTTCGAGTGGGTGCAGGACCGCGGCGGCTACTTCTGGGATGAGGAGACGGTCAATCGCCGCCTCGAGAACATCATGGTGAAGTCGTTCCACGACGTGGTGGCCCTGGCCGACAAGCACAAGGTGAACACCCGGATCGCCGCCTACATGCTGGCGGTCGGCCGCGTCGCGGCGATGCACCGCCTCCGCGGGATGTATGCCTGATGCGCTACCGCGTCGTCGCGGTGGGCCGCGTGAAGGACGCGGCGCTCCGGGCGGCGTGCGACGCGTACCTGGGCCGGCTTCGCCACTACACGCACCTTGAGGAGCGGGAAGTCAAGGACGAGGCGCGGATCCTCGAGGCCATCCCCGAGGACTCGCGCCTCGTCGCCCTCGAGCGGGCGGGAGACGAGTGGACCTCGGAGGAGCTGGCGGACCGGACCGCGCGCTGGGGGCGGGAGGGCCGGGACGTGGGGTTCCCGACACCCACGGTTTTCCATGGGTGGGGGGCCAGTCTCGAGATAATTGGCGTCGTGCATTTCTGCCAGGTTGGGCGCACGGCCA
>CAZXKD010000235.1:0-2541 GCA_964641215.1 uncultured Gemmatimonadaceae bacterium
CGATCCAGCCCAGCCTGCCGGAGCCGTACTCAGCCAGGAACACGCCGGCGCCGATACCGATCGGCAGTCCGATCAGGCACGCCAACCCGACGATGATCCCGGTGCCGACAATGGCGTGGACGACACCGCCGCCGGTCTGGCCCATCGGCACCGGTGTGCGCGTGAAGAAGTTCCAATCGAGCGACGTCGCCCCTTTGTGCACGAGATCGGCGAAGATGAAGAGGAGCGGGAGGACCGCGGCGGCGCACAGCAGGGCGACGAGGCCGGTCATGACCCCACTGATGACGCGCCGCCGCATGGCGCGGGCGCTCACAACGCCTTGCTCCCGACCGCCGTGCCGCGGGCGACCCGCCACACGAGGAGCCGGGCGGCCGCGTTGACGGCGATCGTGATGACGAAGAGGACCAGACCGACCTCGACCAACGCCGACTGATAGAGACTCGTCGTCGCCTCGGTGAACTCGTTGGCGAGGGCGGCGGCCATCGTGTAGCCGGGCTGCAGCAGGGAGAGGCTGATGTCGTGCCGATTGCCGATGAGCATGGTGACGGCCATGGTCTCGCCCAGGGCGCGGCCGAGGCCGAGCATGATCGCCCCGATGATACCGGCGCGGCCATAGGGCAGCACGGCCGACCACACAGCCTCCCAGCGGGTGGCGCCCAGCCCCAGCGCCGCCTCCCGCTGGCTGCCGGGCACCGCGCGGAGCACCTCCCGGGAGACCGCCGAGATGTAGGGCACGATCATGATCGCGAGGATCACGCCCCCCGCGAGCATCGAGTTGCCGTAGAACACCCCGTTGAAGAACGGCGTCCACCCCAGCAGGGCCCGGAGCGGCGGCACCGCGACCTGCCGTAGGAACGGAATCAGCACGAAGATCCCCCACAGCCCGTACACGACGCTCGGCACGGCCGCGAGCAGCTCGACCAGGAACGCGACCGGCTGGCGCGCCCACTTCGGCGCGAACTCGGTCAGGAAGATGGCAACGCCGAGCGACAGCGGGACCGCGATCAGCAGCGCGATCAACGACGAGACGAGCGTGCCGAAGATCATCGGTGCCGCCCCGTAGACCTCGGCCACCGGGTCCCAGGTCGATTTCCACAGGAAGGCGAACCCGAACCGCCGCAGCGATGGCCCGGCGTCGACGACCAGCTGTCCCGCCACGCTCACGAGCAGGAGCGGGAGGCACAACGCGAGGGCCGTGAGCATCCCGCGGTACAATGGATCGCCACGATTGCGCCGGCGCGCGAGCGCCGCGGGCACCGCCGCCTGGGGAGACGGCATGCTGGCCCCGGCCGTGGGCGGCGGCGTGGGGGTCGTTGCGGAGGTCATCGCCGGGATAGTATCCGCCGCGCCCCGCCCGTCCATCACGGACGTGTAACGATCGCGTCACCGCGGGTTCAGCAAGCAAAACCCCCGAAGTGGACTACCTTCGGGGGCCCTGCTGGCAGCGGCTGAGGAGGGGATCAGCGCGCTGCCGTCGTCCAGACCGGCCGACCGTCGACCGTGATCGACTTGAGTCTCGCCTCGATCCAGGGACGCAGCTGCTGCGGCAGTGGCGCATAGCCGAGCTGCGGCGCCTTTGCCTGACCATCCGTCTCCGCCCACCAGATGTATTGCACCAGCGCCTTTGCCTTGGCCGCGTCGGTGTAGCTCTTGCGCACCAGCAGCCAGGTCATGGTCGCGATCGGATACGCATCCGGGCCGCCGGGATTGGTGATGGAGACGCGGAAGTCGGTGGTCGGGGCCATCGTATTCATCGCCCCGGCGAGCGCGGCGGTCACGGATTCGAGCGATGGCGTGATGAACCTGCCCGCTGAGTTCCGCACCTGGCCGAAGGCCATCTTGTTAGCGGTCGCGTAGCCGAGCTCGACGTACCCGATGCCGCCCGGGGTCTGGTTTACAGAGGCTGCCACGCCCTCGTTGCCCTTCTGCCCCAGGCCGACGGGCCAGTTGACCGACGTGCCCTTGCCCACCTTCTGGGCCCATTCGGGGCTGACCTTGCTGAGATAATCCGTCCACCCGAAGGTGGTGCCCGACCCGTCGGAGCGGTGCACGACGACAATGTCCGTCGCCGGGAGGGACACGCCCGGGTTGACGCTGGCGAGGCGAGCGTCATTCCACTTTGTGATGGTGCCGAGGAAGATGCCCGCGATCGCATCGGGCGTGAACCTGAGCTGCTGGGTGACGCCTGGCAGGTTGTAGGTGACCACGATGGCGCCGAGCACGGTCGGGATGTGGAGAACGTTGCCCTGGATCGCCGCGATAGCGGAATCGGACATCGGGGCATCACTGCCGCCGAAATCGACGGTGCCGTCGGAGAACTGGCGGATCCCGCCACCGGAGCCGATCGATTGGTAATTCAGCTTCACGTCCGCATGGCCCTGGTTGTAGGTCAGGATCCAGTCCTGATAGATGATATTCGGGAACGTCGCGCCGGCGCCGTTGAGCTGCACCTGCGCGGCCGCGGGAGCGGCGGCGCCGAGCAGCGTGGCGAGGGCGAGGAGGCGCATGGCCTTCATGGTGTGATCCTCTCGAGAGTCGCGT
>CAZXKD010000236.1:0-2520 GCA_964641215.1 uncultured Gemmatimonadaceae bacterium
CCGGGTACTACCCGGCGCCGAGCGAGGAGTCCATGTCCGCGGCCGACCAGGCGGAGCGTCCCCGTCCCGGCGGCGGCGAGCGCTCCGGCCGCCGCCGCAACCGCGACGGCGACCAATCCCCGTGCGGAAAGCGTCCCCGCCATCGTCGTCCGGGCGATCCACGCCACCGTGAGCCCGCTCCCGGTGACCAGGGCGGCGCGTACCGCGTCCCGAGCGATCCCGCCGACGTGAACGCGCACTAGGGCCCGAGGATCGCCCGCTGCGATTCGGGACGCGGCCTTGTGCACGGCGCGGGCATTGAGCCGGCGCAGCAGATGCAGGCTCAGGCCACCGACCATCGCCACGGGGAGCCCGACGAGTGCCCCGAGCGCCAGGCCGCCCGCACCGGTCAGCAGGTGGCCCGCGCTCACGGCCGCTACCGTGGCGGGCCCGTACTCGGGATAGCGGGCGGCGCCGACCGGCAGGACGTCGAGCTGGAACAGCTCGAACAGCACGCCGAGGCGCAGCCCCAGCGCGAGGTCGCCGACGATCAGCCCGGCCCCGGCCCCAGCGACGAGCGGCCGCGCGATCATCATCTGCGGCACGCTCACGAGGTCGAGCCCGACGAGCGTCCCCCACAGCAGCAGCGCCAGCTGCACCTCGAGGCTCACGTGAACTCCCCCAGTGGCACGGCCCGGGCGGTCGGGACATCCTGGGCCGTGACGTTCACGCCACCGGCCGCGATCGCCCGCAGCTTGGCGGCCTCCTCATTGGTGAGGTAGACGTAGCGCAGCCGCTCGCTCCGGCCGGCGCGGTGATGGATGCCGCCGATGTTCACCTTGCCCACGCGGTTCGACCCCTGGGCGAGCGCGGCCATCGTGTCCAAGTCACCGGTGAGCAGAATGCCGACTCGAGGCTCGGCCTCCCACTCGGGCAGCCGCCGGAGCGCCTCGGCGACCGAGGCGAAAAGGACCTCCATGTTCGACGGCACACCCATGCGATAGAGATCCTGCTCCCATTCACTCGACCGGACGGCGTCGTCCACCAGCACGATGAAGCTCGCGTCGAGGGGCTGGCCCCACCCCACGACGACCTGCCCGTGAATGAGCCGGTCGTCCACCCGATAGAGCGCGATGCTCATGCGGCGGGAACGCGAATGGCCTTCCCGCCGGCCTCCGCGGCGCGGCGCGCCGCCTCGGCCGGAGTCACGTCCCGGTGGAAGATGAAGTCGAGCAGCATGGCGAGATTCACGCCGGTCACGACCGCTACCTCGGCCTTCCCTCGGGCGAGGCGAACCGCGCCGGTGAGACAGGACCCGCCGGGCAGGTCCACGAACAGCACGGCGGGCCCCGCACCGACGGCGTCGGTGATGCGGGCCGCGAGGGCGCCGGAGTCACAGCCGTCGTTGCTGACGGCGAGCAGCGCGCCGTTCACGCCGGTGATGGCCTGGACCGCCGACACGAGCGCCTGCGCCAGGGCGGCGTGGGAGATGATCACCCCGCGCAACTCACTCATAATCCTCCTCAAGGTACTCCTGGACATCGGCACGGGCGCGCATGCGCTTGAGGAGCCGCTCGTTCAGCGACCGCGCCGAGTCCACGCCCGTGTAGCGCAGCAGATGGTTCATCGCCACCACCTCGCAGACCACGGTCAGATTCTTCCCCGGATTGAGCGGGACGGTGACCAGCGGCACCGCCACGTCCAGCAGCGTCGTCTGCCGGGCGTCGAGACCGGTCCGGTCGTACTCCCGCGCGGCGTCCCAGTCCTCCAGCTGCACCACGACCTCGATGCGCTTCTGCTGGCGCACCGCGCGGATGCCGAACAGCGCCTTGATGTCGATGAGTCCGACGCCGCGAATCTCCATGTAGTGGCGCGACAGCTCGTGCCCGCGACCGATCAGCACGTCGTTCCCTTGCCGGGTGACATGCACTACGTCGTCGGCGACGAGGCGATGGCCGCGCTCCACCAGGTCGAGCACGCACTCGCTCTTGCCGATGCCGGACCGGCCCAGAAACAGCAGTCCGACCCCGAACACGTCCGCGAGCGAGCCGTGCACGGTGGTCGACGGCGCGAACACGTCGTCGAGGAACGGCTTGAGGCGGCGGTAGAACTCGGCCGTCTTGAGCTTGGTGCGGATGACGGCCACGCCCTTGGCACGCGCCAGCGCGAGCAGCTCGGCCGGCGGCTTCTGCGACTTGGTGACGATCACGGCCGGCAGCTCGAAGTTGAAAAGCGTCTCGAGGGCGCGGCGCCGCGCCGCGGGGTCGAGCGAGGCGAGGTAGGCGATCTCGGTCTCACCCAGGATGTGCAGTCGGTCGGCCACGAAGCGCGCGGTATACCCGGCGAGCACCAGACCGGGGCTCGAGGCCTCCGGCGACGGGATCTCGCGGTCGAGCCCCACGTCACCCGTGAGCGCCTCGAGCTGCAGCGGGTCGACCTTGCGGACCAGGAGGTCGCGGATCTTCGGCTTCGTCACCGGGGCTCGCGGGCGTGAGGCGGCAGGGAGCGGGGGGGGGGCCGGGGTCGACGAGGGCGCCGGGC
>CAZXKD010000237.1:0-2481 GCA_964641215.1 uncultured Gemmatimonadaceae bacterium
GCCAGATCACCCTGACCGGGCAGCTGGGCGACGTGATGAAGGAGTCCGCGCAGGCCGCCTGGAGCCTGTTGCGTGCCCGGGCCGCGGCGCTGGGGATCCCGCCGGAATCCTTCACCGAGAGCGACGTCCACCTGCACGTGCCGGCGGGGGCGGTGCCCAAGGACGGCCCGTCCGCTGGGATCACGATCGCCACGGCCCTGGCGTCGCTGCTGTGCCGCCGTCCCGCGCGGCACGACCTCGCGATGACGGGCGAGCTGACCCTGCGGGGGCGGGTGCTCCCCATCGGCGGGCTCAAGGAGAAGCTGACCGCGGCGGCACGCGCCGGCGTCACTCGGGTGCTCGTGCCGGCGCGGAACCATTCGGATCTGGTGGAGGTGCCCGACGAAGTGAAGCAGCTGCTCGAGATCACCCCGGTGGACAGCCTGGACCAGGTGCTGGCCCTGGCGCTGCTCGACCCCGAGCGGAAGCGGTCGTCCGGCCCGCTGCGCGTGCACGAACGGTCCAAACCGGTGGCTCGCCCATGAACGAGTTCGCGACGCTGGAGGAGGCGTTCGCGCAGATCGAGAAGCGCGACGGCCGCTACCACGAGCGCGGCTATCTCTTCGTCCTCGCGACGCTCGAGTACGCCCAGCGCCGCCTCCCCGCTCGCCGCCACCTCTCCGGCGGGGAGCTGGCCTGGGCCTGCCGGGACTTCGCGCTCGAGCAGTTCGGCCTGCTCGCCCCCACGGTGCTGCGGCACTGGGGGATCTCGGCCACTGAAGATCTGGGCCGTATCGTGTTCCTGCTGATCGACGTGGGGCTGCTGGCGCGCGCGCCGTCGGACAAGCTCGAAGATTTCGACCGCGTGTACGAGTTCGCGGAGGTGTTCCCGGGCGGGGCCGGCTACCGCTGGTCCGGCCTCGACTGAAGGTGAGCGGTGAGCAGTAAGCGCTGAGCGGTAAGCGGTAGGGGGAAGGGAGGTGCCGCATGGAGGCCATGGAATGGCCCGCCTGCCGGAAGTGCCAGCAGGGCAAGCTGATCCCGTTGTCGGATTACGGACGCGACGGCGCGCCCATCACCTACAAGGCCTGGGTGTGCAGTAATCCGGAGTGCGGCTTCAACATCCGGATCGATAACGGGGAGATCTCGTTCGGTCGTACCATCGGCCAGAGCCAGAAGTAACCTTGGGCGCGGTGCGTCCGCCCGCGGTGAGCGGGCGCTTTTATCCGGGGACGAGGGCCGAGCTCGCGCGTGCCGTGGACGAGCTGCTGGCAGCGGTGCGACCCGGTGCCCACGCGGCCGGCGCCCGGGGCGCCGTGGCGCCGCATGCCGGCTACGTCTACTCCGGGATGACGGCGGCGCACGTGTTCGCGCGCCTGCGCCTGCCGCGCGTCGTCGTGATCCTCGCCCCGAACCACACCGGTGTCTGCCGCGCGCCGGGAGGCGCGTCGCTGTGGGAGGCGGGGCTGTTCGCGACGCCGCTGGGCGACGTGCCGGTGGACGACGCCTTCGCCGCGGCGTTGCTGCAGGCGTCGCCCCTGGTGGCGAGCGACCACGACGCCCACCGCGCCGAGCACGCGGTCGAGGTCCAGCTGCCGTTCCTGCTGGCGCTGCGCCCCGACGTGCGCATCGTGCCACTGATTCTCGCGTGGGACGGCTGGGACGACTGCCGTGCCCTGGGGGAAGTGCTCGCGGCGTTGGCGCGGCGCTGGGCGGAGCCCGTCCTGCTGCTCGCCTCGAGCGACCTGAACCATTACGAGCCGGCCGCAGTGAACGAGCTCAAGGACGCGCGTGCCCTGGCCGCCGTCGAAGTGCTGGACGGCGCGGAGCTACTGAGCAGGTGCCGCCGCGAGAGCATCTCCATGTGCGGCCGCGGCCCCGTCGCGACCGTCCTCGCCGCGGCCCGGGCGCTGGGCGCCACGCGCGCCGACGTCGTGGATTACCGGCACTCGGGGTGGGTGACGGGAGACGAGAGCCAGGTGGTGGGGTATGGAGGCGTGGTGATCCTGTGATCGTGTTGCCGGTGCTGTCCGCGTCCGAAGCGGCCACCTGGGACTCGCTGGCGCGCACGCAGTACCACATTTCCAGCCGCGTGCTCATGGAGGCGGCGGGCCGGGCCTGCGCGGCCGTGCTGGTGGCCGAATTCCCGGACGCGGCGGCGCGGGGAGCGCTGGTCGTGGCCGGTGCGGGGAACAACGGCGGGGACGGGTGGGTGGTAGCGCGCGCGCTCCACGCCGCGGGGATACCCGTCTCGGTCGCCGCCCTCGATCCCAAGACCGACGACACCATCGACAATCGCGCATTGGCGCGGGTGGACGGCGTGCGCGAGCTGGGTCGCGAGGAGCCCTGGCCCGCCCCCGCCGTCGTGGTGGATGCGTTGCTCGGCACCGGCGCCGCCGGCCCCGCCCGCGGCGACGTCCTCGCCATGGCCGAGCGGATCGTCGCCCCCGGGGCCCCGGTCCGCGCGATCCACGCCCCCCCCGGGGCCCACCCTTCGCGCGG
>CAZXKD010000238.1:0-2430 GCA_964641215.1 uncultured Gemmatimonadaceae bacterium
ACGGGGGCGGTCGCCGTGGTGGCGGTGGTGCTCGGCGCGGCGGAATGGCGGCGCCGAGCGCAGCCAGTCGGGGTCGTCGTCGCAGCGACCACGGCAGTGCGGGTGGCGCCCTACGGGGCGGCGAGCGCCGCGTCCACGCTCGACGCGGGGGCCGGCCTGCTCGTCGAGGACCGCTACGGACGCTGGCTCGAAGTGCGGCGGGCCGACGGAGTGCACGGCTGGCTGTTGGCAGCGGAGGTGGTGCGGTTGTGAGCGCGAAGATCGCGGTGCTCGCGGGGCACGTCGCGGACCAGATCGCCGCCGGCGAGGTGGTGGAGCGGCCCTCTTCGGTGGTGAAAGAGCTCGTGGAGAACGCGCTCGACGCCGGCGCGCGGGCGGTGCGTGTGGAGCTCGAGGACGGCGGCAAGACCCTGATTCGCGTGAGCGACGACGGGGAAGGGATGACCCGCGAGGACGCGGTCCTCGCCCTCCAGCGGCACGCGACGAGCAAGATTCGCGATGCCGCCGACCTGATCGGCGTGGCCAGCTTCGGGTTCCGGGGCGAGGCGCTCCCGGCCATCGCTTCGGTTTCTCGCTTTGAGCTCGAGACTTCGGCCGACGGGGCTCACGGCACGCGGCTGCGCATGACTGGTGGCCGCCGGGAACCGGTCGCAGAGGCCGTGCGCCAGCGCGGGACGACGATCACCGTGCGCGGGCTATTCTTCAATACGCCGGCGCGCCGCAAGTTCCTGCGGGCGGCGGCCACGGAGACGCGCGCCGCCGCGGAGGCGCTCACCGTTCTCGCCCTGACGCGACCCGAGGTCGCGTTCACCCTGACCAGCGACGGGCGCCCTTTGCTCGACCTCGCGGTCGCCGGGCGGGCCATCGACCGGATCAACGCGCTGTGGGGACGGGAGGTCGCCGACAGCCTGCTGCCCGTCTCGCATCGCGCGGGGCCGCTCGAAGTCACCGGGTTCGCGCAGCGCCCGTCGCAGGCCAAACCCGCCGGCCGCAAGGGCTACGTGTTCGTGCGCGGCCGGCCGATCCGCGATCCGTTCATCATCCGCGCCGCGGAGGCGGGCTACCGCTCCGCGATCCACCCTGGCGATCGCCCATCGTTGGTGCTGTTCCTTGACCTGCCGGGCGACGCGGTGGACGTGAATGTGCACCCCGCCAAGCTGGAGGTGCGGTTCCGCGACAAGTTCTTCGTCGAGAAAGTGGTGGAGGAGGCGGTCCGGTCGGCCCTGGTCCCCCTCGCCGCCGCCGCCCCGCTCGGCGCCGGGTCCCAAGTGTCAGGTGTCGGGGGCGGAGCGGGTGGCGGGGAGGAGCCTTGGGTGGCGCTGAAGGAGGAAATCCCCGGGGGCGTGCCCCTCGACCTTTTCGCGGGGCAGTCCCCGGCACCTGACACCAGACACCTGACACCCGCTCTTCTCCAGGTCTTCGACACCTACATCCTGTTTCAGACCAACGGCGGCGTGGCGATAGTGGACCAGCACTCGGCGCACGAGCGTGTGCTGTACGAGCAGGTGATGCGGCAACTCACAGGGGACGGGGCGCCCGCCCAGCGGCTCCTGCTGCCGCTCACGCTCGAGTTCGCCCCACCGGAGCTCGACGCGATCGAGGCCCACCGCGAGCTGCTGCGGCGGGTCGGCTTCGAGCTCGAGCCGTTCTCGGGACGCACCGTCGTGGTCCACACGGCGCCCAACCCGCACCCGCGCTTCGATGCCACGCGCTGCCTGCAGGAGCTCGTCGCCGACCTCGCGGGAGGTCGCTTCGGGGGGTGGCAGAACAGGCTCGAGCGCTTCGCGGCCACGTTCGCCTGCCGGGCGGCCATCAAGGCGGGGCACAAGCTCGACCCCGAGGAGATGCGCCAGCTGCTGGCCAGGCTGCTCAGCGCCACCCTGCCGGTGCACGACGTGCACGGTCGGCCGACCATAGTCCAGCTGCCCAAGGACGAGTTGGAGCGACGGTTTGGGCGAGCCTGAGCGCCCCGTCGTCCCCGTTCTCGTGGGTCCTACCGGCGTCGGCAAGACCGCCGTGGCGGTGGCCATGGCGGCGTCCCAGCCGCTCACGGTGATCTCCGCCGACGCGCGGCAGGTCTACCGCGGGCTGGACATCGGCACCGCCAAACCCGATGTCGCGACCCGGACCCGAGTGCCGCATCTCGGGCTCGATCTCGTCGAGCCAGGGGAGCGCTACAGCGCCGGTCGGTTCGCGCATGACGCGACCGGGTGGCTGGCCGAGGTGGGGCGGGCCGGCCGGCTGCCCCTCGTGGTCGGCGGAACCGGTTTTTATGTGCGGGCGCTGACCGACGGACTGTTCCGCGAGCCCCCGCTCCCGCACGTGCGACGGGATCGGCTCGACGCCTGGACGGACGGCCTCGAGGGCGTCCGGCTCGCGCGCTGGGCCGCCCGGCTCGACCCCCGGTACGCGGGCGGCGGGCGCCAGCGG
>CAZXKD010000239.1:0-2323 GCA_964641215.1 uncultured Gemmatimonadaceae bacterium
TCCGGCCCAGGTCACCGTCGCCACCGGGTTGTCGCCGTTGCAGCTGCTTGGCTTCGCTCTCCTGGTCGCCGGCACGTGGGCGGCCTGGAGGCTCTGGCGCGTGGCCCCTGGAGTGGCGGTCGGCCTCGCGTGGACGGCGATCACGCTCGTCCCGGTGTCCAACGTGCTGGTGCCCACCGAGATTCTCATCGCCGAGCGGACGCTGTACCTGCCGTCGTGGGGTGCCGTGCTCGCGCTGGCGTCGGCGGGCGCGGCGCTACCGTGGCGACCACGCGTCAAGGCCGCCCTGCTGGCGTTGCTCGTACTGGCCGGCGCGGCTCGCAGCGTGGCGCGGGCGTCCATCTGGCGCGACGACGACCGCTGGTTCGTCGCGTTGCAGGGCGACGCCCCCCGCTCGTATCGCACGCTGTGGATGGAAGGCCAGGACGCGTTCGCTGCCCAGCGCTGGGGAACGGGAGAGCGCTACCTGCGCGCCGCCATCGCCGCGGCGCCGGACCTGCCGGGGCCGCGCGAGGACCTGGCCACATTCTACGCCGCCGCAGGTCGGTGGCCACCGGCTGTCGAGCTGCTCCGGGAGTCCCTGGCGCTGGACAGCAGCCGCACCCGGCCCTGGACGATGCTGCCGCGGGCGCTGCTCGGCGCCGGCGACACGACCGCAGCAGCCCGCGTGGCCGCTGCCGCGGTCCGCCGCTTCCCGCGAGATGGAGATGTCGGTTCCGGCGCGGTCGGCCCCCTCATCGCGGCCGGCGACTGTGACGCCGCCCGCCTCGTCGCCGCGGACGTGCGGTCCACGCTGATTCCGGACGCCCGCGAGCGTGTGGACCGGGAGCTCATGTCCTGCCGGAGCAAGGGGCGATAGCCGTCCCCTACCGCCGCCAGCCGCCCCGTTTAGGTTTCCAGCCCCATGCCGAGCGATACGCCGATCACGCACGTCTCCGACACCGCCCGGTGGGTGGCGCTGTACCGGGCGATGGAGAGCGAGCGGCCGGACGCGTTGTTCCGCGATCCGTTCGCGCGCCGTCTCGCCGGCACCCAGGGCGAAGAGATCATGCGCCGCCTGCCACGGGCCCGCGAGTTCGCCTGGCCGATGATCGTGCGCACCGCCGTGATGGACGAACTGATCCTGCGGTCGATCGCACGCGACGGGGTGGGCACGGTAGTCAATCTCGCCGCCGGGCTCGATACCCGGCCCTATCGGCTGCCGCTGGCACCGTCGCTGCGCTGGGTCGAGGCCGACTTCCCCGACGTGATCGAGTACAAGGAACACGCCCTGGCCCAGGAGCGGCCGGCCTGCGTTCTGGAGCGCCGGAAGATCGATCTAACCGACGAGCCTCGCCGGCGGGCCTTCTTCTCGCAGATCGGCGCCGCCGGCGGGCGGGTCCTGGTGATTACCGAAGGGCTGCTCATTTATCTCACGCGCGAGCAGGCTGCGGCGCTCGCCCGCGACCTGGCCGAGCAGCGGCCGTTTCGTTATTGGCTCATCGACCTCTCGTCACCGCGACTGCTCAAGTTCCTCGACCGCAGCTGGAGCAAGCCGTTCGCGCAGGGCGGCGCGCCCTTCCAGTTCGCCCCCGTCGAAGGGACGCGCTTCTTCGATCCGCTGGGGTGGCGCGAGGTGGAGTGGCGCTCGATGTGGGAGGAATCGCTGCGACTGAAGCGCACGATGCGCCTGGCGTGGCTCTGGAACCTGGTTGCCCGCTTCAGCACGGCCGCGAGGCGGGAAGAGGGGCGACGGATGTCGGGGGTGGCGCTATTGGAGCGTCGGACGGGCGGAACGCCCGACTGAAGAGCCAGAGCTGGGCGACCGGATAGAACGTCTTGCGGTGATGGGCGGTGAAGCCGAGGGCGTCGAGCGCGGCGAGGTGCTCGGCGGTCGCGTAGCCTTTGTTGGTCACCCACGCGTAGCGTGGGTGACGCGCCCCCAGGAGCGCCATCAGGTGGTCGCGCACCGTCTTGGCGATGATCGACGCGGCGGCGATGGAGTGGCAGCGGGCGTCGCCGTCCACGATGGCGACGTGCGGCACGCCGAGCTCGGGACAGGGGAGCCCGTCCACGAGGACGTCGCTGGGCGTGACGCCGAGGCGGGTGAGGGCCCGTCGCATGGCGAGGATGGACGCGCGGCGGATGTTCCAACGGTCGATCTCGCGCACGCTGGCCGCGCCGACGCCGATCGCCGCGGCCCGAGAGCGGATCACCGCCGCGAGCCGCTCCCGCGCGAGCGCGGTGAGTAGCTTGGAGTCGGCGAGACCGCGGATCGGTCGACATTGTGGCGGGAATACGACGGCCGCGGCCACCACCGGTCCGGCCAGGGGGCCGCGGCCCG
>CAZXKD010000240.1:0-2169 GCA_964641215.1 uncultured Gemmatimonadaceae bacterium
GCCGTTGGCCGGCCCACGGTGAAGGTGAACCGCCCCCGCTCGGGCTGGGCGTCCCCGGACACGACACGCCAGTTCACCACGTAGGTCCCCTGCTCGGGCGCGTCCACATCCACGCTAACGCTCCGTCCACTCGCACGCGCGGGCCCGCGCTCCACACGTTTTCCGCTCGGCGCCACGACGCGGATGCCGCGCCCGATCGGTTGCACGGGCTCGTTGAACGTGAGGCGGATCACCGGCGGCGGTGCCGCCACCACGACCCCAGTGACACACCGGGAGGCGGCGGACGCGGGGACCCCGGCGCAGAGATCAGGCGGATCAGACCCGACGAGGCGGGCGTGTGCAAGTGCGCCGCGGGGGACGGCGAGCATCGCGAACACCGCCGCCGCGAGCGCGAGCGATCTCCCTGCCCGGCGGTTCAGGCTCCGGCGGCCTCCACTACCCGCGCTGGCACCGGGCGCGACGCCTGGCCGATGCGGAGCACGAGGCCCGCCGCGATCAGGCAGACCAGGCCGGCGCTCATGAACGTCACCTGATAGTCGCCGAGCCAGGTATGTAACAGGCCGCCACCGTAAGCGGCCGTCGCTGCCCCGAGTTGGTGAGCCGCGACGATCCAGCCGAACATGATGCCCACGTTCTCGCGGCCGAACGTGTCCGCGGCCAGGCGCGCAGTCGGCGGCACCGTGGCCACCCAGTCGAGTCCATAGAAGATCACGAAGGCGGCGAGGCCGAGGTAGGCCGAGCCGAACGCGTAGGGCAGGAACAGTAGCGAGAGTCCCCGAAGGCCGTAGTACCAGCAGAGCAGATAGCGGTTGTCCCAGCGGTCCGAGAGCCAGCCTGAGACGGTGGTACCGATGATGTCCAGCAGACCGATCGAGGCGAGCAAGCTCGCCGCCATGACCTCGGGGATGCCGTGCTCCATCGAGGCGGGGATCAGGTGTGTGCCGATGAGGCCGTTGGTGCTGAGGCCACAGATGAAGAAACTCCCCGCCAGCAACCAAAAGTCGCGCGAGCGGATCCCGAGCGCAAGGCCGATCAGTGGAGCGGCCGCTGCGGCGCGCGGCGGCCGCGGCGTGGGGGGCGCGTTGGCGGGCTCGCCGAACGGGCGGAGGCCGATGTCCCGCGGGTGGTCACGCATCAGCAAGGCCACCAGCGGCAGCACCACGAGGGCGACGCCGGCCACCAGGAGCACGGCGCTTCGCCAGCCGAAGCGCACCACCATCGAGGCGATTAGGGGCAGGAACAGGAGCTGGCCGGTGGCGGAGCTGGCCGTGAGCAGGCCCAGCACGACGCCCCGGCGTTCCGTGAACCAGCGATTGGCGACCATGGCCCCGAGGACCGATGCCATGGTGCCGGTGCCGAGTCCGACCACCACGCCCCACAGCAACGCGAGCTGCCACGACGCGGTCATCAAGGTGGTGAGGGCGACGCCGGTGGCGACGAGCGCGAGCGACGTCACCATGACGCGCCGGATGCCGAGTCGGTCCATCAGTCCAGCGATGAACGGTCCGGATAGCCCGTAGAGGAACAGGTTGATGGAGACGGCGAACGACACCGTCGCGCGCGTCCACCCGAACTCGCGCTCGAGCGGGATCATCAGCACACCTGGCGCGGACCGAATGCCCGCAGCGGCCAGGAGGGTCACGAACGTCACCGCCACGACGATCCACCCATAGTGCACACGCCCACGGGTCCGTCTCTCGATCGACATCAGAGGCTTCCCCTTCGTGCGCGCCTCGGCCGGACACGGCTCTGGCCCCGAGTCCGCCCGCGCTTCTTGACGGCGACCCGAAGCAAGTGGGCCAGCCGCCGCTGCGCGTCAGCCCACGCGGTCGTCCCCAGCTCGCGGAGCACCCTGTCTTGAGCGCGGGCCCACAGCGGGCGCGCCGCCTCGAGGGCTTTTCTCCCTTTGGATGTCAGCGTCATCGCCTTGATGCGGCCGTCGGGATGCGGAACACGGGCGATTGCACCATTCCGCTCCAGGAGCTTGAGGCTCCGCGTCAGCGTCGTCTGGTCGATGGCGAGCGTGTGCTCGAGTTGCCGCAGATTCGCCTCGCCCAGACGCGCGATGGCGCCGAGAATGCTGAACTGAGTCACCCGTAGACCGCTCGGCCGCAGGATGTCGTCGTACAGCTGTGTCACGGCCCGGCTCACCATGCGGAGCGTGCTGCA
>CAZXKD010000241.1:0-2124 GCA_964641215.1 uncultured Gemmatimonadaceae bacterium
TGCGCCCACTGGCTCCTGAAGCCAGCGCGTCTACCAGTTCCACCACTTCGGCGGGGTTGGAACGGCGAATCTACACCGCGGTATAACTCCAAGTCAACTCTTGGCTTGACCCACCCGGACCCCGTTTCTATCTTGGCCTCGAAGCGTGGACAAAGTTTCCATCGCGCGCAATCCGCGGGCGCGGCACGACTACCATCTCCTGGAAACGTGGGAGGCCGGTCTCGTGCTGACGGGGACGGAGGTGAAATCATTGCGGGCCCGCAAAGCCAGCCTCGCGGAAGCCTACGCCCACGTCCGTGGCGGGGAGGTGTGGCTGGAAGGGATGACGATCTCCCACTACGCCGCCGGCAGCTACAACAATCCGCCGCCCGCGCGCTCTCGCAAGCTGCTCCTCCACCGCAAGCAAATCCGCCGGCTCATCGGTAGCACGACGCAACAGGGCCTCACCCTGATCCCCCTCGAGGTCTATTTCAAGGATGGTCTCGCCAAGGTGGCGATCGCGCTGGCGCGCACCAAGCGCCAACACGACAAGCGCGAGGACCTGAAGCGTCGGGACGCTGAGCGCGAGATGGCGCGCACGGTGCGCAAGCGCGGATGATCGGCCTGCTGCTGCTCCTGGTCGTGCCGCCGCAGGTGGTGGTGATCGCCACTCCGCGGGGCCTCACCAGCGTCCCGGTCAGTAACGATCGCGGCGGGGCCGCGGTGGCCGAGCCGCTCCTCGTGGCTCCGCTCGGAGTATCGTTGGTCATGGCAGGGACGCGGGCGACTGTGACGCTCGGCGGTGCGGGATTCGTGTTCGAGCTTGGGGTGCCGTACGTGAGTGCGGGGACGGCGGTGTGCCCCCTGGCCGGCGAGCCGTACATGGCGCGCGACACCTTGTACCTGCCGCTCAGCTGGCTTGCCGAGTGTGTGCCACGGGCGCTCGCGCCCCGGTACCGCTGGGATGCGGCTGCGGCGCGGCTCGACGTGGCGGCTCCCTCGCTTCCCCGCGCCCCCCTCGCTTCGCTTTCCTCGCCCAATCCCATGACCGGGCTGCGCCAGCATCACACGATCGTGATTGACCCCGGCCACGGCGGGCGCGACCCCGGCAACCCCGGGCGTTACTTCTCGGAGGGCCGCACCGAGAAGGACATCACGCTCGCGATCGGGAAGCTGATGCGGGCCGAGCTGCTGCGTCGCGGCCTCGTCGCGAACCTCACCCGCTCCACCGACACGCTGATCGACCTCGCCGACCGCGCCGCCTACTGCCGCGAGGCCTGCGACCTGTTCGTCAGCATCCAC
Source organism: uncultured Gemmatimonadaceae bacterium (assembly GCA_964641215.1). Classification (GTDB taxonomy): domain Bacteria; phylum Gemmatimonadota; class Gemmatimonadetes; order Gemmatimonadales; family GWC2-71-9; genus 13-1-40CM-70-15. The sequence continues at coordinate 1,282 of CAZXKD010000241.1, forward strand.
GTCAACGCGATGCCACCGGGCCGGCACAGCACGCGCGCCACCGGCATCGAGACCTATTTCCTGTCTGAGGCAAGGACGGAGGACCAGAAGCGCGTCGCCGAGATGGAAAACGACGCCATCCGCTTCGAGACCGACTCCCCGCGTCTGCCGACGGGTGGTCTCGGGACGATCCTCAAGGACCTGCAGCTCAACGAGTATCTGCGCGAGTCGGCGCAGCTCGCCGGCCTCGTCCAGGGCGCCGTGGCCAAGGTTCACCCGGGGGAGGACCGGGGCGTGCAGCAGGCGGCGTTCATGGTGCTCACGACGGCGCGCCGCCCGGCGATTCTCGTCGAAACCGGGTTTGCCACCAACCAGGACGACGCCGCCTTTCTCGCCTCGGCGTTGGGCCAGCGCAAGCTCGCCAACGCCATCGCCGATGGAGTCGTCGCCTACCTGCTCGAGTTCGAGCGGAAGGTCGTCGGCGTCCCCGGGGGGGCGGGGGGGGGAGGAGGACGCGGTCGATGAGACGCGCGGCCGTGTCCGGGCTGCTCCTCGCCGCCGCGGGGTGCGTGTATTACAACGGCATGTGGAGCGCCAAGCGCCTGGCGCGCGACGCGCAGCGGTTCGAGGCCGGCGGCCGCGAGGCCGAAGCGAAACAGGCCTGGGCGCGCGCCGCCGAGAAGGCAGAGTCCATCGTCGTGCGTCACCCCCGCAGTCGTTGGGCCGATGAGGCCCTCGTGCTCCAGGGGGAGGGCCGGGCCGGCAGCGGCGACTGCGTCGGCGCGGCGCCCGTCCTGGCGGATGCGATCGCCAAGGTCGAGGAGGCCGGGCTGCGGGAGCGGGCGCAGCTGGCGGCGGCGGCAT
>CAZXKD010000242.1:0-2076 GCA_964641215.1 uncultured Gemmatimonadaceae bacterium
CGGTATGGACCGCGAAGGCGAAGTCGATGGCGGTGGCCCCCTTGGGCAGGCGCTTCACGTCACCGCGCGGTGTGAAGACGAAGATCTCGTCCTGATAGAGGTCGACCTTCAGGAACTCGAGGAATTCCTCGGGCGAGTGGGCATCCTGCTGCAACTCGAGCAGCTGGCGGAACCAGGAAAGCTGGCGGTCCAGCTCGTCGGGATGCTTCCCTTCCTTGAAGAGCCAGTGCGCGGCGATGCCGTACTCCGCGGTGCGGTGCATCTCGCGGGTGCGGATCTGGATCTCGTACAGCTGACCGCCCGGCCCGAAGACGGTGGTGTGCAGCGACTGGTAGCCGTTCGACTTGGGGCTGGCGATGTAGTCCTTGATCCGCTCCTGGAGCGGCGTCCACTTGTGGTGGATCACGCCCAGCACGTGATAGCACTCCGCGACGCTGTTCACCAGCACGCGGACCGCGAGGAGGTCGTAGATCTCCTCGAACGGCTTGCCGCGCTGCTTCATCTTCTTGTAGATCGACCACAGGTTCTTGGGCCGGCCGGTGATCTCGAAGCCCGTCAGGCCGGCCCGCGTGAGGTCTTCGGCGAGCGGCACCCGCAGCCGCTCGATGGTCTTCTCCCGGTCGGTGCGCCGGGCGCGGATCTGCCGCACCAGCGTCCGATAATCCGGTCTCTCCAGGAACCGGAACGCCAGGTCCTCGAGCTCGGCCTTCATGCCTGCCATCCCGAAGCGGTGCGCCAGGGGAGCGTAGATCTCCCGGGTCTCCATCGCGATGCGCCGCTGCTTCTCCGCGTCCAGATGCTCGAGCGTGCGCATGTTGTGCAGCCGGTCGGCCAGCTTGATGATGATGACCCGCGCGTCCTTGGCGATGGACAGCAGTAGCTTGCGGTAGTTTTCCGCCTGCTCCTCGGCGGTGGAGCGGAACGTCAGGCTGGACAGCTTGGTGAGCCCGTCCACCAGGTCGGCGACCTCTCCGCCGAAATCGCGCCGGATATCGTCCACGCTGACGCCGGCGTCTTCGACGACGTCGTGCAGCAACGCCGTGGCGATCGTCGTGGAATCCATCTGCTGCTCGGCGAGGATGGTCGCGACGGCCACGCTGTGGGAGACGAAATCATCCCCCGATTGGCGCTTCTGGCCCCGGTGGGCGCGGGCGCTGAACTGATAGGCGCGCGTGAGCAGGTCGAGGTCCAGGCGGTCGCGTTGGGCCGCGACGGCCTTGGCCAGCTCGGGGGCGAGGATGGGCGCGGTACTGGTCACAGCAGCCCGGCCTCCGCGAAGCTCACGAAGCGCGCTCCTCCCACGATCACGTGGTCGTACACCGGGACGTCGAGCAGGCGTCCCGCGTCCACCAGCTGCCGGGTCACCGCCCGGTCGTCGGCCGAGGGCGTCGGGTCGCCGCTCGGGTGGTTGTGTACGACGATGATGCCCGCCGCCGCCTCGGCGATGGCCCCGCGGAACACCTCGCGCGGGTGCACCAGCGAGCTGTTCAGGATCCCCCGGGTGATCAGGAGGTCCGCCAGCACCTGACTCTGGCTTCCCAGCGCCAGGACGTGAAATTCCTCCACGGCCAGGTCCCGCAGCCGGGGGGCGTAATAGCGGTGCACGTCGGCCGGCCCTGCGATCCGCTGTGGAGCCGGCTCGGTCTCCGCGGCCACGCGGCGGCCCAACTCCAGCGCGGCCAGCAGGCGCGCCGCCTTGGCCCGCCCTACTCCCGGCACCTGCGCCAACTCGGCCCCCGGCCGGCCGACCAGCCGGCGCAGCGACCCTTCCACCCGCGCCAAGAGGTCGGCGGCCACCGCAAGCGCGTCCCGACCGGCACAGCCCGTCCCCAGGAGAATCGCCAGGAGCTCTTGCGCCGTCAACGCGGCCGCGCCGACGGCCCAGAAACGCTCGCGGGGGCGGTCGTGCTCCGGGTGCTCGGAAAGGAGAAGCGGCATGAGCCAACCTAGCCCATGCCGCTTCGGGGACGGTACCAAATCAACGCCTTACAGCGCCGCTCCGTGGCATTTCTTGAACTTCCTGCCGCTGCCGCAGGGGCAGGGATCGTTGCGGCCGACGCCCGCGTAGGGGTTGGG
>CAZXKD010000243.1:0-2022 GCA_964641215.1 uncultured Gemmatimonadaceae bacterium
AACCCGTGGCGACGAGCGCGGTGGTAGGTGCCGCCCCGGTGCTCGCGCCGAGCTGCGCTGTCGTGTAGGCCACGATGGTCCCAGCGCCGTTACCGTTGGCGACCCAGAGTTGGCCGCTGCCCGGCCGCGCCGCGTAGCCCACGCTGGCCGTGGCCGTCGCCCCCGCCGTCACCGTGGCCGTGCCCCCGGTGACCGTCGCGTCGTAGACCGTGGCCACGATCGGGTTGGCCACCGTCACCGACGCCGCCGTCACCGTGTAGCTCCCGGCCGTGAGCCCGCTTAAGGTCTGCGTGGCGCTCAGGCTCTGGTGGTAGCCCCCGGGACCGCTGACCGTCACACTCGGCGTCACGCCGGCGGGGGCCGTGATCGCCACGCCCAGGCTGCCCGTGGCGGATGAGGGGGTCGCCGGGGAGGAGGGGCTCGTCGGGGTGGACGAGCCGCAGCCGGCCAGCAGGAGGGCCCCGAGCCCCCCCGCCAGCGCGAGGAGTGCTCCCGAATACCCTCGCGTGACACGCGGCGTCGGGGTTCGCTGCATCATGGTGAGCTGCTCCTTTCCTGCCTGAGGACCTGGCGCCTCGTGCTAGGGCGCGGCGTCGTCAGCCCGACTGCCACCCGCAGCGGCTGCCGCGGATTTGTCGGTCTACTGGGAAATCGCAATCACCGAGAGAAACCCGACACCCAGCCGGCTGGGACCTGCTGGCCGGCGCGCTCCGCTACGAACGTCCGAGTCTCGGCGATCGCGGCACGCCTTGGAATCGTCGTTGAGGTGTCGCCCTAGTTTTGGCAGGCCTAGTTTCGATGGGCGCTTGAGGAGTCGGATGATGCCGCGCTGTGGATTGGAAACCTCCTGCTACGTGTAAGTCCCAGTAGGTCAAGGGCCCCGCGGGCCATGTATCAGAGGTGTGCTAGAGAGAGGGCCACGCACGACCATTCCTGCGAAGGGGGTTGCTCCGAGAGCGTACCTGGGCCGCCTACTCGGACCGGCTCCGGAGTGCCGCCCAGAGCGTGACCCCCAGTGCGACGGCCAGCAGCACGATCCCCAGCGATGGCGGGGCACGGCGGCGGCGGTGATGCCAGCGCCACTTGGGGCCCGACGGTCGGGGCGGGAGGAGGACCACTAATCCATTCCGAAGCTGCAACCGGGACGATGCGCTGGGACGTCGCCGTTGGGCTCCTATCCGGCTCGTCGCTCACTCTGGCAGAGGAACGCTGCGGCTCTATCTGAACTGGGAGGGAAGCCTGGACAAGCCCCGGCGCGTCCTGCAGCAAGCGCTGAGCCGATCGGGCGCCTCATGGAAGGGGCTGCCGCAGCATCCACCCGGAGTCTGCTCGCCGCCGCCGGCTACCACGCAGAAGTCGCGCGACTCACCCCGGCCTCCTTCGCTCGCGATGCGCTCGCCTACTTCGCGTTCAAGGCCGCCGTCCATCGGTATCGCGGTGAGCGCGCGAAGGCTCGCGCGTATTACAGCTCGACCCGCAGCGACGCGCTCGCAATCATTACCCGGCACGAGGATGACGTATTCACCCAAGCCACCTTGGCGGTCGCTGATGCCTTTCTCGGGCGAGGCGCCGAAGCCATCCAGGCGGGCCAGCGCGCGGTCGCCATCCTGCCGGCGTCGAAGGATGCACTCTTTGGGCAGGCGGGCCCGGCAGCGTTGGCCGAGGTCTGCACCGTGCTCGGCGACACCAGCGCCGCCCTGGATCAACTCGAAGCCCTGCTCGCGGTGCCGTCAATCTTCTCCGCTGGCCGGCTCCGCGCCGATCCGATCGGGGCCCCTCTTTGGGGCAACCCGCGCTTCGCGCGGCTGGTGGCAGGGGAGTAGTCCGGTCAGGGTTGGGAGATGCGAGTGGCTAGCGGCGGAGTCGAACCGCCGACACGCGGTCGCTTATTGCGACACTATGGAGAGACACGTTCCGGAAATGGGACAAACTGTCATTTCCGATTCGGGGACACTAAACCGCGTTAATCGCGCAGACTAGCGAAACAACCGATCGAGATCTCCGGTGAGATTTAGTAGCTCC
>CAZXKD010000244.1:0-1880 GCA_964641215.1 uncultured Gemmatimonadaceae bacterium
CGTCCATGATGATCGCGACATGCAGGGAAGTACTTTGCTTCATAAAGTTCGTCCTCAAAAAAAAGAGGCCGCCCACGCTCACCGCTCGCGCGTCGCGCGGATCAGCGCCTCCATGTGGTCGAGGTAGCGCTGCAGGGCGCGCCGCCCCGTGGCCGTGAGCCGGTACTGTGTCTTCGGCACCCGACCCGCGAACGACTTGGTGCAGGTGACGTACTCGGCTTCCTCGAGCTTGCGCGCGTGCACGCTCAGGTTACCGTCGCTCGCCTTGAGCAGCGCCTTCAGCTCGTTGAAGGTGAGGCTCTCGCTCACCGCGAGGGCGCTCACGATACCCAGCCGCACCCGCTCGTGAATCAGCCGGTCGAACCCGATCGCCTGCGCGGCGCGCCGGCGCGGGTCGCCGGGCGCGGCCGTTCCGGCGTCCGGCCTCCGGACAACGTTGGTCTTAGCCACCGTACCTCCGGGCGATGATGCCGCCGAATACGAGGTGCAACCCGCCGAACCCCGCCGCCATCCACCAGTTGCCCCAAGCCGCGGGCGTGAACAGCGCCGCAGCGCCGACGAGCATGAAACACAGCCCCATGATCGGCACGACCCGCACCGAAAACGCCCCGCCGGTCGTCACCCCGGCGCCGTAGAGCAGCAGCCAGGTCCCCGGCAGCCGGGCAGTGTCGGCGCCGAAGTACAGCGCGAAGGTCAGCAGCCCCCCGGCCACGAACGGCGGCAGGAAGCTCAGGCTGAAGCGCCGGCCGGGGCCCGAGAGAATGGGGTCGTGGGCGGCGCGGGCCTTGCGCACCATGGCCCAGCCGCCGACCGCCAGCGCCAGGAAGCACTCCACTAGCCAGGTCGCGATCCAGGCCAGGGGGGAGGGCTGCCGGGCCGCGACCGCCGCTGCGGCGAGGGCCGTGACGCCGATGCCCACCTGGCCCCAGCCGGGCACCGCGGTGAAGGCGCTGGCGCGCTCCATCGTGTCGCGGATGAAGCGCAGGTTCTCGATGGCGCGGTCGTGCAGGGGCCGGGGCGCCGACATGGGAGACAATCTAGCGGGGCGCCCGTGGATTGACAAGTACTTTGTAACGCAAAGTGCACACCCCGCTTAGGGCCGGATCCACTCGGCGATGGCGGCGACCACCCGCGGGTCGACGTGCCCCGGCACGCCGTATTCGGCCCCGGTGGACTCGCCCGCAACGGCGAGAAACAGATGGTCCAAGTCCGGGAACCAGCGGAGCTCACGCTGCGCCGCGGGCCGGCCCGCGAGGGCCGCGGCGACGAGATCGTAGTCGGCCCGCGTCACTTGATAGTCCTTGCCCCCTTGCAGCACCAGCACCGGGAGCGGCAAGGCGGCCAGCGTCTCGAGGGGCTGGCGGCTGAACAGGTCACGCCAGTAGCGCGCCGGGGCGAAGAACACGACCTCGCTGTCGGGAGCCTCGCCCGTGCGCACCCGCGCGAAGCTGTCCTTCAGGGCCTGCACCTGCAGCGCGATCTCGTGGGGCGCCTGGCCAGCCAGGCGCAGTCGCATGGTGATCTGCTCCACCACCGCGGCGTCCAGCGGCCGAGCGCCCGGCGCCAGCAGGATCAGGCCGCGGAGGCTGCCGGCCGGCGCCCGGGCGGCGATCAGCGGCGCGAGCGTGCCCCCGAGGCTGTGGCCCGCCAGATAGACGCGCGCCGAATCCACTTCGGGCAGCGTGCGGGCCAGGGCGACCGCGGCGACGGCATCGTCGATCACCTCCTGGTCCACAGTGATCGTGCGTGCGTCGAGACGGCCACGCAGCGCGAAGGTGCGCTTGTCGTAACGCAACGTCGCGATTCCCGCGGCGGCCAGGCCGTGCGCCAGGTCCGCAAACGGCTTGTTCGGGCCGATGGTCTCGTCGCGGTCGTTCGGA
>CAZXKD010000245.1:0-1782 GCA_964641215.1 uncultured Gemmatimonadaceae bacterium
GAGCGTCCCGGTGACCCAGAGGCCGTCGCCGGGCCGCGCGCCCGCCCGGGTCACCGGCCGCGCCGCGCGACCCAGGACGGTGATCGTGATGCCCCACAGCGGACCGCTCGAGAGATCGCCACCCAGCACGGTGCCGCGCACCGCCGCGGTCGCCTCGCCCACGCCGCGCATCAGCTCCACGAGGTCCCGCTCGGCTGCGCTCTTGGGCGCCGTCACCGCGGCGAGCACGCCGATGACCTCCGCACCCTCGGCCGCGAGATCCGAGAGCGCGCCCGCCGCGGCGCGCCAGCCACTCTCGTGGGCCTCGAGCCAGTCACGGCGAAAATGGACGTTCTCGACGGAGACGTCGGTGCTGAGCGCGAGCGTGGTGGCGCCGTCGGGGATGAGCGCGCAGTCGTCGGCGAGCGGGCCGGCGGCAGCACCGAGCTTGCGGGCGATGGCGCGGATGATATCGAATTCGGCGCCGGGGCCGAGCGCGGGGGACGTCACGGGTCGGAGCCCATCAGACGACCTGCGGCTTGGGCAGCTCGAAGACGATGGGCGGGCTTGCAACCGGTCCGGCGACGCGGAGCACCTCCCACTCGCGCCAGAGATCGGGCAGCGCGGCCACGACGTCCATGGGCCGCATGCTGCGCGCGGACACGCGGCGCGCAGCCAGGTCGGCGGCTCGGCCAAGGATCTGCGCGCCGAGGGCGGCGGCGATTTCGGGTGTGAGACCGTGCGCCAGCGCCGTGCTCACGAGGCCGGAGAGGAGATCGCCGCTGCCGCCGGTGGCGAGCCCCGGGTTTCCCGCCGCCACCGTGAGCAGGTTTTCGCCCGGGGTCGCGATCACGGTTGGGACGCCCTTGAGCAGCACCGTGCAACCGACCTCTTCGGCGCCGGCGGCGGCCGCCGCCCAGGGGTCCACCTCACGCCGTCCCTCGAGCGCGGGAAACAGCGTCCGAAATTCTCCCGGATGCGGCGTCAGCACGAGCCCACGTCCCTCGGCGAGCCGCCGCAATTCGGCCGTCGCGCCCTGGAAGGCGACCAGGCCATCCGCATCCAGCACGACGCGGGATGAAGCCTCGATGAGCGCGCACACCAGCGCGCGGCGACCGGGGGCTCGGCCGAGCCCCGGGCCGATCGTAAGCGCGTCGGCGCGGTGCACGAGGTCGAGCAGCGCTGCCGTGGGCGGTCGCTCGAGGTCGTGGGCAAAGGTCTGGAGATCCGGTTCTGCCTGCACCAGCGCGGCCACGGTGTCGGCCGGCGCGACGGCGTGGACCAGCCCCGCTCCCGCGCCGAACGCGGCCCGTCCCGCGAGCCGGATGGCTCCCGTCATGCCCGCCGACCCACCGATCACGACGACCCGTCCGCGCACGCCCTTGTGGTCGGATGCGCGGAGGCGGGGCAGCCAGCCCGCCGCGTCGGTGTCGGTGACCAGCGCCGGCCATGTCGGTGACGCGGGCGGGTGCCCGATGTCGACCACCACGACGTCGCCCACGTCGTCGCGAGCGAGCAGGTGCCCCCGGCGGAGGCCCCCGAACGTGATCGAGAGCGCGGCCTGCGCGGTGCCGTGGACCGTTCCACTCATGAGGTCCACCCCGGTCGGACCGTCGATCGCCACGACGGGCATCGAGAGATCCGCGATCCGCTCCAGCAAGGGGGCGACGTTGGGACGCGGCGGTCCCGACGCGCCGGTGCCGAGCAGCGCGTCGACCGCGAGCCCCGCGGTGGGCCATGGTCCGTCGGGCGCCACCTCGCGCACACCCTCCGCCCGGGCCAGCTCGGACATGAGCCGGCCGA
>CAZXKD010000246.1:0-1776 GCA_964641215.1 uncultured Gemmatimonadaceae bacterium
GCCCAGGCGCCCCGTCACCCACACCCCGTCGCCGGGGCGGGCGCCGCTGCGCCGCACCGGCCGCGGCGCCACCCCGAGCGCGCACACGTCCACGAGGTAGCGTGGGGAGCGGACCAAATCGCCGCCGAGTACGCTGGCCCCGACGCGTCGCGCCGCGGCAGCGACGCCCGCCATGATCTCAACAGCAGGATCTCGGTCGTCCCTCTCCCTCTCCCCCTCCCTCCCCCTTCGCTGTCCTCCCACCGGCAGTCCCACCGACACGAGCACTCCGATCGGCTCCGCCCCCTCGGCCGCGAGATCGGAGACAGCAGCCGCCGTCGCGCGCCAGCCGATCTCCTGAAACGACAGCCAATCGGTGCGGAAGTGGACACCTTCGAGCGACAAGTCGATGCTGATGGCGAGGGTGCGGCCGCCGATCGTGACGAGCGCGCAGTCATCTCCGAGGCCGTGTCCCGCGGCGCCGAGCGTCGCGAAAATCGCGCGCAGGCGGTCGAACTCACCGCCCGCGCCGAGGTGCAGCGGCGCGACTCTCACGCCGTCTCCGGCGGCTCCAGCACGGTCAACACCGGGGGCCCGGCCGGCTGCGTGTTTGTCCAGGCGCGCCAGATGTCGGGCAAGGCGGCGAGCACGTCGGCGGGCCGCAGGCTGCGCGCGCTCCACTGCCGGGCCCCGTGCTCCGCCGCGCGTCCCAGTGCGTGCGCGCCCAGGGCGGCAGCCTCAGGCCCAACACTGCCCCGCGCAAGGAACGCGCCGACGAAACCCGCCAGGAGGTCACCCGATCCGCCAGTGGCGAGTCCCGGGTTGCCGCTGGCCACGACATGGATCGGGCCGCGCAGGTCCGCGATCACGGTCGGCACCCCTTTCAGCAACACGGTGCCCTTCGTCTTCTGCGCCGCCTTCACGGTGGCCGCCCAACGGTCGTTTGCCGCTTCGTCGGCGAGCTGATCGCCGAAGTGGGCGCGGAACTCTCCCAGATGGGGCGTGAGAACGACCGGGCGGTCGGGGGGCGGGGCCGGGAGGGGACCCTGGAACAGCGTGAGCGCATCGGCGTCGATGACCGTGGGAACGGCGCGGCACCCGAGGGCGGCTTTGAGGAACTGGCCTCGCGCCGGTTCGCGGCCCAACCCCGGTCCGATCACGAGGGCGTCGGCCCACTCGAGTGCTTCACCGACGTCCGGCTCGAGTTCGGGGCCGAGCGCCGACTCGATGGTGAGGACGTCGGGGAGGCTGGCGCGCGCGGCCGCGATCGTCGCTTTGGCCGCTACCAGCTTCACCAGTCCAGCGCCGGCGGCGAGAGCGGCACGTGCGGCATGCAGCGCCGCGCCGGTCATCCCATTATTGCCGCCCACGACCGTCACCCGGCCGCGGTCCCCCTTGTGCATCGTGGGCGAGAGCTTGGGGAGACGCGCACCAGCCCACCGATCGGTGACGAGCAGCGGCCACACCGGATCCGGGGGCGGCAGTCCGATGTCCACGACCACGATCTTGCCGCACCATTCGCGCGCCAGGAGGTGACCGCGACGCGGACCGCCGAACGTGATCGAGAGGTCGGCGCGCACGGGGCCATGCGCCTCGCCGCTGGACAAGTCGAGACCGGTGGGGCCGTCCAGCGCGGCGATCGGCGCGCCGTAGGCGACGAGCCGCTGCGCGAGCGCCAGCACCTCGCCTCGTGCTGGTCCCGCGGCGCCCGTGCCCAGCAGCGCATCGACCGCCACCGCGGTGGCGGGCCACGGCTCCTCGCGGCCCGTCTCCCGAACGCCGTCCATGCGGGCGAGC
>CAZXKD010000247.1:0-1712 GCA_964641215.1 uncultured Gemmatimonadaceae bacterium
TTTGGGTCGAGCGGGCCGTCTGACGCGGGGCGCCCGGGTCCCTTCCGCCGCCGTGACCCGCAGGGCGGGCGACTCTGCTGCCGCTACGCGCCCCCCCGCCGCCCCCGGCCCCCCCGTTCCTGCCCCCTCGCCCTCGGGCGCCAGAGCGATCAGGGCCCCCTGCGCGTCGAGGAACCGCATTGCATAGCGAACCACCTGCTGCGTGATGCGGTCGAGCTGCAGCGAGCCCGACAGGATGTAGGACAGCTCTTGCAGTGAAAACAGCTCGGAGAGGCGGCGGTTGAGCTCGTCCGCGGCGCGCCGCCGCTCGCGCTCGCTCTGCTCGAGGCGGCGCTTGAGGCGGATCGCACCCCAGCTCACCCCGACCGCGGCCAGCAGCAGGAGCACGGTGAGCAGCGACTGAATGACCGAATCCAAGAGGGCCCTCCCACTCCGAGGCACAACAATAATCTGCTTGACCGGCCGAATCCCGACTGATAAATTCGGCTATCCAACGATTGAGAATGGTTATCAACTAAAATGCGCCTCACGCTCGCGGCCCTGGCGCTCGGCCTCATAGCGCTCCACGGCCGAATGGCCGCCGCACAGGAGCACACTACCCTCGGCGGATACGGCGAGGTGCACTACACCGACCCTACCGGCGCGGGGAGCCGACCCGAGGTGAACCTGGCCCGGTTCGTCGTCTACCTCGCCCACAGCTTCGACGACCGCCTCACATTCCGATCCGAGCTCGAGGTGGAGGACGCGAAGGTCGAAGGCGGGTCGGCGGGGGGAGAGGTCGCACTCGAACAGGCATTCATGGACTTCCGCCTCGCCGACTGGGTGACACTCCGAACCGGGCTGGTTTTGCCGCCCGTCGGGATCATCAACGAAACGCACGAGCCGCCCACCTTCAATGGGGTAGAGCGTCCGGGGTTCGATACGGACGTAATCCCTACCACCTGGCGTGAGATCGGAGTGGGCGCCGTCGGAACTATTCCCGGAGGCAGCGGGCTCGCGTACCGGGTCTACCTCGTGAACGGGCTCCGCGCGGACGGCTTCACGGCCGCTGCGGGGCTTCGGGAGGGGCGCCAGGAAGGCCGTCGGGCGAGCTTTGCCAACCCCTCCCTCACCGGTCGCCTCGAGTGGGCCCGCCCCGGATTGAAGATTGGCGCCTCGTTCTGGTACGGGGGCAGCGCGGACACGAATACGGCGGTGGCGACGGGGACGTTCGGCGCCCCGGTGACCCTGGTCTCGGCGGACGCGCGTTACGATGCCGGGCCGGTGGCGCTCCGCACCGTCATCGCCAATATCAGCGTGAGCGACGCGCAGCGAATCAACGCCGTGTACGGGAGAGGCGCGGGCAGCCGGATCGCGGGCGGCTACGTCGAGGGGGCCTACAATCTGCTGCGCGCGCTCGCCCCCACTTCGTCCGCGAAGCTCAACGCGTTCGTCCGCCACGAGCGCTACGACACTCAGGCGGACGTGCCCGCAGGTGTGACGCGCGACCGCACGCTGGCGCGTCGCATCACAACCTTCGGGGTGACCTATAAGCCCACCTGGAACACGGCGTTCAAGGGGGACTACCAGCTGGTCCGGAACGCGGCCGGCCTCGGAGAGCACGAGGTGCTGAGCTTCGGCATCGGCTTCCAGTTCTGATGTGACGATCGCGCTCGCTGTGCTCCTGCTCGCGGCGCAGAACCCCGCCGCGCCGCCACGTCGCGTCGCCGAGT
>CAZXKD010000248.1:0-1652 GCA_964641215.1 uncultured Gemmatimonadaceae bacterium
TCGGCAGCATCTCGAGCCGGCGGCACTCGGTGGAGCGGCCGTCCGGGCGGAGCGCGAGGAGATGGTTCGGGCAGATGGACCGCGTGCGGGCGAACCAGAAGCCGGCCAGGCCGGTCAGCACCCGTCCCTTGTCCGGGACGGCGGTGGGCAGCACGACGTCGAAGGTGGAGATGCGGTCCGAGGCCACGAGGAGCAGCCGCTCGTCGTCGAGGGCGTACAGCTCGCGGACCTTGCCGCTGCCGAGGTGCACCGCGTCCGCCATGGATGGGTCCTCCTTTCCGAGCGCACTGTAGCATAGTGCATAGCCGGCCAGGTGTCACGACCTCCCGGTCACTTGAAGGATGGGTTGGGTGCAAGTGTCACCACCTGCCGGTCACTCATAAAAGCGACGACGCGGCAGCGCGTAGGGAATCTCGGCGAGGAGGGGCTGCTGGTCCGGCTGCCGACGCCGTAGGGCGTAGCAGCGCAGGGAGCCGACATCGAGGTGGACTTCACACCGAACGAGTCGGAAGGGCCACGTCGGGTCGATGTCGAAGGTCCGGCCGAGGAGATGGACCGCGCCACGTTCGGTGGTGCGGCGCAGGTAGATCAGCACCCCGCGAGGAGGCGTCTGCAAGTCGAGGGTCCACGCCGGTGAGATCGGCCGGCGTACGGGCGCGGTGTCGGTGCGGGCCGCCGCGCGCCGGCGCAGGGCGGTCACGTAGCGCGCGGATTGCTGCTGGACGCTGGCCAGGCTGTCGTGCCACGCGCGCGCCCAGACTTTCGCTTGCCAGCGCCCGTTGAAGGACTCAATGGCCGCTTGGAACCCGGGTTCCCGCGGCGGCGCGAAGACCGGCGTCACCCCGAGGCTCAAGCAGAGGCGGGTCACGCGGCCAATCGAGTCCCGGTGATGATGCGGGCCTTGGAAGATGGCGTCGTTGTCGAACTGGGCGTACGTGGGGAGGCCGAGCGCGCGCCAGTGCTCCACGAGGGCGTCTACCACGGTCTTCGCCGTGACCCGCGACGTCGGCCACGAGGCGACCACACCCCCGTGAAAGGAGAGCAGGTTGATCACTTCGACGTGCGGGCCCCCACGAATATAGAGCCCCTCGATGATGTCGACGCTCTCGAGCTCCGCGTCGCCGCGCGCGACCGCCGGCAGGTACCATCCCCGCGGCGGTGGGGGTCGCCGCACCCGCCGGCGGGCATCGAGCACGCCGCGCCGCTCGAGAATCCGGCCGACCGTTCGCACCGACGGCACGCCGACCACGTCCCGGGCCAGCAGTTCGGCCCGGATGACGGCGGCGCCAAACTCCCCGAGGTCGCTGATGTCCCTCAGCTCCTGTCGTACCTGCAGAACCAGATCCTCAAGGGGCCGTCGGGTGCGAGAGGTCCGGCGCGGCCGGGAGGACCGATCGGCCCAGTCCACCTCGTCCAGCCGCCGGTGCTGGGCTCGCCCGACCCACAGCTGTACCGTGGAGAGGCTGACGCCCGCGTCGCGCGCCACCTGGCGCAACGCCCGGCCTCGCCGCACGGCCGCGACGAGCTCTCGCCGCCTGGTCTCCCGCGCCCTTTTTGAGCCATGCCCTCAACACCCTCCTCACCGTTTGCCACCATCATAGCGACCGGGAGGTGCTGACACTTTCCTGACCGGGAGGTCCTGACACTTACCA
>CAZXKD010000249.1:0-1597 GCA_964641215.1 uncultured Gemmatimonadaceae bacterium
CCGAGGGCCGGCACGAGGAAGAGGTCGACGTCCGTCTCGAACAGCATCCGCGTGCCGTCGGGGGACCAGAGGGGGCGCCGCTCGGGCGCACCCGAATCCGTGGTGAGCGCGACGGGCCGCCCGCCCGCCTGACGCAGATAGATGCGCAGGGCCGACATGGGGCCCGCCGCGTAGGCCACAAACTTTCCATCGGGCGAGATCGCGGGCTCGATCTCGAGCCCGGGCTCAAAGGTGATTTGGGTGACCGCCCCGAGGGTTAGGGTGTCTGCTCTGGGACGGCTGAGAACGACGGCGCCGATGAGGGCCACGAGACCCGCCGCGCCGAGTCCCCAAATGAATCGGCGTGACACGCCCCGTGCCCGCGCGACAGGATGGGCGCCGGTCGGCGTTGTTCCTCCGCTCGGGGTCGCCATCGCCTCGAGTTGGTGGAACACTTCCTCCGCTGTCTGCCAGCGATCGGCTGGTGACTTCTCGAGGCTGCGCATCACCAGCGCTGCCAGCGCCGGGGGCACCGCACCGCGGTAACGGGCGACGGGCTCCGGCGGCTGGGTGACCTGGGCCGCGAGGACCTGTTGCGGCGTCAACCCCAGGAAGGGCGGGCGGCCGGTGAGCATCTCGTAGCCCAGCGCGCCAACGGCGTAGAGATCGCAGCGGTGGTCGGTGTGGGGATCGGCCGTCGCCTGCTCGGGGGCCATATACGCAGGTGTGCCCAGCGCCACACCCACGGAGGTGATTGCCGACGCGCCGGTCGATTCGCTCAGGGCCTTGGACACCCCGAAATCCGTTACCACCGCATGATGGCCGGAGATGAGCACGTTGTCCGGCTTGATATCGCGGTGCACGACCCCGTGCGCGTGGGCGCATACCAGGGCATCGACCACGTCGCGCAGGATCCGGATCGCCTCGGGCATCGGCTGCTCGCCTTCCCGCGCGAGCTTGGACCGCAGCGACTCGCCGTCAATCAGGGGCATCGTGTAGTACAGGAGCTCCTCCGCGTGTCCGGCGGTCAGGAGCGGAACGATGTGGGGGTGTTGGAGCGACGCGGCGAGTTGGATCTCGCGGCGGAAGCGCTCGAGATTGACGCCGCCGGCTACCTCGGGGGGGAGGACCTTCACGACGACGCGACGGCCCAGTTCCCGTTCCTCCGCCACAAACACGCGGCTCATCCCGCCGCCGCCGAGCTCCTTCTCCACCCGGTAGGCGTCGCCCAACGCAGTCTGGAGGCGCGTGAGCAGCTCGGTCACGGAGTACAGGCGGTTGAGGTCGTGCGCCAGCAGGAGCGGGCCATGGATACTCGAACGTCCGTCACGTCAGTGCGTCCCCAGGTGCGTCGTCCGGTTCAGGATCACGTTGCTCGGCAACGCGTCGCGATCCCCGAAGGCGACTTTCAAGGACTCGGTGATCGAGGGGCATCGGGCGCCAAAGATAGGGCCCTGCTGGTTCTGGGGTTAGAGCACGGCCCGCGATCGCCAGTCTTCTGGCGGCTCCCCGCCGAGCGCCGCATCTTGATTCAGGCACGCCATGCGATGACCGACACCGCCCGTCTCACCGCAGCTCTCACGGACCGTTATGCCATCGAGCGCGAGCTCGGCGCCGG
>CAZXKD010000250.1:0-1525 GCA_964641215.1 uncultured Gemmatimonadaceae bacterium
GCGATCGCGGTGACCGGAAGCCGGCGAGCCTGGACCGCGGGACGAGCCGACCCGGTCGGGGCTTCGCCCGCCCCCGGCAGGCCGACGACCGGCGTCGAAACAGCCGTCGGCGCAACGCCGGTCGTTGTGGCGACGGGTGGGGCGGTGGACGCAGTGGCCCCCGTTGCTCCCGTCTGGAGTGCCCGCCCGAAGTCGGCGGCAGTGGCGAACCGGTCCGCCGGGATCGGCGCCAGCGCCCGGTGGATCGCCTGGTCCAGACCCTCGGGGACGCTTGGCCGCGCCTTGCGGACGCTCGGCACCGGCTCCGAGAAGCGCTTGAGGATGATCGCCTGCGCCGTGGGCCCGGTGTAGGGCGGCTCGCCGGCCAGCATCTCGTAGAGCACGGCGCCAAGTGAGTAGACGTCGGTGCGGGCGTCGATCGTCTTGTCGCCGCTCGCCTGCTCCGGACTCATGTAGGCCGGCGTGCCGACACTCATGCCGGTCTGGGTGAGGTGGGCATCACCGCTCAACGCCCGCGCGATGCCGAAGTCGGCGACGAGAGTCGAGCCGTCCTTGGTGAGGAGGATGTTCTCCGGCTTGATGTCCCGGTGGACGATTCCCTCCTGGTGGGCGTACTCCAGCGCCTGGGCCACCTCGCGCGCGATCCGGAGCGCCTCGTCCACCGGCAGCTGCTTCTCCCGCCGGAGGCGGTCCCGGAGCGACTCACCCTGCACATAAGGCATGGTGAACCAGAGCCGGCCGCCGGCTTCGCCGGAGTCGAGAACGGTCAGGATGTGGGGGTGTTGGAGCCGGGCCGCGATCTCGATCTCCCGCTCGAAGCGCTCGGCGCCCAGCGAGGCGGCGATCTCGGTGTGCAGGGTCTTGAGGGCGACCGGGCGCTTGTGCCGGACGTCGCGGGCGAGAAAGACAGTGGCCATGCCGCCCCGTCCGAGCTCGCGCTCGATCGTGTAGCGGTCGCGCAGAGCGTCAGCGAACGGCGCCGTGGGGTCGGGCAGGCCTTACCCTGGTGGAGGGAGACGGGCAAAATCTGCACGGGTTTGGCGGGGAAGGCTAGCGGGGCCAGGTGAACGGTGAACAATCAACAGTGAACAGTGAACAGTGAACAGGGGTGGCGGCCCTGGCTTCCTGTTTACTGTTTACTGTTCACTGTTCACTCTTCACCCGGTAAGTTGCGGGGCATGTCCGGACCTCCCCCCGCCGGCTCGCTCGACGCCTTCAAGGCCGCCGTGGCCGATCGCTATCGCCTCGAGCGGCAGGTGGGGCAGGGGGGCATGGCGACCGTCTGGCTGGCCGAGGACCTCCGGCACCACCGCAAGGTCGCCATCAAGTTGCTCCAGCCGGGCATCGGGCAGGCGCTCGGCGCCGGGCGGTTCCTCCGCGAGATCCAGATCGCCGCGGGGCTCACCCACCCGCACATCCTCCCGCTGCTCGACTCGGGCGAGGCCGCCGGGTTCCTCTACTACGTCATGCCCTACATCGCGGGCGAGTCGCTCCGGCAGCGGCTCGCGCGCGAGGGCACGCTCCC
>CAZXKD010000251.1:0-1500 GCA_964641215.1 uncultured Gemmatimonadaceae bacterium
CGATGACCCGGCTGCCCCGGGTGATGTCGCTGCGCGACGTCGTGCTCTTCAATATCACGGCGATCGTCGGGCTGCGCTGGCTGACGACGGCCGGCCGGATCGGTCCCGCGAGTCTGGCGCTGTGGGTCTTGGCGATGGTGATCTTCTTCCTCCCATCCGCCATGGCGGTGCGGGAGCTCACCGACATCGACCCCGGCGAGGGCGGCTTGTACCGCTGGGCGACGCGGGCCTTCGGTCCCACGCACGGGTTCATCGCCGGGTGGGGCTACTGGGTGAACAATCTGGTCTACTATCCCTCGCTGCTGCTCACGAGCGCAGCGATCTTCGCCTATGTCGGCGGCCCCGGCTTCGTCCACCTGGCCGAAGACAAGTGGTTCATCGCCGCCTTCTCCCTCGGCAACCTGTGGCTCGCTCTCGGGTTCAACCTCGTCGGGCTGCGGGTGGGGAAGTGGGTGCAGAACCTCGGAGCGTACGGCACCTGGCTGCCAGCGGCGATTTTCGTGGCGCTCGCGGCGTGGTCCCTGGCGACGTACGGCAGCGCGACACCGTTCACGGCCCCGGCCTTGCTGCCCAGCCACTTCGACCTGCCGCTGCTCAGCCTGTTCGCCACGATGACGTTCGCGTTCGCCGGGCTCGAGCTCGCCCCCACGCTGGGCGACGAGATCCGGGATCCGGTGTCGACGCTGCGGCGCGGCATCGTCGTGTCGGGGATCGGCATCGTCGTCACGTACTTGCTGGGCACGGCGGCGATGCTGGTGGCTTTGCCGGCGGAGACGGTGAGTATCACGAACGGCTTGCCGCAGGCCACGGCCGCGGTGACCGCGCGGCTGGGCGCTCCGTGGCTCGCGCCTGCGGCAGCGCTGATCGCCGCCCTGATCACCCTGGGCAATCTGGGGGGCGTGGGCGCGTGGATCGCGGGGACCGCGCGCATCCCGTTCGTCGCCGGCGTGGATCGAGTTCTGCCACCGGCATTCGGGAAGGTGCACGCGCGGTGGCAGACCCCGCACGTCGCGCTGCTGGTCCAGGGCGGTGTCGCCACCCTGTTCATCGTGGCGGGCCTTGTGGGCTCGACGGTGCGGGACGCCTACCTTGCCCTCGTCGACACCACGATCGTGCTGTTCTTCATTCCGTACCTGTACCTGTTCGCGGCCTACCTGCGGTTGCACCGCGTCCGCACCCTCGGGCACGCGGTCGGCGGGTGGCTGGGACTCGGGGCGGTGGCGCTCTCCATCGTCCTGGCGTTCGTGCCCGCCGCGGACGTGGCCAATCGCCTGGCGTTCGAGCTCAAGGTGGTGGGCGGCGTGGTCGGCTTCATGGGCGTCGGCCTGTGGTTGGCGCTGCGGCCGCGCTCGCCCGTCGAGGCTGGGGTGTGAGCGGGCGGGCCTGGGTCGGCCTCATCGTCGCGGGTCTGGCGCTCCTGCCGGCCGGGGCCGCGGCCCAGCATCCTCCCCTCCCTCCCCCCCCCCCCCACCGCGTCGAGCAGCTCTTCACCGCCGACGG